>DASXOF010000200.1:0-2580 GCA_036494495.1 Solirubrobacterales bacterium | reverse complement strand
CGAGCGACGCAAATTCACGGGGAGGAGTGCCGACGCCCCTCTCGCAACCCGTCTAGACAAGAACGACAGTCGCCGCCGCAAACCCACCCTCATGGGTGAGGCTCACCGCGATCTCACTCGTCCCCGCCTGCTGGGCTAACTCCGCAGCCCTCCCGGAGAGCCCCAGCTCGACCTGGCCGCTGGCGTCGGCGACGACCTCGATCGTCGTCAGCCGCACCCCCTCTCCCGCACCCGGCAGGGCCTTGATCGCCGCCTCCTTGGCGGCGAAGCGGGCGGCGAGCCGCTCCGGCTCGATCCGGCCCGAGGGGCCGCGGCAGGCGTCGACCTCGCCGGGCGTGTAGATCCGCTCCAGGTAGTGCTCGCGGTGCTCGCCGCGCAGGGTCTCGGCGATCTCGGCGACGGAGACCAGGTCGATGCCCACGCGAAGCGCCATGCAGCCATCGTAGTCAGGCGCTCCCCCGGAACTCCGAGCCGTAGAATGCCGCGCCGTGGCTGAGCTGTTCGCGAAAGGCCCCCTGCAGGGCCTGACCAGGGCGGAGATGATCGACTCGCTCTCGGCATCGCGAATCGGGCGGGCGCTCGACCCCCTCGCCCACCTGCTGCGCCGCGGCGGCGCGATCTCGAGCGGTCACGAGTCGGCCCGCGTCCTCGCCCTCGCCTTCGCCTACGCCCACTCCGAGGAAGTCACCGGCGACTACGCCGAATTCGGCGTCTGGCAGGGGCGCACGTTCGTCGAGGCCTGGCGGGTCGGCACCAACCTCAGCCGCGACCGGCGCTACTTCGCCTTCGACTCCTTCGAGGGCCTGCCGGAGACCGAGGGCATCGACGACACCGGCCGCTGGGAGGCGAGCGAGTTCAGCTTCGCCCGCGAGTCCTTCGAAGCGCGACTGCGCCGCGCCAAGGTCCCCCCCGCCGAGGTCGAGATCGTCAAGGGCTTCTATGACCAGACGCTGGCGCCGGGCAACCAGGTGCCGCTCGAGCAGGTGGCGATCGCCTGGATCGACTGCGACCTCTACTCCTCCACCGTCCCGGTGCTCGAGTTCCTCGGGCCGCGCCTCAGCCAGGGCGCCGTCGTCCTCTTCGACGACTGGTTCTGCTTCAAGGGCGACCCGGACAAAGGCGAGGCCAAAGCCACCGCCGAGTGGCTCGAGCGCAACCCGCACCTATCGCTGGTGCCGTGGCGCCAGTTCAACTGGGCCGGCCAGGCCTTCATCCTGCGGCGCGCCGACGGCGAAGCGCCCACCGAGGCCTAGCAGAGGGACCAGCGAAACCCGCGTCCGTGCGGCCTGCGCCGAGGCTGCGGACGGCGACGACCCAAAGCTTCCCCACCGGACGAAAACTGCATTGACCCCCCATAGGCGGGCAAATGCAACAGTCTTCCGGGAAGAGTGCTGCATCCGGTCCCCAGGAGGGCCCAAATGCAGTCCGCTCGAGGGCCTGGGGGCGCTATGTCCGCAAGGGTGCGGGAGTTTCGCCAGGCCCTCCTGGTCCGTTCGCCGCTCGTCAACCTCTGGTTGACAAGCGGCGAACGGAGCGCCGGCCAAGGAACGGAGCGCCGGTGAAGCGGAGTGCCGGCTAGGCCAGGCGCGCTTCGAGGGCCGCCAGCTGCTCGGAGAGCTGGCTCGGCAGCTTGTCGCCGAACTGGGCCAGGTGGGCCTTGACCTGCGGCAGCTGCTCGCTCAGCAGCTCTGTGTCGACCGAGAGCAGGGCCTGCATAGCCTCGTCGGAGATCTCGAGGCCCTCGGTGTTGACGTCGGCCGGCGTCGGCAGCCGCCCGATCGCCGTCTCGACCGCCTCGCCCTCGCCGTCGCAACGGCGGAAGATCCACTCGAGGACGCGGCTGTTCTCGCCGTAGCCGGGCCAGAGGAACTTGCCGTCGGCGTCTTTGCGGAACCAGTTGACGTAGAAGACGCGCGGCAGCTCCGCCCCCTCGGTCGCGCCGACCTTCAGCCAGTGGGCGAAGTAGTCGGCCATGTTGTAGCCGCAGAACGGCAGCATCGCCATCGGGTCGAAGCGCAGCTTGCCGACCTCGCCGGCCGCGGCCGCGGTCGTCTCCGAGGACATCGTCGCCCCCATGAAGACCGCGTGCTCCCAGTCGAAGGCTTCGGAGACGAGCGGGATCACCGTGCCGCGGCGGCCGCCGAAGAGGAAGGCGTCGATCGGCACCCCGGCCGGGTCCTCCCACTCGGGGGCGATCGAGGGGCACTGGGCGGCGGGGGTGGTGAAGCGCGCGTTCGGGTGCGCGGCCGGCTTCTCGGACTCGGGGGTCCACTCGTTGCCGTGCCAGTCGATCGCGTGCGCCGGCGGCTCGCCGGTCATCCCCTCCCACCAGATGTCGCCGTCGTCGGTCTTGGCGCAGTTGGTGAAGATCGTGTTCCGCTCGATCGTGTCCATCGCGTTCGGGTTCGTCTTGTGCGACGTGTTCGGCGCGACGCCGAAGAAGCCGGCCTCGGGGTTGACCGCGTAGAGGCGGCCGTCCTCGCCGAACTTCATCCAGGCGATGTCGTCGCCGACCGTCTCGACCTTCCAGTCGGGCAGGGTCGGGACCAGCATCGCCAGGTTGGTCTTGCCGCAGGCCGA
>DASXOF010000199.1:0-18198 GCA_036494495.1 Solirubrobacterales bacterium | reverse complement strand
GACAACCACGGGGGTCGTGGCGGGACAAAGGACAACCACGGTCGGGGTAGAGTCGCGGCCGATGCCGGTCGCCGATCGCCCCCGCTTCGCCGTCACCGGGCGGTTGCCGGCGCCGGCGCTGGCGCTGCTCGACGGGGCCGGTGAGGCGGCGGTCGCCGAGGTCGGCGCGCCGCTGCCGCGGGCGGAGCTGTTGGCCCACGTCGCCGGCGCGGCCGCGATCGTCTGCTTCCTCTACGACCGCGTCGACGCCGAGCTGCTCGACGCCGCCGGGCCGGAGCTGCAGGTCGTCGCCAACGTCGCGGTCGGCTACGACAACGTCGACCTCGAGGCGGCGGCGGCGCGCGGGGTCGCGGTCGCCAACACTCCCGGCGTCCTCGACGACGCCACCGCCGACCTGACGCTGGCGCTGCTGCTGGCCGCGGCCCGGCGGCTGGGGGAGGGGGAGCGGCTGATCCGCGCCGGCCGGCCCTGGGCCTGGGGCCTCGAGTTCATGCTCGGCCGCGACCTGGCCGGCAAGCGACTGGGGATCGTCGGCCTCGGCGCGATCGGCGGCCGCGTCGCCCGCCGCGCCCGCGCCTTCGGGATCGAGGTTGCCTACGCCAACCGCAGCCCCGCCGACCCGGAGCTGGTCGCCGAGCTCGGCGCCGAGCGGCTCGAGCTCGAGCCGCTGCTCGCGACCAGCGACTTCGTCAGCCTCCACGCGCCGCTCACCCCCGAGACCCGCGGCCTGATCTCAGCCGAGCGGCTGGCGCTGATGAAGCCGGAGGCGATCCTCGTCAACACCGCCCGCGGCCCGGTCGTCGACGAAGCGGCGCTGGCGGCGGCGCTGCGCGAGAGACGGATCGCCGCCGCCGCCCTCGACGTCTACGAGCACGAGCCGCAGGTCCACCCGGAGCTGCTGGGGCTCGAGAACGTCGTCCTCCTGCCGCACCTCGGCTCGGCCACGGTCGAGACCCGCGAGGCGATGGCGACCCTCGCCGCCCGTAACGCCGTCGCCGCGGTCCGCGGCGAGCCGCTGCCGACCCCGGTTCCGGCCTGACCGACCCTCAGCAGGGCCCGAGCGCGCGCAGCCGCTTGCGGTAGACCTGCATCGAGCTGTGCCGCCAGTCGCCGTGCGTCTGGGTGCGGAGGCTCGGCACGTCCTCGCGGTGGTAGGGCGAGGAGAGGCTCTCGTTGTGGCCGATCACGTTCTTCACCTCGATGTGGAACTTGCAGCGCAGCCACTGGGTGAGCCGCAGCGAGGCCCGCATCTCGGCCGGGTCGTCGAGCGCGTCGGAGTCGGCGTAGCCGACGTGCTCGATCCCGATCGCGGTCCAGTTGAGGCCGACGGTGTGGCGGCAGCGGGTCCGCAGGTTGACCAGCGCGTAGATCCTGCCGGCCGAGGAGACGACGAAGTGCGAGCAGACGTTGGGCAGCTCGCCCAGCTCGACGTCGGGGACGTCGGGGACGAAGGTGTTGCGGACCGCGGCGGCGCTGCTCGCCTCCGACATGTGCTCGACGATCACCTGCGGGTGGACCAGCCGCCAGGTGCGTTCGCCGTAGTGCCGCTCCGAGTAGGCGGCCATCTCGTGCTTGCGTTTGGCGCCGAACGGGATCGGCCACTTGACGATCGGCGGCCGCGCCGCGCTCGCCGCGACCGCCGGTCCACCCGCCCGCGGCCCGGCGCCCGCGCTGGCGACCACCGCACCCGCCACCACCAGCGCCGCCAGGCAGCAGACGACCACGCGCCCCGCAGTCCGCACCGCCCCGTGGTTGTCCTTCCTCAACTTCCCATCCCTGTGGCTGTCCTTTCTCAACCTATGGTTGAGGAAAGACGACCACGCCGGCCGAAGGGGTTGTCGGGGTCGTCGCCGGGGTCGGGGCGCAGCGCCAGGATCACGAGGTCGTCGCGGAGGACGCCGCCGCCGCGGCGGATCGCGTCGGCGCGCAGCCGCGCCGTCAGCTCGGCCAGCTCGAGCCGGGCCAGGGCGCTCGCCAGCTCGGCCAGCGCCTCCGGTTCGGCGTGGGAGGAGACCGGGCCGGCCTCGAGCCAGCCGTCGGTGCAGAGGACCAGCGCCTCGCCGGGGCCGAGCTCGACTTGGTGGCTGTGGACCGCGACGTCCTCCCAGGCCCCGAGCACCGCGCCGCCGCCGAGGAGCCGCGGCTCGGCACCGCCGATGTGGACCGCCGGCGGGTGCCCGGCCGAGGCGACCGCGGCGCGCCAGCCGCTCGCCTCGCGCCACAGCCGCAGCAGCATCGCGGTCGCGAAGTCGTTCAGGCTCGAGCCCCCGAGCAGCAGCTCGTTGACCCGCACCAGCACCTCCTCGGGCTCCTCGATCTCCCGCGTCAGCCCGCGCACCGCGTGGCGCAGCGCCACCGAGACCGCGGCGGCGTCGGTGCCTTTGCCGGCGACGTCGCCGATCAGCACCCAGCAGCCGTCGTCGGTCTCGAGCACGTCGTAGAGGTCGCCGCCGATCTCGATCCCCTCGCCGGCCGCCTCGAACACCACCTCGATCGAGAGCCCCGGCACCCGCGGCGGCCGCGGCGGCCGCAGCCCCCGCTGCAGGCTCTCGGAGATCCGCGTCCGTTCGCTGTAGAGACGGGCGTTGTCGAGCGCCATCGCGGCGCGGTCGCCGAGCTCGCTGAGGAAGGCGAGGTCGCCGGGGTCGTAGCGCAGGTCGCCGCTGGCATGGAGGAAGGAGACGGTGCCGAGCTTGCGGCCGCGGGCGATCAGCGGCACCACCGCCGCCGAGTTGTAGCCGGCGTCGTCGATCAGCTCGCGGTGGGCCTCGTTCTGGGCGACCTGGTCGATCACCTCCGGCGCTTTCAGGTCGCGCCAGATCATCGGCTTCTCCTCGCGCATAACCCGCGCCACCGGGTGCTCGCCACCGGCGTCGAGCGGCGACTCGCGCCGGATCTCTTCCAGCCGCGCCGCGGCGGCCGGGTCGGCGCCGGCGACGACGCTCTCGCCGTAGGTGCCGTCCTCGCGGAGGAAGTCGATGACGCAGATCTCGGCCAGCTCCGGCACCGCGGTGGCGACGATCGTCCGCGCCGTCTGCTCGACGTCGAGCGAGGTGTCGAGCAGACGGCTGGCGGCGACCAGGAACTCCTGGGCGCGGCGGCGCCGGGTCTCGGCGGTGATGTCGCGGGCGATCACCGAGGCGCCGATCAGGCCGGCGCTCGGGTTGTTGATCGGCGAGACCGTGAGCGAGACCGAGATCCGGGCGCCATCGGCGCGGATCCGCTCGGTCTCGTACGTTTCCAGCCGTTCGCCGTGGCGGATCCGTTCGAGGATCTCCATCTCCTCGTTTTTATGGTCCTGCGGGACGAGGAAGGAGATGTGGCGGCCGATCGCCTCCTCGGCGCTGTAGCCGTACATCCGCTCGGCGGCGGGGTTCCAGCTGGTGACGATCCCGAACAGGTCCTTGGAGAGGACGGCGTCGCCGGTGCTGCGGACGACCTCGGCGAGGTGCTGGCGCGCCTGCTCGCCGGCGGCGACCTCGGCCTGGGTGCGGCGCTGCTCGATGAACGCCGCCAGCTGGTCGGCGAAGCCCGACAGCACCACCATCACCTCGTCCGGCTGGCTGCTGAGGAAGCCGGTGTGGAACTCGGCCACCGCCTGCACCGCGGCGGGGTCGCCGATCGGGATCGGGATCGCCAGCGCCGCCTCGAGGCCGAGCGAGGCGGCCCGCTCGCCGCGCGGGTGGTGCTCCTCGGTCTCGGCGTAGTCGGTGACGAGGACGATCTTGCCCTCCGCCCAGGCCCGGCCGGGCAGGCCCTCGCCGCGGTGGAAGCGCAGTTCGCGGCTCTGCTCCCAGAGCGGCCCGGCGTCGAGCCCCTCCCGCGACCAGCCCTCGACGAAGCGCAGCACCTCGGCTTCTGAGGGGACCTGCCACAGCGCCCCCGCCTCCCAGCGCAGCAGCCCGGCGACGGCTTCGAGGAAGTCAGCGGCGACCTCCTCCAGCGAGGTCCCCTCGATCAGGCGCGCCGCGACCCTACGCTGGGTCCGCAGATAGCGCCAAAGCTCGAGCTCCTGCGGTTCGGCCATCGACCGAAAGATAGAGCGCTTCGAACCGGGCGACGGCGCGGACGACAGCGCAGTGGCCGCACTCGCAGACGAGCAGCTCGGCCTCCTCCAGCTCCTCCAGCAGGATCTCCGCCTGCCACTCGCACTCGGGGTCCGAGCAGACGATGTCGACCGACCACATGGGCCAATGGTCGGGGCCCGGTCGGACGGACCGCCGCCGCCGACGACTGAGACCGAGTTTGCCGCCTCGCCCCCTCGGGTAGCCGCCGGCCATAGCCCGTCGGTTCGAAGCCCAGCGGCTTTCACCGGTCGCAACCGGTTCCCGCTCGGGCTCCACGACCAACCGTCTCCCCCACGGCGCGGCGTTCGGGCCGGCGGGCTATTTGAGACTTCACAACCCAGGATCACGAGCCAAGGAGCGGAAAGCCATGGCAGAAGAGCTGCAGGGGAAGAAGATCGCCTTCCTGATGGCCAACGAGGGCGTCGAGGAAGTCGAGCTGACGAAACCGCTGGAGGCCGTCCGCGAAGCCGGCGCCGAGGCCGAGCTGCTGGCCCCCGAAGCGGGCGAGATCCAGGCCTTCAACCACCTCGACAAGGGCGAGACGTACTCCGTCGACCGCACCGTCGGCGAGGCCGACGCCGGCGAGTTCGACGGGCTGGTGCTGCCCGGCGGCGTCGCCAACCCGGACAACCTGCGCACCCACGAGGAGGCGGTCTCCTTCGTGCGCGACTTCTTCGCCGCCGGCAAGCCGGTCGGCGTCATCTGCCACGGCCCCTGGACCCTGATCGAGGCCGACGTCGTCAAGGGCCGGACCGTCACCTCCTGGCCGAGCCTGCAGACCGACCTGCGCAACGCCGGCGCCGAGTGGGTCGACCAGGAGGTCGTCACCGACCAGGGCCTGGTGACCAGCCGCAAGCCGGAGGACCTGCCGGCCTTCGGCGCCAAGATCGTCGAGGAGTTCGCCGAGGGAACTCACGCGGGGCAGACCGCCTAGGCCTGCCCCGCGGTGCAACGAGGGGAAGGACCGACCATGCCACCAAAAGGTGTCAAGAAGGGCAGCAAACGCGATCGGCAGTACAAAGACATCGTCAAGAGCGAGAAAAAAGAGGGCCGCTCGACCAAGCGCGCGAAAGAGATCGCGGCGCGGACGGTGAACAAGGAAAAGGCGCGCTCGGGCGAGTCGAAGACGAAATCGAAGAGCTCGACCCGGGGTAGCTCGGCTAGCAGCCGCGGCGGCAAGCTGTCGGGCAAAGGGCCGAGCGGCCGCACCAGGGAACAGCTCTACAACGACGCCAAGAAGCTCGATATCGACGGCCGCTCGAGCATGAGCAAGGAAGAGCTTCAGCGGGCGGTGGCGGCCAGGAGCTGAGGATCGCGGCGCAGCTCGTCGATCGAATCGACGACCTCGGCCGCGCCCGCCTCGCGCAGCTCGTCGGCCCCGAAGCCGCCGGTTCGCACCGCGACCGTCGGGATCCCGGCGTGGGCGGCCGCGCGGACGTCCCAGATCGAGTCGCCGATCATCACCGCGGGGCCTTCGCCGTCGACCTTCCGCAGCGCCGCCTCGATCAGGTCGGGGTGCGGCTTGGTCCGCTCGACGTCGGCGGAGCTGGTCCAGGCCTCGACCAGGTCACGGGCACCGAGCAGGTCGAGGTAGTGGTCGATCTCCTCGGCCTTGGCCGAGCTCGAGAGGACCACCCTGCTGCCGTCCTCCTGCAGCTCGCGCAGCAGCTCGGTGGCGCCGTGCATCGCCTGCACTTCGCCGATCAGCTCGCCGTAGGCCTCGCCCTCGGCGGCGCGGATCGCCTCGCCGTGCTCGCGCTCGCCCTCCTCGCCGACCAGCGCCGCGACGATCTGGTCGCCGCCCATGCCGATGTGGCGGTGGATCCGCCAGAGCTGGACCGCGTAGTCGCAGCCCCGCAGCGCCCGGTGCCAGGCGATCGCGTGCTGGTAGTTGGTGTCGACGAGGGTGCCGTCGACGTCGAGGACCACGGTGGTCGCCATCGTCCTTCGCTACCCGCGATTGAGCGGCAGGGAACCCGGGTATCGGCCCTGCATGGCACTGAAATCGATGCTGGCCCGCAAGGCCGTCAAGACGACCGCGAAGCGCACCGCCCACGGCACCGCCGCGAAGCTGAAGCGGGAACCGATGCGGACGACGACCCTGCTCGGGGTGGGCGCGCTGGCCGGCGGCGCGACGGTTTGGCTGCTCGGCCGTCTCGGCGGCCCCGATCCCTCGCCGACCTCCTAGCGAAGGACCGGACGATGGCCGAGCCAGGAGAAGAGCGCGACAAAGCCTTCCTCGAGGAGGAGGAGGAAGAGGCGGCGCTCGAAGCCGCGCGGATCGGCGGCGAGGCGCCGCGCGACGCCGAGGACCCGGCCGAGCAGCCGCTTGCCGAGGCGGGAGAGGGCGAGGCCGAGGGCTTCGAGCTGGCCGAGAAGGACCTCGAGGACATCGCCAGCCACGGCGACCAGCACCGCTTCCCGGACACCGCGGCGGGAGAGCCGGAGGAGCCCCAGCGGGCCGAGTACGGCGAGCCCGACGAAGAGATCCCGGCCGACGGGTGAGGGATGGGCAGATGTCCCGCAGCCTGATCGTCGTCGTCACCGACCCGCTCGAGGGCGACGGGCCGGTCGAGGAGCTGAAGCGCTCCGCCAACGGCGAGGGCGACGCGCTGCGCCTGGTCGTGCCGGCGGTCGAGGCAGACGTTCTCCACCACACGATGGGCGACATCGACGAGCCGCGCGAACGGGCGCAGGAGAGGCTCACGGCCTCGCTCCTCTACCTCAGGCAGCACGGAATCGAGGCCCGCGGCGAGGTCGGCGATCCCGACCCCGTCCAGGCCGCCCAGGACGCGCTGCTGAAAGCGCCCGCCGACGAAGTCATCTTCTTCGAGCACGGCGGCAAGGAGGCGCGCTGGTTCGAAGGCGACCTCTTCGAGCACGCGAAGGAGTCGCTCGAGCCGCCGCTGCGGATGGTCGTCCTCGACGCCGCCCACGAGGACCGCGTGGTCGAGGTCGAGGCGGCGGGCCCCGGAACGGTCTCCGGCGTCGAGCACGAAGTCGGCTCCGCCTACCTGCCGGGCCTCTCGCGCGCCGACCTCGCAGGGATGATCGCCGGCATCGTCGGCACCGTCGTCGCCGCGATCCTCGCCGCGGTCGCCGCCGGCGGCTCGGGAACCGACACCGGCTGGGTCGCGGTCGCGATCGGCATCGCGATCGCCACCGCGCTGATCAACATGGCCCACGTCGTCGGCCTGACCCTGATGGAGGCGGTCCGCTACCGCGGCGGCTTCGCCAGGTTCTTCCGCACCCTCTCGCTCGTCGGCACCCCCGTCGCCGTCCTGATCAACCTCGCGATCGCGATCTTCGCCTGAGGAGTGGCGCGGCGCTCAGACCGCGCGCTCGCTCAGGCGGCGCGGGACTCGCGCCCGCCGACCACGGTCTCTTCGCGCAGCGCCGCGAGGACCTCCTCGGCCAGCTGGGAGCCGTGCTCGGGGCGGAGCGGGGTGGCCTGGACGCGGAAGGTGACCCCGCCGGGGTCGATTTCCTCCAGCGAGACGCTGGGGCGGTAGCGGGTCGGGACGGTGATCGAGCGCAGCAGGCTCTGCTCGACCCGCTGCGGGCTGGCCTCGGTCGGAAAGCGGGCGCGGACGTCGACTTTGTCCGGCTCTCGCAGCGGAACGACGACCAGGCCGAGGAGGACGTTGTTGGGGACTTTGAGCCGGTCGGCCCCCTGGCTGAGGGTGGTGTAGAAGAGGCCGAGCGAGGAGACGGTGCCCTCGAGCGAGCCGGCGAGGGCGCCGCCGACCAGCCGCACCCGTTCGCCGACCCGGAAGGGCCGGGTGCTCTGCAGGACGACGCCGGCGAAGATCCCGCCCAGCGCCTGCTGGGCGGCGAGGCCGAGGACGACCGCGGTGAAGGCACCACCGACCGCCAGCGTGCCGGCCTGGACGCCGGCGATCCGCAGCGCCAGGATCACCACCCCGGCGGTCGCCAGCAGGCGGACGACGAAGCCGACGCTGCCGGCGGTGGCCGGGTCGAGGCGACGGTAGAGGCGGGGGGAGAAGGCGCGGCCGAGCCAGTGGATCGCGGCCGAGCCGACGAGGACGAGGACGACGACCGTCCCGATCCGCACCCACTGGCCGTAGCCGGGGGCGATCCTCGCGCGGTTGTAGTAGACGACCAGCGTCGCCGCCAGGACGATCACCGCCAGCAGCAGGCCGCCGACCGCCCGGCGCGAGGACTTCGGCGCGATCTCGTCGCCGAGGCCGATCGAGGTCCAGGCGTGGGTCCGCGTCTCGAACAGCTCGCGGGGCAATCTCCGGCGTGGCGCAGGCATCGCCTTCCCATACCCAGGCGGCGGCCGGAGTATCGCCGCCTGGCCGCCTATGTGACCGGTCTCACGACTCGTGTGAGCCGCGCAGGGCCGCCAGTGCCTCCTCGCGGCTGGTGTGGACCGGGATCGAGAGCTCGAGCCCCGTGATCTCCAGCACCCGCCGCACCTGCTCGTTGTCGCTGCAGATCACCACCCGCTGGCTGGCGGAGTCGCCGTCGGCGAGCTGCTGCCAGGCGCGGACGATCATCGCGATCCCGGTCGAGTCGATGAACTCGCACTGGCTGAGATCGATCAGCAGCGGCTGGTTGGCCCCGACCGCCTCCGCCAACGGGCCCTCCAGTTCCGGGGCGGTGCCGAGGTCGAGCTCTCCCCGCACCGAGACGATCCGGATACCGTCCTCCAGCGCGGCGGTCGACGCCTCGAAAGACCCGGGATTCACGCGCGCGATGCTACCGCAGCAAACCGGCCGTGGAGCGGGTCGTTTTACGGCATCCCCGCCGGGTATGAACCGAATGCGGCCCGAAAGCTATGCTCGCCGGCGCGAGAGGAGCACTTGGTCAAGGCAGGCACTCCACCGGCGGGTTCAGAACCGCCTTTCCGAATGTGAACGCAAGCAACGAGGATCGAACGGGGCTCGAGATGTCTCTGCCCGCAAACGCCGAGAACGTGGCGGTGGTCCGGCACGCGCTTGCCGGCCTCGCCGAGACGATCGGGATGGACGAACCCGGGATCGCCGACCTGAAGACGGTGGTGACCGAGGCCTGCATGAACGTCGTCGTCCACGCCTACCCGGACGGGCAGCCGGGGCCGCTGGAGGTAGAGGCGGTGCCCGACGATGAGGGCCTGACGGTCGCCGTCCGCGATCACGGGATGGGAATCCGGCCGCGGACCGACGGCGAGCGCTCGAGCCTGCGGCTCGGCCTGACCCTGATCGCCGCCCTGTCCAGCAGCTTCGAGATCAAGGGCGGGGTCGACCGCGGCACCGAAATCCGCATGTACCTGCCGCTCGTCTCCCGCGACCGCGCCGGCGAGGACGTGCAGAGCAGCACCGTCCCGGGCCACCCGGAGACGACCGACCTGCGGGTCGGGCCGCCGCAGCTGCTGGCGCCGATCCTGAGCCGGGCCCTGACCTCGCTGGCGGCGCGCCATGACGTCACCGTCGACCGCATCTCCGACGCGATGCTGCTGAGCGACGCGATCTCCGCCGGCGCCCCGCTCGGCTTCCCGGACGGCCACGTCTGCCTCTCGATCCTCGACAGCCGCGAGGGCGTCGAGCTCAAGGTGGGGCCGATGGAAGCGGGCGGCGGCGAGACCCTGCGCGAGAGCCTCGAGCTGCCGCAGGTCGGCGGCTCGCTCGAGTCGCTGGCGGACGAGCTGCGGGTCGAGAGCGACGGTGAGGGCGAGTACCTGGTGGTCGGCATCGCCGCGCTCTCCGGCGACGGCCGCTGAGCGGCGGCGACCCGCCGGCGCCTAGGGCCCGGAGCGCTGGTCGCGTTCGGCGACCTCTTCGCGGATCCGGTCGAGGGTCCGCCGCAGGATCCGCGAGACGTGCATCTGCGAGTGGCCGATCTGCTTGGCGATCTGCGACTGGGTCATGTCGTCGACGAAGCGCAGTTTGAGGATCAGCCGCTCGCGCTCGTCGAGCTGCGGCAGCACCCCCTCCAGGGTGAGCTTGTCTTCGACCAGCTCGAAGCCTTCGTCCTCGTCGCCGATCCACTCCGAGGCCGGCGACTCTTCCTCGTCGCCGAGCGGGCGGTCGAGCGAGAGCGGCCGCCGGTTGTGGTTGGCCTCCAGCACTTCGAGCACGTCGGCGGGGTCGATTTCGAGCCGCTCGGCGATCTCGCCGACCGAGGGCGAGCGCTGCAGCGTGACGGTCAGCTCCGAGGTCGCTTTGTCGACTTCGGCCATCCGGTCGTGGAGCCCGCGCGGCACCCGCACGGTCCAGACCCGGTCGCGGAAGTGGCGCTTCAGTTCGCCGAGGATGGTGGGGGAGGCGAAGGCGGCGAAGGGGGTCCCGCGCTCGGGTTCGAAGCGGTCGATCGCGTTGACGAGGCCGAGGTTGGCGACCTGCAGCAGGTCGTCGAAGGACTCGCTGGCGCCGCGGTAGCGCAGCGCCAGGTTTTTCGCGAACGGCATGTAGCGCCGCACCAGCTCCTCGCGGCTGGCGGGGTCGCGGTCGGCGGCGAAGCGGCGCCAGAGCTCGCGCTCGCTGGCGAGGCCGTCGCCAGGGCTCGGAGCCGGCGCGGGGTCGGTGATCGGGGTCTGTTCGTCGCTCGCTGCCAAGTCTGGTTCTTTCCTGTCGGGATGTCCTCACCGACACCGCCCAGAGGGCATCGCCAAAGGCGGTGCCGTGCAGCGCCAGGCGGCTCGAGACACCGCCTCGGGACACCATAGCGCCGTATCCCGTTGCCGCCTTGCTCACTCGGGTAGAACCCCTGTGTGGGCGTTCTCCTCGCAGCGATCGCGCTTGCCGCGGGCATCTGGCATCCGGCGCCCCAGACCGGCCCCTGGCAGTGGCAGCTGCAGGGGCGCCTCGACCTCGACGTTCCCGCCTCGGTCTACGACATCGACGGCTTCGAAGCCAGTCGGGCCGAAGTGGCGGCGCTCCACCGCGACGGCCGGCGGGCGATCTGCTACCTCGACGTCGGCAGCTGGGAGAGCTACCGGCCCGACCGCGGCGAGTTCCCGAAAGCGGTGATCGGCAAGCGCTACGAAGGCTTCCCGGACGAGCGCTGGCTCGACGTCGGCCGCTTCCGGCTCTTCCGCCAGCCGCTCGAGCAGCGGATCGCGATGTGCGCGCGCAAGGGCTTCGACGCGGTCGAGCCCGACAACCTCGCCGGCTTCGAAAACCGCACCGGCTTCGACATCACCGCCGCCCAGCAGTTGCGCTTCAACCGCTGGATCGCCGCCCAGGTGCACCGGCGCGGGATGGCGGTGGCGCTGAAGAACGACCCGACCCAGGTGCCGCAGCTGCTCGGCGACTTCGACTTCGCGATCGTCGAGGAGTGCTTCCAATACGACGAATGCGGCCGCTTCGAGCCCTTCGTCAAGGCCGGCAAGGCGGTCTTCGAGGCCGAGTACGAACTGCCGACCTCGCAGTTCTGCGACCGCGCCGTCGCGCTCGGCTTCAGCGCGATCCGCAAGTCCTACGACCTCTTCGCGAAGCCCTGGCAGCCTTGCGGGTAGTCTCGCCCTGAACACGGCCAGCCGTCCTGCCAGCCAAGGAGGTCAGATGGGTTTCGACCAGTACCACGAGCCACCGGAGGAGCTGCCGGCGGAGACGCGCACGTTCGCCCGCCTCTGCGCCTCGCTGGAAGAGGAGTCGCAGGCGATCGGCTGGTACCAGCAGCGCCTCGCGGTCGAGCCCGACGCCGAGGCGCGGGCGATCATGGCCGACGCCCAGGGGGAGGAGTTCAAGCACTTCGCGATGAACCTCGAGTCGCTGCTGCGGCGGACGCCGCGCTGGCGGGCGATCGCCGAAGGCGTGCTGTTCCAGGAGGGCGACATCGTCGAGAACGGGGAGGCGGCCGAGGCGGCCTCCGAGGACATCGGCGACGACGGGGAGGCGCCGCCCGAGGGCGCCGCCGCAGCCAACGTCGGCGCCGGGTCCGGGGCGGGCGACGGCTCGCTCGGCATCGGCAGCCTCAGGGGGGAGGAGCGATGAACCACCTGCTGCGCGGGATTGCCCCGCTCTCGGACGGCAACTGGGAGCTGCTCGACGAGGAGGCGCGCGAGCGCCTGCACGGCCCGCTGGCGGCGCGGCGCCTGGTCGACTTCTCCGGCCCGCGGGGCTGGGAGCATTCGGCCACCGACCTCGGCCGCACCGAGCGCACGCCGGCGCCGGGCGGCGAGGGAGTCGAGGCGCGGCGGCGGCGGGTGCTGCCGCTGGTCGAGTTGCGGGCCGACTTCGCGATCGCCCGCGACGAGCTCGCCGCCGACGACCGTGGCGCCGTCGACGCCGATCTCGAGCCGCTCGACCAGGCAGCGGTGCGGATCGCCACCTGCGAGAACGTCGCCGTCTTCCACGGCTGGGCCGACGCCGGCATCGTCGGCATCGCCGAGGCCTCGCCGTTCGCGGCCGAGCCGCTCGGCGCCAGCGGCGACGAGTACCCGCGCAGCGTCGCCCGAGCGGTCGAGTCGGTGCGCGCCGCCGGGGTCGGCGGGCCCTACGGCCTGGCACTCGGCCCCGACGAGTACACGCGGGTGATCGAGACCGCCGAGCACGGCGGCTACCCGCTCTTCGACCACCTGGGCAAGATCCTGCTCGGCGGCCCGATCGTCTGGGCCCCGGGGGTCGAGGGTGCCGTCGTCGTCAGCCTCCGCGGCGGCGACTTCCTCTTCGAGTCGGGCCAGGACCTGGCGATCGGCTACGACCACCACGACGCCGACTCGGTCGCCCTCTACCTGCAGGAGAGCTTCTCGTTCCTCGTCGCCACCCCGGAGGCGGCGGCGCCGCTCAGTCGCTGAGGGGCGCCGCCTCCGCCTTCGGGGGCATCGGGGGGAGGAAGGACTAGCCGGCTTCGGCTGCAGCCGCGGCGGCCTTCTTCGCCTCGGCTTCGCCCGCTTCGGAAGCGGGCGACTTGAAGTGCAGCAGCTCGACCTTCGAGAGCAGGCTCTCCCCGTCGCCCTTGGCGAGCCGTTCGGAGGACTGCGCCTGGATCTCGAGCAGGGTGTCGAGCGTCGACTCGAGCAGCGTCGCGGTTTCCTCCCAGCCCTGCTTGTCGACGATCATCGGCGTGCGGCTGACGTGGAAGTCGTCGCGCTCGTTCATCGTCCCCGAGCGCACCGCCTCCTCGATGTCGCCGAAGATCGACTGCAGGACGGCGCCGGAGACGGCGGGCCGCAGCACGTCCGGCATCCGCGACCATTCGGCGTCGCTGAGGAACTGGCGGCGGGTGGCGCGGTAGAAGTGCTCGGTTGCGCCGCGCCGCTGCTTCGTGTCGACGAGCTCGATGCAGTCGTATTTCTCGAGCACGCGGACGTGGTAGGCGACCAGGTTCAAACTTTGGTCCAACTCCTGGGCGAGAAGGTTCGGGCTCGCCACCCGCTCGTTCAAAATGATCAAGATCTGAACGCGCAGCGGATGCGCGAACGCCTTGGCGACGACTTGTTCGACGTCGTCCTTCTGTTTCGTTCTTGGCATGGGGGGCATCCTTCGTTTGTTAACAGCGTTTGCGACCGGTTCGGACACTCTAGTGCCCGTAGCTCAAGAAACTCTATACCGGTAATCAATTATCCGTTTAGTCGCGCACTCCTGGTGCATTGACTTTGATTGATGAGACTGATTAAAGTAATGCCCTGATTGGCGCCGCGGTGAGCGGCGCGGGGGAATCTCAAAGAGCAACGGGGGAAGTAACAATGCGAATCAGCAAGGTGCGTCAGCACGTCTCGCCGACGGCGATCCTGAAGGGGTCCTGATCGGCTGAATTGACGGCGCGGACGGCGGTCGCGCCTGGCACTCTTGAGGGGTGGCACCTTGGAAGTTGCCGCTTCTCGTCGCCGCGATCGCCGTCCCGATCGTCGCCGGCTTCCTCATTGGGGGGCCGGGGATCGGCGTCACCGTCGGTGCCCTCGCTGTCCTGGTCCTCGTCGTCGTCGCCGTGCGGCAGCGCCCGCGCGGAGCGATCGGCGCCGATGCCCCGCCGGGTCGCCGACTGCTGGTCGTCGTCGCCCGCCCGGTCGAGGACCCCGACACGATCGCCGCGATCGCCGCTCTGGCAGAGGCCGAGGACGGCCACCCGGCGGCGGAATCGGTGATCGTGCTGGCGCCGGCGCGGACCAGCTTCCTCGATCGGTGGGCCTCCGACCTCGAGGGCGCCCGCCACGCCGCCCAGGAGAACCTGGTCGTCACCGTCGCCTCGCTGGCCAAGGCCGGGGTCGAGGCCGAGGCCCGCGTGGGCGACGAGGATCTGGTGCAGGCGGTCGAAGATCAGATCGGCAGTTATCCGGCGACCGAGGTGGTGCTGGTTACGGCGGACGCGGAGGCGGATCCGGACGGCGAGCGGGCGGCGGTCGAGTTGGGCGAGCGGTTGAGGGTGCCGTTCGATCGGTTTGTGGTTTAGCGGGGGGCGAGCGTCGCTCGCCCGGTGAAGCTTGGCCGGCGAGAGGCGGGTCACCCCATCTTTGCTTTAGCTGACAAGGGACGGGCGTGCCCCGGGGGAGAACCGATCGGTGGCGGCCGACTGCTCCTCGTTTGTGGCACCGGGATAAGGGGCAGCCCCGCCACGGCCCGTCCCTTGTCAGCTAAAGCAAAAAGCGGGGTCGAATCATTGAGCCCCTCACCGGTCGAGCAGCTCGGCGTACCGAAGGGCCGCTCTCGTCGGCGTCACGAACTCGTCGACCAAGTGAACCAGCCCGACCCCCGAGAGGTCGCGCGCTGCCCGTTCGATCGCGTCCCGCGTGCCGAAGTCGACCTCCTCGCCGGCCAGTTCGCGGATCAGTTCGGCGACCGTGAGGCGGGCGGGGTGGACGTCCAGCACGCGCTGCAGGACGGCCGACTCCATCGAGACGTCGTCGTCCCTCGTCGTCCAGCTGTCTCCGCTCGCGTCCATCTCTTGGTTATGCATCGGCGTCGCCCGACTTCTCCCCCTGGTCCTCGTCCTCGGTCTCGCTGATTCCGAGGACTTGGCGTGCCCAGGGGGCGTCGATCGAGCTGCAGTAGAAGTGCTGCATCGAGCCGCGGACCGGCTGAGTGTCGACCAGGGTCACCGCCGAGCAGTCGACCAGGACCCGCACGTGGTAGCTGACGTTGCTGAGCGGTTCGTCCAGCATTTGCGAGAGCTCACGCGGGCTGATCGCGTCGCGATCGTCCATGCGTCGCAGGATCCGTCGCCGCAGCGGATGACGCAGGGCGGTCAGAAGATCGTTGTCGTCGGAGCGGTCGAGGCTCGTCATGTTGTCCAGCAATATAGAGCAACCGAAACGTATTGTCTGTAAACGCTCCGTCTGCAGCGGAAACTCCGACGTTTTTCGAATCGCCGGCCGCTCTGAGGGCTTGCGAGGACCTCATCTACGCTGGATGAGATGACCCTGCCGCTGGCCCACCTGACCGGCGTTTTCGCCTTCGTCGAGCTGGTGCCGATGCTCCTCGCCGCTGGGCTCTACGCCAAGCGCGCCGCGACCCTGGCCGCGCGCGGGCGCCCGGTTCCGCTCTGGCGCCAGGTCTGCTTCGCGATCGGCCTGCTGCTGATCGTCGTCGTCCTCGTCACCCCGATCTCCGACGTCGCCGACGAACTGGTGATCGCCCACATGATCGAGCACCTGCTGATCGGCGACATCGCCTCGCTCTTCATCGTCCTCGGGCTGACCGGGCCGCTGCTGCAGCCGGTCCTCGCCACCAAGCCGCTCGACAAGCTGCGCGTCCTCGCCCACCCGGCGGTGGCGCTGCCGCTGTGGATGATCAACTTCTACGCCTGGCACATCCCGCCGCTCTACGACGCGGCCTACGGCGGCGCTCCGGTGCATGCGCTCGAGCACGGCACCTTCATCTTCTTCGGCTGCCTGATGTGGATGCCGATCTTCGGGCCGCTGCCGAAGCCCGCCTGGTTCACCGCCGGCTGGAAGGTCGTCTACGTGATCGTCGTCCGCTTCTCCGGCTTCATCCTCGGCAACGTCCTGATGTGGTCGAACACCGTCCTCTACGACGTCTACGCCAAGGGCGAGGCCCACTGGCACATCGAACCGCTGGCCGATCAGAGCGTCGCCGGCGTGGTGATGATGGTCGAGGGCACGGTCGGCGGCCTCGCCCTGATCTCCTACTTCTTCTTCCAGGCGGCGAGGGAGGGGATCGAGAAGCAGCGGCTGATCGACCTCGCCTGGGAGCGCGGCGTCGAGCTCGATCCGGCGCGGGCCCAGCGGGCGGTCGCCGCCGGCCAGGTGGCGCGCTTGGAACGGCAGCTGTTCGGGGCCGGGGGGGAGCCCGATGCGCCGAGCGCGCCGAGCGGCTGACCGCGCCCTCGCCTGGCTCGTCACCGGCCCGCTCGGGCGCGGGGCGGCGTTCGCGATCGACTTCGGGGCGGCGCTGCGGACGATGCTCGCCCGCCGGCGGGCTCGCGGCCGCGCCTAGGCCGAGCCGCGGATTCGTCTAGATTCGGGGCCGATGCAGACCACCCTCACCGAGCTCCCCGACTCGCGCGCCCGCGTCGAGGTCGAGGTTCCCGCCGAGGACGTCGGCCGCGCCACCTCGCGCGCCGCCCGCGCCCTCGCCCGCGAGATGCGGCTGCCCGGCTTCCGCAAGGGCAAAGCGCCGCCGTCGCTGGTGATCCAGCGGATCGGCTTCCCGGCCGTGCTCGAAGAGGCGATCCGCGAGGCGCTGCCCGAGTGGTACGAACGGGCGCTGCTCGACTCGGGGATCGCGCCGATCGGCGACCCCTCGATCGAGATGGTCTCGACCCCCGAGGTCGAGGGCGAGCCGCTGCAGTTCGAATTCGAGGTCGGGGTGCGGCCGCAGGCCGAGCTCGGCGAGTACAAGGGCCTCGAGGTCGGCAAGAGAGAGACCGAGGTGGCGGACGAGATCATCGACACCGAGGTCGAACGGCTGCAGCAGGGGTTCGCGCGGCTCGAGCCGGTCGAGCGGGCGGCGAAAGAGGGCGACGCGCTGCTGATCGACTTCGAGGGCATGGTCGACGACCGCGCCTTCCAGGGCGGCAAGGCCGAGGACTACCTGCTCGAGCTCGGCTCCGGGAACCTGATCCCGGGCTTCGAGGAGCAGCTGGTCGGCGCCGAGCCCGGCAAGGAGGCGAAGGTCGAGGTGACCTTCCCCGAGGACTACCCGAACGAGGACCTGGCCGGGGAAGACGCGGTGTTCTTGGTCCAGGTCAAAGAGGTGCGGGAGAAAATCCTCCCCGAGCTCGACGACGAGTTCGCCTCCGACGCCTCGGAGTTCGAGACCCTGGAGGAGCTGCGCGCCGACATCCGCGAGAAGGTCGGCACCGCGCTCGGCTCGCGGGCCGAGGAAGACTTCCGCATCGCCGCCGTCGACGCCGCGGTCGACGCGGCCACGGTCGAGGTTCCCGACGACCTCGTCACCGCGCGGGCGACGGAACGCTGGGAGCGGATGGAACGCCAGCTCGCCCAGCGCGGCATGGACCCCAACCAGTTCCTGCAGATGCAGGGCAAAACGCGCGAGGAGCTGATCGAGGAATCGAAGCCCGACGCGGGGCGGGAGCTGCAGCGCGAGGCGGTCGTCACCGCGATCGCCGAGGCCGAGGCGATCGAGGTCAGCGACGAGGAGCTGGTCGAGGCCCTCGAGCACTCCGCCGAACACGAACGGACGACGCCGGAGAAGCTGCTGGAGCGGCTGCGGGCGAACGGGCGCGACGCGATGATCGAAGAGGACATCAAGGCGCGCAAGGCGATCGATCTGATTGCCGAGGCGGCGGTGGCGATTCCGCTGGAGGAAGCGGAAGAGCGGCAGGAGAAAGCCGAGGCTGAGGCTGAGGCGAAAGAGAAGATTTGGACGCCTGAGAAGGAGCGGCAGGCGGCCGGGTCGCTCTGGACGCCTGACGACGAGTAGGGGTTGGGTTGGGAGGGTCGCCGGGGTCCCCTCTGAAAACGCTCCGCCTTCGGCTCCGCTTGAGTGTTTTCAGAGGGGACCCCGACACCCCTCCTCGACACAGCTCCGCCTGACGCTCGGGCCCCGCCCGGTGTTGGAAGCTTCGGGCCGCGCTGAGTACCAGGAAGCTTTGCGAGGCTTCGGAGTGCACCCGAGTACCGGAAGCTTCGGCAAAAGCGTCGGGTGCGCCACCCCTTTGGTTGGAGCTGCCGGTACATGGGCCGGGGCTTGGTCCCGAGGTGTTCTGTCATGAGGGGGTCTGGGTGTTCCTCCCAAAACACTCAAGCGGAGCGATAGCGGAG
>DASXOF010000198.1:0-6026 GCA_036494495.1 Solirubrobacterales bacterium | reverse complement strand
TGAAAACACTCCAGCGGAGCCGAAGGCGGAGCGTTTTCAGAGGACACCCCGACGACCCTCCCCCGCAAACCCACCGGGCGGCTTCGCCCAGCCGAGGCCAAGGCTAAAGTCAACCCCCCCACGCCGCCGAGAAAGACGCAGATGAAGGACCAGATCCGACAAGTCATAAGAGAGCATGCACACCTGTCCGTCGACGTCGACACGATCGGCGACGAAGCCGACCTCTACCAGGCCGGAATGACCTCCCACGCGAGCGTCAACGTGATGATCGCGCTGGAGGACACCTTCGACGTCGAATTCCTCGACTCGATGTTGAAGCGCAGCGTCTTCGAGAGCGTCAACTCGATCGCCGGCGCGCTCGGCGAAGTCGGGGTGCCGGCGTGAGCGTCGTGGCAACCGACGCCGACCAGGCCCTGGTCGACGCGGCGCGGCGGATCGCGGCCGAGGTCGCGGCGCCGAACGCCGACGACGTCGACCGCAACGCCCGCTTCCCGCGCGAGTCGGTGGAGGCGATGCGCGAGGCGCAGATGCTCTCCTCGCTGGTCCCGACCGAGCTCGGCGGCGGCGGCGCCTCCTTCGAGGCCGCGGCGACGGCCTGCTTCGAGCTCGGCCGCAGCTGCGGCGCCAGCGCGATGGTCCTGGCGATGCACCAGATCCAGATCGGCTGCATGGTCAACCACCTCGACGGCTCGCCCTGGTTCGAGGACTACCTGCGCGAGGTGGCGGCCGAGCAGCGGCTGGTCGCCTCGATCACCTCCGAGGTCGGCACCGGCGGCGACATGGGCAAGTCCGTCGCCGCGGTCTCCGAGCCGGCCGACGGCATCGTCAGCTTCGAGAAGCAGGCGCCGACCGTCTCCTACGGCGACCACGCCGACGCCTTCCTGACCACCGTCCGGCGCGCCCCCGACGCCGAGGGCAACGACCAGGTGCTGGTGCTGACCAAGCGCGAGCAGATGGAGATGGAGCCGCAGGGCAGCTGGGATCCCATGGGGATGCGCGGCACCTGCTCGCCCGGCTTCGTCGCCCGCGCCAGCTTCCCGACCGAGCAGATCCTCTCGACGCCCTTCTCGCAGATCTCCAACGAGTCGATGACGCCGCTCTCGCACGTCCTCTGGTCGCACGTCTGGCTGGGGATCGCGACCGACGCCTTCGACCGCGCCCGCGCCTTTGTCCGCGCCGCCGCCAAGCGCAAGCCGGGCGAGCCGCTGCCGGCCGCGATCCGCCTCTCGGAGCTGATGAGCGAACTCTCGCTGCTCCGCGCCGAGGTCTCGCTGGCGCTCGAGGAGTACTGCAAGCTGATCGGCTCCGACCGCGCCAAGCTCTCCGAGATGGCGACGATCCTGCGCTTCAACAACCTCAAGATCGCCGCCTCCGAACAGGCCCCCAAGGTCTGCCAGGGGGCGATGGCGGTGGGCGGCATCGTCGCCTACAAGAACGACACCCCGTTCAGCGTCGGTCGCCACCTGCGCGACTCGATGTCGGCCTGCCTGATGGTCGCCAACGAGCGCATTCACAAGACCGACGCCAGCCTGCTTCTCATAGCCAAGGAGGTCTAAGCGCCATGGCCGAGTTCCGCCCCGGGGACCCGGAGCAGACCGCTTTTCTGCAGGAGCTGCTCGCGGCCGGCCTCTTGATCGACAGCGGCATCCCCGGCGTCTACGGCCGCGGCGCCCAGTTCGAGCGGGTGCGGAGCGCCTTCGACGCCCGGGTGACCGCCGTCGCGGCGGTCGACGAGCCCGAGCGGCTGGCCTTCCCGCCGGTGCTGCCGAGGCGCCAGATCGAGGAGATCGGCTACCTGAAGTCCTTCCCGCACCTGGCCGGCGCGATCTTCGCCTTCGCGGGCGACGAGGAGCAGGCCGCCGAGCAGGAGGCCAGGGCCGAGCGGCACGAGGACTGGAGCGAGTACCAGGCCCAGACCGACCTCTGCCTCACCCCGGCCGCCTGCTACCCGGTCTACCCGGCGATCGCGGCGCGCGGCAAGCTCGCCCCCGGCGGCCTGATGGTCGACGCCGGCGGCTCCTACGTCTTCCGCCACGAGCCCTCGGGGGACCCGGCGCGGCTGCAGATGTTCCACCAGCGCGAGATCGTCCGCATCGGCGAGCCGGAGACCGTCGCCGAGTGGCGCGATGACTGGCGCGACCGCTCGGTCGGCCTCCTGCGCTCGGTCGGCCTCGATGCTTCCTTCGACGTCGCCAGCGACCCCTTCTTCGGCCGCAGCGGCCGGCTCCTCGCCCGCAGCCAGAAAGCGCAGGCGCTGAAGTTCGAGGTGCTGGTCCAGATCGCCGGCCCCGAGCCGACCGCGGTTGCCTCCTTCAACTACCACCAGGACCACTTCTCCTCGACCTACGGGATCGAGATGGACGCCGCGGACCCGACCGCCCACACCGCCTGCCTCGGCTTCGGCCTGGAGCGGATCACGCTGGCGCTGCTGCGCACCCACGGCCTCGATCCCGACGCCTGGTCGAGCGAGGTGAAGCAGGAGCTGGGGCTGTGACCCCGACCGAGACCGGCAGCGCCAGCCTGCTGGGCCTCGACCCGGCGACGTATGTGCCGCACATGCTGCACGGCTCCGATCGCACCTACCTCGAAACCAACTGCTACACCGACATCCTGATCGAGTTCGTCCACGCCCGCGGCGACGAGCCGCTGGCGATGATGGGCTGCGTCCTGCCGGTCGACTTCGAGGGCGACCAGTGGACCTTCTTCAAGCCGCGCCCCGAGGACGTCGAACGGCTCTACGGGATCGACGTCCACGAGATGCAGCCCTACCGGCCGCTGCCCGAGCAGATCGCCGAGCAGATCGGCCTCGGCCGCACCCTGATCGTCGAGCTCGACTCCTTCTACATGCCGGACACGGCGGCGACCAGCTACCGCAAAGAGCACGTCAAGAGCTCGGTGGTGGCCGAGTCGATCGACGCCGCCGGCGAGCGGCTGCGCTACTTCCACGGCGCCGGCTACCACGAGCTCTGCGGCGAGGACTACCGCGGCATCTTCCGGATCGGGCTCGAGCTGCCGGGCGACGTGCTGCCGCCCTACACCGAGCTGGCGCGGCTCGACGCCGGGCCGCGGCTGCAGGGCGAGGAGCTGCGCGCCGCCGCCTTCCAGATGCTGGCGGCGCAAGCGGCTCGCCGTCCCGGCGACAACCCCTTCCTCCGCTTCGGCGCGCAGCTGCAGCGGGCGCTGCCGGAGCTGCTGGCGGGAGACGCGCAGCGCTACCACGACTACGCCTTCGCCACCGTGCGGATGGTCGGCTCGGCCTTCGAGGCCGGCGCCGACCACGTCGAGTGGGTCCTCGGGGACGCCGGCGGCCGGGCGGCGATCGCGATGCGGGCGATCGTCGACGGCTGCAAGACGCTCTCCTTCAAACTGGCGCGGCGCCGGGAGTTCGATCCCGAGGAGCGGATCGTGGCGCTGGCCGAGGCCTGGGACGAGGCGTTCGCGCGCCTCGACAATGCTCTCGCCTGAGGGCGCGGCGCCCGCTCTGGCGCCGGCCCGGGTCCGCGTCGACGGTCACGACCGCCAGCAGCTCGACCAGGGCTGGGAGGCGGCTCGCTGCGAGCCCGACGCCTGCGCGACGCCGGCCGAGGCCGACGCCGCCGGCCTCGAGTGGCTGCCGGCCGGCGTGCCGGGGACGGCGGCGGCGGCGCTGCGCGACGCCGGGCGCTGGCGGCCGGGCGACGAGCACGACTTCGACGCCGAGGACTGGTGGTTCCGCGTCCGCTTCGAGGCCGCGCCGGCGGCCGATGGGGAGGAGGTCGTGCTCTGCCTCGGCGGGGTCGCGACCGTGCACGAGGTCTTCCTCGACGGCGAGCTGATCCACGCCGGCGACTCGATGTTCGCGAGCGACGGGCTCGATGTCGGGGCGCGGCTGCGCGAGGGGGGCAACGAGCTGGCGATCCGCTGCCGGGCGCTCGGGCCGCAGCTGCGCGTCCGGCGCAAGCCGCGGGCCCGCTGGCGCACCGCGCTCGCCGACAACGGCCTGCGCTTCTTCCGCACGATGCTGCTCGGCCGCTGCCCCGGCTTCGCGCCCGGGCCGGCCGCGGTCGGTCCCTGGCGGCCGGTCTGGATCGAGCGGCGGCGGGCCTTCGCGGTCGAGCGGCTCGAGCTGCGGCCGCGGATCGACGGCGCCGATGGCGAGCTGACGGTGCGGGCGCGGCTGCGGCTGCTCGGCGGGGGGCTGCCCAGCGCCGCCGACGTCGTCGTCTCCGGCGCCGGCGAAGCCGAGGGCTCGCTGCGGATCTCCGCCGGCGGCGACGGGGTGGCGGAGCTGGAGGGGGAGATCCGGATCGCCGAGGTCGCCCGCTGGTGGCCCCATACCCACGGCGACCCCGCCCTGCACGAGGTGACCGTGCGCGTCGCCGGCGCCGACTGGGAGCTCGGGATCGACGCCGGCCGGGTCGGCTTCCGCTCGCTGGCGCCGGGCCCGGACCCGGCCCACGACCCGCTGGCCGACGGCATCGACCTGCAGGTGAACGAGGTCTCCATCTTCGCCCGCGGCGCCGTCTGGACGCCGCTCGACCCGGTTGGGCTGGCGCCCTCGGCAGCGCACCTGCGCGAGGCGCTCGAGCAGGTCCGCGACGCCGGCATGAACATGGTCCGGATCCCCGGCACCGCCGCCTACGAGCCGGCGGCCTTCCACGACCTCTGCGACGAGCTCGGGATCCTCGTCTGGCAGGACTTCGCCTTCGCCAACTTCGACTACCCGGTTGCCGACGAGGGCTTCCGGGCGACGGTCGAGGCCGAGGCGCGGGAGCAGCTGGCGGCGCTCGCCGGCCGTCCCAGCCTCGCCGTCCTCTGCGGCAACAGCGAGGTCGAGCAGCAGGTGGCGATGCTCGGTCTCGATCCGGCGCTCGGTCGCGGCGAGCTGTTCGGCGAGCTGCTGCCGGGGCTCGTCGCCGAGCTGGCCGAGGACGCGATCTACGTCCCCTCCTCGCCCTGCGGTGGAGAGCGGGGAGAGCTGCCGTTCCGGCCCGACCGCGGGATCGCCAACTACTACGGCGTCGGCGGCTACCGCCGGCCGCTCGCCGACGCCCGCCTGGCCGGGGTCAGGTTCGCCGGCGAGTGCCTGGCCTTCGCCAACGTGCCGGAGCCGAGCGGGGTCGAGGCGATCCTGCCGGAGGCGCCGGCCCACGTCGTCGTCCACCACCCGCGCTGGAAGGCGGGGGTGCCGCGCGACGCCGGCACCGGCTGGGACTTCGACGACGTCCGCGACCACTACCTCCGCGAGCTGTTCGGGGTCGAGGCCGGCGAGCTCCGCCGCTGCGACCACGAGCGCTACCTGGAGCTCTCGCGCGCCGTCTCCGGCGAGGCGATGGCGGCGGTCTTCGGCGAGTGGCGGCGCGCGGGCTCGGGCTGCGGCGGCGGCCTCGTCCTCTGGCTGCGCGACCTCGTCCCCGGCGCCGGTTGGGGCCTGGTCGACTCGGCGGGCACGCCGAAGCTGGCGCTGGCGCGGCTGCGCAGCGCGCTGGCGCCGACCGCGGTCTGGATCACCGACGAGGGGCTCGGCGGGCTCGCGATCCACGCCGCCAACGACGGGCCCGAGCCGCTGCGGGCGCGCCTCCGCCTCGCCCTCTACCGCGATTTCGAGCAGCGGGTCGGAACCGCCGCCGAGGAGGTGGAGCTGCCGCCGCACGGCGGCCTCAGCCGCGACGCCGAGGCGCTGCTGGGGCGCTTCGCCGACCTCTCCTGGGCCTACCGCTTCGGGCCTCCGGCCCAGGACGTGGTGGTCGTCAGCCTCGACCGGATCGAGGTCGAGGGCCCAGATCCGGCGCCGCTGGCGCAGGCGGTGCACTTTCCCGCCGGCCGCCCCGCCGGCGCCGAATCGGCCGCTCGGCTCGGCCTCGAGGCGAGCGCCGCGGCCGAGGCCGGCGACGTCGTGCTCAGCGTTCGCTCGCAGCGCTTCGTCTGGGGCCTGCGGGCGGAGGCGAGCGGCCTGCGCGCCGAGGAGCCCTGGGCCTGCGTCGAGCCGGGGGTCGAGCGGCACCTGGTCCTGCGGGATTTCGGTACCGAAGCGGTCTCCGGCGTCG
>DASXOF010000197.1:0-10816 GCA_036494495.1 Solirubrobacterales bacterium | reverse complement strand
GGGCCGGGATCAGCTCCGTCGCCTCCTCCCCCGTGATCGTCCGATGGCGGTCAGGAGCCCAGTACTCGGCATCGGTGCCGTACTCGTTGCGCTGGCTGCGGCCGCGCCCGATCCGCGAGGTCGCCATCACGTCGTACATGTTCAGGCCGATGCCGATGCGACGATCGCGACGCTCCTCACCGACCGCAGGGACCAGGAACGGCGTCGGATAGACGAGGTGCGGCGCCAGCTGGACCATCAGCTGACGCTCGAGCAGCGCCTCGCGGACCAGGCCGAGGTCGAAGTTCTGCAGGTAGCGGAGGCCGCCGTGGACCATCTTCGAGGAACGGCTCGAGGTGCCGACCGCGTAGTCGCCGCGCTCCAGCAGGGCGACCGAGTAGCCGCGCGAGGCGGCGTCCAGGGCGACGCCGGCGCCAGTGATCCCGCCGCCGACGACGAGCACCTCGAAGCGCTGACCGGCGATCTCCTCGATGGCGCGGGCTCGGGTCAGCATCGGCTCATCACTAATCCAGGAAGGTGACGGTCGCGGCGGCGGGACGCGCGGGGATCGGGCGCTCCTGGCGCGGGTGGCCGAGGTGCAGGAGGCCGACCGCGCGCTCCTCCGGCGGCATGCCGAGCGCGGCGCGGCCCTCGTCGGCCCGCAGCAGGCCGGGGGTGCGCCAGTAGCCGGCGAGGCCGCGGGCGTGGGCGGCGAGCAGGACGATGTAGGAGGCCACGGCGGTCGCGTGCAGGTCCTCCTCGTCCTGGACCGGGTCGCCGTCGAGGCGGCAGGAGACGGCGACCAGGGTCGGGCAGCGGTCGAGCTTGGCGGCGCCCTCGGGGCCGGCAGCCTGCTTCAGCCGCGCCAGCGTGCCGGAGCCGACGACCCGAAAGCGCCAGGGGACGGTGAGGTTGTGGTTCGGCGCCCAGCCGGCGAGCTCGAGCAGCTCCTCCAGCTCCCCCCGCCCCAACGGCTCCTCGGTGAAGGCCTTGTGGGTGCGGCGAGTTCGGATCGCGGTCTCGACGTCCATGCCCACAGTGTCGCGAACCGAGGTCAGGCCGGGAGTGTGGTTGTCCTTTGTCCAGAACGACAGCGCGTGGTTGTCTTTCGTAACCACAGGCGTTACGAAAGACAACCACGCTTGTGTGGGACTGCGGAACTCGCGGCGGTTCGAGCCCTCGCAGCGGTTCGCGGGGGATCGGGTCAGTGGGCGGAGCGCCAGCGGGTCCAGCCGCGGCGGGCGGCCCAGCCGAGGCCGAAGAGGACGCAGCCGGCCAGGAGGCCGGAGAGGATTGCGATTGCAACGCCGCTGGAGCCATCGTTATTGCCGGCGGCTTGTTCGGGCTCGGTGGTGCGGGGTGGTTCGTCGCTCGGGGGGGCTGGGGATTCGGCCGGCGCCGCGCCGAGGCCGCCGGTGCCTTCGGCGGTTTCGTCGGGCGCCAACCCCGACGGAGCCGGGGCGGCCTGGCCCGGCCCGACCGCCTCACCGGTTCCGCCTGCGTTGCCGCCGTTCGCGCCCTGAGGCGAGACACCGGGCAGTTCCGTCGCGCCTTCGGGAGCGACGCTGGCGGGCGGCGCGCCACTGGCGCTGGTCGACGGGGCCGAGCCGGGCGGGGCCGAGCTGGGCGGCGCCGCCGGCTGCGGCTGCTTGACCCGCGCCACGGCAGCGATCGGGAACGGCGTTTCGGTCACCGCCCCGAGCACCTGCCCGGTGGTCCAGATCGGCGACTGATTGGCGACCAGCGAGGAGGTGCCGCCGCCCGGGGTCGCGTAGCGGTAGTGGCCGTCGGCCTCCTGGTTGGCGGCGAGGTAGTCGAACGGCGTCTTACCGCCGGGCTCGAAGGAAGACGGGCGGCCACCGGCGGCGACGATCCCCTGCACCGCCCAGGCGGTCGACTGCGTGTTGACCGGGAAGCCTTCGCCGAGCGGGAAGCCGCCGCTGCTGCGCTGGACGAGCCGCAGATAGGCGAGTCCGTGCTGGGCCGCCTTCGAGCCGGCGAGCGCCATCATCGCAGCACCCGTGCCGTCGCTGGTGCTGGGCGAGCCAGGCGTGTCGCCCCAGCCGCCGTCGTCGTTCTGGACCTTGCGCAGCCAGGCCGCGGCCGGTTCGGCGGCTCCCGAGGCACCGGCGGCGCGGAGGGCGATGATCGCGAACGCGGTCGAGCCGGGCCAGCCTTCGAAGGAGCCGTTGTCGCGGCGCTTTTCGCTCAGCGCGGCGACCAGGTTCCTGCCGGCGAAGTGGCGCGGGTCGACCCCCGCCCCGCTCAGCGCCAGGATCGTCCGCGCCAGCGACCCCGGGCTCTTGAGGCTGTCGACCTGGGCGCCCAGGTAGTCGACTGGCGTCTTGCCGGCGGTGGCCACGTCGAGCGGGCTGCGGCCGGCCGCCTCGAGCCCCAGCATCGTCCAGTCGGTGGTCGCGGTGCCGGACTCATCGCCGGGCGAGGTCCCCCAGCCCCCGTCGCTGTTCTGGGCGCCTTCGAGCCACTCGACCGCGCCCGAGGTCGAGGCATGAGCCGGCGCCGGCACGAGGGCGGCGAGCGCAATCAGCGCGATCGAGGCCGCCGCGGCGCCGCCGCGCATCCCCGGGGCGAGGCCGTGGCGGCCGGGGGCGGCGGTGCCGTCGTCGCCCGGCGTGCCCTGCGCCCCGCCGCGGCGCGACCATTCGAAGCGCTCGCGGAAGCGGATCAGCATCCGCAGCATCGCCGGGCCGGCAACCAGGGCGAAGACGACGTTCGCCGCGGCGTGGGCAGCGTCGAAGGGGATCGCCCGCCCCTCGAGCACGCCGAAGCGCGCCAGCGACAGTTCCCCTCCGTAGGTCGCCATCAGCGAGAAGTTCAGCAGAGCCCCGTAGGCGACGCCGGCGAAACCGCAGACGGCGGCGAGCAGCCAGCGGTTCGGCCGGCGGACGCCCAGCGCGAGCGCGGCGCCGAGGACGCCGCAGAGACCCCAGGCGGCCATCTGCCACGGCGTCCACGGCCACTGGCCGAACCAGAAGTTGGAGACCAGGGCGGTGAGGGCGCCGACCGCGAAGCCGGGGGCGCCGCCGAGGGCGAAGCCGGCGAAGATGATGATGTCGGTGGTCGGCTTGACGTTGGGGAAGGCGGCGAAGGCGATCCGGCCGGCGATCGCCAGCGCCGCCAGCGCGGCGACAAGTGCGACGACCTGCGAGGGCGGTCGCGAGCGCTCGTACCAGGCGAAGCCGCCGATGATCACGCCGGCGATGATCAGGAAGCTGGCCAGCTCCCAGCTCACCGGTCCGCTTCCGGGCTGAGGAGCGCCGCGGCGCCCTGCTCGGGGGTGACGATGCCGGGCAGGTCGAGGACGCGGGCGACCTCGGTGGCGAAGTACCAGCCGCCGGAGAGGACGTCGGCGGCGGCACCGTCGGCGATCACGACCCCGTCGCCGAGGAGGACGACGCGGCTGGCGAAGGCGGCGGCGAACTCGACGTCGTGGGTGGCGACGACGACTCCGGCACCGCCGCCGACGAGGCGGCAGATCAGCCCGACCAGGTCGTCTTTGCGACCGCGGTCCATGCCGCGGGTCGGCTCGTCGAGGGCGACCAGGCCGGGCAGCTGGTCCCCCTCCATCCGCCCGGCCAGCGCGATCGCCAGCGCCAGCCGCTGCCGCTCGCCGCCGGAGAGGTCACGCGGGTCGGCGTCGGCGGCGTGCTCCAGGCCGACCGCTGCAAGCGCCGCGGCGCCGGCGGGGCCCGGGAGCTCGTCGGCGACCCGCTCGCGGACCAGGTAGTCGCCGGGGTTCTGGGTGAGGAGCGCGATGCCAGCCGGGGCCTCGACCTTGCCGGCGACCGGCTCGAGGAGGCCGGCGGCGGCGCGGAAGAGCGTGCTCTTGCCGGCACCGTTGCGGCCCATCAGCGCCACCCGCTCGCCGCGGCGAATGGTGAGGTCGATGCCGCGCAGCACGTCGACCGTTTCATCCCCCCGCTCACGCTCGACCCAGAGCGCATTTGCCGAGAAGATCGTGGGGTCGGGGGGGCGAGATCGCGGCCCCCGCACCTTCCCCGGGTGGGGGACAGGGGTGATTGGCGCGTTTGCTCGGCCATCCCGAACGTTTGCGCCACTCGGGGGTGGTGGCGCGTTGGTCGCCCCATAGGCGACTTTCGCGCCAGTCTCGATCGGCGGTTGCGCTCCGGCCGAATCGAGCGCCCGCCGCGCGGCCCGCACGCCGACCGGCAGCGGCTCCAAGCCGGCCAGCGAGAAGAGGCGAGCGGCGGGAGTCTCGAGCGCCGGGTCGACGCCCTGGGCCCAGCCGAGGAACTCGGCCGGCGCGCCGTCGAAGCCGATCCGCCCGTCCGCCATCGCCACCACCCGGTCGGCCGCCGCCAGGCAACGCTCGAGCCGGTGTTCGGCCAGCAGCACCGCCACCCCCCACTCCTCGTTCAGCCGTCGCAGCAGCCAGATCAGCTCGTCGCCGGCGACCGGGTCGAGCTGCGAGGTCGGCTCGTCGAGCAGCACCAGCCGTGGCCGCGTCACCAGCGCCGCCGCCAGCGCCACCCGCTGCAGCTCGCCCCCGGAGAGGGTGTCCACCGCGCGCTCGAGCAGGTGCGGGATCGCCAGCGCCAGCGCCACCTCCTCGACCGCGCGGGCGCGGTCGGCGGGGGCGTCGCCGCGCATCTCCAGCGGCAGCTCTAGCTCGGACGCGACCGTGGTCGAGACCACCTGCGTCTCCGGGTCCTGGGCGACGTAGCCGACCGCCGCCGCCAGCTCGCCGGGGCCGGCGGCGAGCGCGTCGAGTCCGGCGACCGCCACCGACCCCTCGACCTCGCCGCCATGGAAGTGGGGCACGAGGCCGCAGGCCGCTTTCAGCAAGGTCGACTTGCCCGAGGCCGAGCGGCCGGCGAGCAGCGTGAACTCCCCGGGCGCCACGGTCAGCGACACCTCCTGCAGCGCCGGGCGCTCGGCGTGGGGATAGGCGTAGCCGAGCCCTTCGATCGCCAGCGCCGGCGGCGCCCCGCGGCGGATCGCCAGCTCAGACACCGCCCGCCTCCAGCGTCGGCACCGACCGCCCGGGCCGAGCCGCCGCCCGGGCCCGGCGCCGCGAGCGCCGCCGCAGCGGCGCCAGGCCGCTCGCCGCGACCACCGCGCTTACCGCCAGGGTCGCCGCCGAAAGCCCGACCTCGACCGTCGGGTAGGTGTGGAGCTCGTCGGCGCCGGCGACCTTGCCGGCGATCGCCGCCGCCAGCACCACCGCGCCCACCAGGTGGAAGCGCCGGTCATAGCGGGAGCGCCGCCGCTGCCGCCGCGCCCGCGGCGCTTCGAGGCTGTAGCCGCGCAGCTCGAGCGTCGCGGCGACGTCGACCGAACGGTCGAGCGAGCCGGCGAGCAGCCGCCGCGCCAGCGCCGCCCGCCCGACCGCCGCCGCCCCCGGGCCGCGCAGCGCCGCCGCATCGCGCAGTCGAGCCGCGTCGGCCGCCGCCACCGGCACCAGGCGCGAGACCAGGGTCGCGGTCAGGGCCGAGCGGCCGGCGAGCGGCCGCAGCGCCCGCAGCACCCGGTCGGGATCGACGCAGGCCGAGTAGACGGCGAAGACGAGGATCGCGACCAGCGCCCGCAGCCCGATCACCGCCCCGGCCACCAGCGACTCCAGGGTGATGTCGACCCGGCCCAGCCAGGGCCAGTCGCCGAGCCGCATCAGCACCGTCTCGCCGCGGTCGACGACCAGCGCGTTGACGAGGACGATCAGGAGCGCCAGCGTCAGCCCCATCCAGAGCGCCGCCCGCACCGCGCCGCGCGCTCCCGCCAACCGGCCGGCGACCGCCGCCGCCGCGCCCGCCGCCACCAGCACAAGCGGATTCGAGTAGAGGAAGGCGACGACCAGGAGCGCCCCGAGGTAAGCGACGGCGGCGCCGGGCGAGGCCGCCTGCAGCGGCCGGTTCCTCGGCGTGTAGGCGAAGGGAGACCTCATCGGACCGGCAGCGGCGTGACTTCACCGCCCTCGCTCGCCACCGCGTAATGGTCGCGCAGATCGCCGCCGTCGAGCAGGCCCGCGGCGGCCTGCACGCCCGCCGCCGTCGCCCCGGTCACCACCCAGACCGGCGGTTCTTCCAGCCGCCGCGTCGCCGCCACCAGGCCGGCGGCAGCGCCGAAGCGCTGCGTCGCATCGCCGTCGGCGTCGAGCCCGACCAGGCGGTACCCCCCGTCGTGCCGCTCGAACTCGGCATAGACGCCGGAGCGCGCCGGACCGCCTTCGAGCTGCGCCGCCGCCGCGTCGCCGCGCACCGCTTCCCACTCGCCGACCAGCACCCGGATCGCCCCTTCCGGCGCGCCCTTGGCCAGCTTCACGCCTTCGCCTTCGAGCGCCGCTTCCACCGCTTCGCAGGCGTCCCCCACCCCGCGGCCCTCGCATTCGACCGCGACCGGATGGCGTTCGCCTTCGTAGCCGGCGAGGAACGGGGCCGGCCAGGAGCCCACCACGGCGGGCACGTGGTTGGTCTCCTGCCAGTCACGGAAGTCCCACCAGATCCGCTCGCCGCCCCTAAGCGGATACTCGGCGGCGCCGACCGGCGACTCGACGCCGTCGACGAAGAAGAACCAGTCGTAGGGATCGCCGCCCCGCGAGGTTTCGCCGAGGCCTTCGATCGAGGAGACGTAGCCGCCGCCGTAGCGGGTCTCGATCGCGGCGCTCCCTTCCAGCACCCGCATCACCGTGTCGGATTCGTTCGCCTTGACCGAGTCTTCGAGCACCGGCTCGGCGCCGAATTCCTTCGTCACCACGAGGTCGACCGAGCCGACGTCGGCGCCGGGGCCGAGACCGCAGCCGGCGATCGCCAGCGCCGCCAGGAGCGCCGCCGCGATCGCCGTGCCGCGGACCCGGTTCACGTCAGCTGATCACCTGTTTGACGGGGCACTGACCCGCGACGCAGACCGTCGGCGAGGGGATTTCCTTGCCGTGGGTGGCCTGCAACAGGGTCGGGCCCATCACCGTCACCGTGACGCTGCCGTCGGCGGCGCTCGGCGCGCTGGCGCCCGTCACCTTCGCCCCCGCGACCGGCTTGCGCTTGCCTTTTTCGTCGTAGGAGAAGACGTGGGCGGTGAACGGAGTTCCCGAGGTCGTCACGTCCGGGACTTCCAGCACCAGCTCGTTCGGATACGGGTAGCTCGGCGCCAGGTCCCACAGCACTTCGTCGCCGGCGTGCAGCTTGACCGCGTCGCCGCTCACCTGCGCGCCCTTGTGGTTGACCTTCAGGTACCAGGAGGACTTGCCCTGGACGGTGCTGCCGCCGACCCCGCAGATGCCGAGGCCGAAGTCGAAGGCGTCGGTGACGAGCAGCGGCCGCAGCGCCGCGGTGCTCTTCGAGGCCTGGGACAGCAGCCCGAGCGCGGTGGCACCCTGGACGGTGACCGACTTGCCGCTGCCGCCGGTGCCGGCGCCGAAGCAGGTGGCCTTCGGGCTGGTCTTGATCTTGGTCGTGCCGGTGCTGAGCGACTGTTCGGTCAGGACCTTGCCGCCCTTGCCGACGACTCGCAGCGAAGCCTGCGTGCCCTTGGCGACCGCGGTCGCGGCCAGTGAGAACGAGAGGACGAGAGCCAGCGCGCACGCGCCCACGGCCCGACTACGGATGCTTCTTGGCATTGATGCCACCCTTTCCTCGAGGGTCGTCTTGGCTGGCCGGGGACAGGTCTCCTGGCTTCCGGGAAAGGGAGAGCCGCGCCTTCCCGGGGAATCGGTGTCCTCCCCAGTGGCTTGCGCCCGCGAAATGGGCGCCCGCGTCCTCCTCGGCCCGGTCACAGTGGCGGGACCACGCCGGATTCGCACCGGGCTTCCCTTGACCACCGACCGTATTTCTTACGTCGGCGAGTCTATCCGGCGTGGTCTAGGCTCGCCCTCTGTATCTCGGCCAGGAAGGGGAGGGAGATGGGAAGCTGGATTCGACGGCAGGGACCGGCGTTCGCGGTCGCCTGCCTGGCTCTGATGGTGGCGCTCGGCGGCAGCGTCTACGCGGCGGCGAGGATCGACGGCCGCACGATCAAGCCGGGTTCGCTGCCCGGCAACCGGATCAAGCGCGGCTCGGTGCCGGGCAACCGGATCCAGCCCGGGACGATCGGCGGCGGCCGGATCGCGCCCGGGTCGCTGACCGGCCTCGAGGTCGACGCGGCGACGCTCGGCAAGGTGCCGGAGGCGAGCCACGCCGACTCGGCCGGCACCGCCCGCAGCGCCAACACCGCCCTCGCCGCCAGCACGGCGGCCGAAGCGACGCACCTGAACGGCCACGTCGCCACCTGCGGGCCGACCCAGCGGACCTTCGCCGGGGCCTGCTGGGAGCTGCAGCTGAACCCGGCGGCGGCGGCTCCGCAGGCGGCAGCGGCGTGCGCAAGCCGCGGCGGCGAGCTGCCCGCGGCGCTGGCGCTGGCGGCGTTCGGCGGGCTGGCCGGCGTGGAGCTGGCGGGCGAGGGTGAGTGGTCGGGAGACATTTCTGTCGTCTCGTCCAACGATCAGTACGCCGTGGTTACCGTTGCGAAATCCGGCGAGGTCAATTCGGCCCCTCATCTGAACGCCCACCCCTACCGCTGCGTAATCCCCCTGCTCAGCTGACCCCGACTTAACCTTCGTTCAGCTTGACTCCCTATCCTCAGCCGCCGATGCGTTGGCCGAATCTCCTCCGACCGCGCGCGCTCCTGCTGTCCCTCCTCGCAGCGCTCACCGTCGCCCTCGTCGGCGCCGGTCCGGCCGCGGCGGCGTCGGCGCTGAGCGGCCCCCGCTCGCTCTCCGAAGCGGCCGCGGTCGCCAAGGTCGAACGCTTCTGGACCCCGCAGCGGATGGCGGCGGCGGTGCCGCTCGATTACGCCGGCGACGGCAGCGGCGCCCCCGTCCTCCACCCCGGCAAGGCCCGGGCGCACGATGGCGCCAGGGCCAGCTACGCCCCGGTCGCCACCCCGGAAGTGGCTCCCTACTCGGTCGAGGGCCGGATCTTCGTCAAACAAGGCAAGCTGCAGGGCTACTGCTCGGGGACCGCGATCAACAGCGCCAGCCGCCAGCTCGTCCTCACCGCCGGCCACTGCGTCAACAGCGGCCCCCAGCGCGAAGGCCCGGCGGTCGCCTCCAACTTCCTCGAGTTCGTCCCCGCCTACCGCGACGGCGTCGCCCCGTTCGGCGCCTTCGTCTCCCAGCGCCAATCGATCCGGGCGCTGCCGCAGTGGATCAAGACCGGCAACCCCAACTACGACGTCGGCGCCTTCCTCACCTATCCCAACTCCGAAGGCGTCAACGTCGCCGACGCGGTCGGCGGCGGCGCCACCATCGCCCTCGACCAGACCCGCCACCAGGTCTTCAGGACCTTCGGCTATCCCGGCAAGAAGAACCGGATGGAGGGGTGCGAATCCCCCTATGTCGGCGACGACGCCTCGACCTACCCCTTCCCCGGCCCGCCGACGCTGGCGGTTGAGTGCCGCTGGGCGCCGGGCGCGAGCGGCGGCGGCTGGCTGATCGGCGACGGCACCCAGATCAACGGCATCAACACCTACCTGCTGCTGAACGACAAGAGCCGCACCTTCGGCCCCTACTTCACCGGCGAAACCGTCGGCAAGCTGGTCCGCGGCTACTGAGCCGCCGCGCCCGGGAGGGGCCGCGGCCCCGAGATCGCGGCTCGGCCTGGCGCGTCCCGGTCGCGCCTAGCCGTGGAATCGACTCCTGACCAAGCGGGGCAAGGACGCAGGACTCCGCACCGCGACGGTCCGCCGCCGCCAGGCGGGGCGCGGGAGTTTCGCTAGACCCTCCTAGCCCGCGGTTTCCAGCAGGCGCCGGTAGTAGCGGTAGTCGCTGCGGTCGGGCCGCAGGTTCGAGGCCATCGCCAGGTGGTGCCGGGCCCGACGCGTCTCGCCGGTGTGGCTGAGCGCGCGGCCGAGGCAGAAATGGGCGTAGTCGTCGACGTGGTGACCCTCGACCACCGCCTCGAACTCGCGCGCGGCCTGGGCGAAGCGGCCGGCCCGGTAGTAGGCGCGGCCCAGCGCCTCGCGGACCGACGCCTTCTCCGGCGCCCGCCGCGCGGCCTCCGCCAGCGGCGCGGTGGCGTGCTCGAAATCGCCGTCTTCGAGCAGCTCGAGGCCGCGGCGGTAGAGGGTGTAGGTCGGCTCGGCAGCCGGCTCCCGGCTCATGTGAAGAGTGTAGGCGGCGGCCCGACCGAGGTCGCCGGGCTGCTGCCTGGCGTTCCGCTCGCCCGCCGTCGGCGCGACGGCGCGGCTCAGGCCCTGCGCGCCCGCACCGCGGTGCCGTAGGCGCAGATCTCGGTCCAGGTTTCGCCCAGCTCCGAGGTGTCGAAGCGGAAGGCGAGGATCGCGTTGGCGCCCTTCTCCTCCGCCTCTTCGACCAGCCGTTCGGTCGCGTGCTCGCGGCCTTCTTCGAGCATCTTCGTCATCCCCTTCAGCTCGCCGCCGCGCAGCGACTTGAAGGCGGCGCCGATCTGCGAGCCGATGTTGCGCGAGCGCACGGTCAGCCCGAAGACCTCGCCGAAGACCTCTTCGACCTCGAAGCCCTCGAGCTCGTTGGCGGTGACGATGATCACGGCGCGACCCTAGCGCCTCTCCGCCGGGTCGAAGCTGAAAACCCAGAGCCGCCCGAGCCGGTCGCGGTCGTCGCGCTATGGGCCGCGCCGCTCAGGTGACCGCCAGCCGCGACAGCTCCGCCTCGCCGAGATCGGCCTCGCTCGCCTCCCGAATCCGCATGAAATGGCTTTCTAGCAGGGAAAAAGGTCGGGTTTGCTACCGTTGTCACGTCGGGCTCGGTGACACCGCCGCCCGAGGAGATTCCCCTCCGTGCGCTCGCCCCCCGCGCTGGGACCCGAATCTCCCCGTTGCAAGAAGAAGGAGCACGAGACTTTTGAAT
>DASXOF010000196.1:0-22345 GCA_036494495.1 Solirubrobacterales bacterium | reverse complement strand
TTCTCCGGCGGCACCTACCACTCGGCGATCAACGGCTTCGCCCGCGGCCGCCAGACCATGGCCGCCGCCAAGGCGCGGAAGCGGGCCGAGCAGCGCGACCCGGCCCGCTCGATCCACGCCGCGCCGGCGCGCCTGCGCCACGACCGCGAGCTCGGCGGCTGGACCGTGCCGCTGCCGACGATCGACGGCTCGGTGGTCCGTCGCTCGGCCGCCGCGGTCCCGCGCTACGGCCCCGAATTCACCTACGGACACCACCTTCTCGCCAAGCACCTGGCCTCGATCGGGGCGATCGCCGGCGGGGTCGGCGCCGTCGCTGCGCTCGCACCCCTGCCGCCGACGCGCAAGCTGCTGCTGAAGATGAAAGACCCGGGCGAGGGGCCCGACGAGGCGACCCGCGCCCGCAGCTGGTTCAAGCTCACCTTCGTCGGCGAAGGCGGGGGAGAGCGGGTGGTGACCGAGGTCTCCGGCGGCGACCCGGGCTACGGCGAAACCTCGAAGATGCTGGCCGAGTCGGCCCTCTGCCTCGCCTTCGACGACCTCCCGGAGACCGCCGGACAAGCGACTACGGTGGCGGCGATGGGTGACATGCTTCTCACAAGGGTCAAAAAAGCGGGTATAACCTTCCGCGTGCGATGAGACTCGCGAGTACCACTGACCACGTCGACGTCCTGATCGTCGGCGCCGGCCTCTCCGGCATCGGCGCCGCACATCACCTGCAGCGGCAGCGGCCCCGCGACAGCTGGGCGATCGTCGAGGCACGCGAGGCGATCGGCGGCACCTGGGATCTCTTCCGCTATCCGGGCATCCGCTCCGACTCCGACATGCACACGCTCGGCTACCGCTTCCGGCCCTGGGTCGACCAGAAGGCGATCGCCGACGGCGACTCGATCCTCCGCTACGTCCGCGAAACCGCGCGCGAGGCGGGGATCGACGAGAAGATCCGCTTCGACCGCCGCGTCGTCGCCGCCTCCTGGTCGAGCGAGGAGGCCCTCTGGACGGTGACGCTCGAGAGCGGCGCCGGCAAGCAGGAGACGCTGACCTGCGGCTACCTCTGGATGTGCAGCGGCTACTACCGCTACGACCAGGGCTTCACGCCCGAGTTCCCGGGCATCGAGAGCTTCGCGGGCGAGGTGATCCACCCCCAGCACTGGCCCGAGGACGCCGACTACGCCGGCAAGCGGGTCGTGGTGATCGGCTCCGGGGCGACCGCGGTGACCCTGGTCCCGGCGCTCGCCGAGAAGGCCGCCCGGGTGACGATGCTGCAGCGCTCGCCCACCTACATCGTCTCGGTGCCGGGCGAAGACGCGATCGCCAACCGGCTGCGATCGGCGATCGGCGAGCGCCGCGCCTACTCGGTGGTGCGCTGGAAGAACGTCGCCCTGCAGAGCTTCTTCTTCCGGCTCAGCCGCCGCCGCCCGAAGCTGATGCGCAGCATCATCCGCCGCGGCGTGGTCCGCGCGCTGCCGCCCGGCTTCGACGTCGACACCCATTTCAACCCCCGCTACAACCCCTGGGACCAGCGCGTCTGCCTGGTCCCCGACTCCGACCTCTTCGACTCGCTCGCCAACGGCAGCGCCGAGGTCGTCACCGACCAGATCAAGACCTTCGACGAGGGCGGGATCGAGCTCGAGTCGGGGCGCCGGATCGATGCCGACGTGGTCGTCACCGCGACCGGGCTGAACCTCCTCTTCCTCGGCGGCGCCAGGCTCGAGATCGATGGCGAGGAGGCCGACCTCGCCCACCGCTTCACCTACAAGGGAATGATGCTGAACGGCGTTCCCAACTTCGCCTTCACCATCGGCTACACCAACGCCTCCTGGACGCTGAAGGCCGACCTCGTCGCCGAATACGTCTGTCGCCTGCTCGGCCACATGGAAGCCGGCCACTACGACCACTGCGCCCCCGAGGTCAGCGACCCGGGGATGGGCGAGGAGCCGCTGCTCGACTTCAACTCCGGCTACGTCCTGCGCTCGATCGCCGAGCTGCCGAAGCAGGGCTCGAAGGAGCCCTGGAAGCTGCGCCAGAACTACCCGCTCGACCTCCGCTCCCTGCGCTTCGGCCCGGTCGATGACCAGATGCGCTTCGGCCGCTCGCGCGAGCGGGCGATCAACTCCAGCGAGTCTGCGCAGAGCGGCCCGGCCCTGGCCGGCTCTAGCGCCTAGCTTCGACCGCCCGGCGCGCCTGCGGGCGGGCGAGCAGCCCCGCGCCGAGCAGCGCCAGCGCCCCCATCGCCGGCAACGGCAGCGTGGTCGAGATCGCGGCGAGGCCGCCGCCCGCGAGCCCGGACACGCCCTCGGCGCCGACCTGCAGCGACTGGTTCGAGCCGAGCGCCGAGCCCTGCTCGGCGGCGCCGACTGCGGTGGAGATCATCGCCGCCATCGAGGGCAGGCAGACGGCGAGGGCCAGCGAGCAGGCGAAGAGCGTCGCCCACAGCGCCTCTTCGGGACGGGGGACGACGACCGCCGCGAGGCAGACGGCGAGCGCGAGGCCGAAGCGGACGGTCAGTAGCCGCGGGTCGAGCCGCCGCGAAAGCCAGGCGACGAGGCCGAGGTTGGCGATCACGATCGGCACCGCGACCCAGGCGATCAGCTCCGACTCGCGAGAGACGCCCATCCCGAAGTGGTCGACCAGGTACATCGGGTAGACGCGGAAGAAGCCGAAGATCGCCAGGTAGAGGACGAAGTTGCCGAGGAAGAGCGGTCGCAGCCGGCCCGGCGCGAAGGCGGCGCCGACGTTGGCGAAGGCGCGTCCGATGCCGAGCGGCGTCCCGGGGTCGGGACGGTGGGTCTCGCGGAAGTGGGTCGCAGTGAACGCCAGCGTCACCGCCAGCAGCGCCGCGACCGCCAGGAACGGGGTGGGGTAGCCGAACCATGAGACGACGGCCGGGTCGGCGAGCTTGCCGCCGCCGAGCGGGCCCACCACGTAGGCGAGGCTCGAGCAGAGGTAGACGTAGCCGAAGAGGCGGCCGCGGTCGGCGGCGGTGCTGACGTCGGCGATCGCGCTCTGGGCGATCGCGATGTTCGCCTCCGAGAGGCCGGCCAGCAGGCAGGCTGCGATCAGCAGCGGCAGGCTCCGCAGATGCAGGGCCAGGGCCAGCAGTCCGTAGAGAGCGGTGCTGGCGCTGAGCGAGGCGAGCAGGACCGGGCGCCGCCCGAAACGGTCCGAAAGCGCACCGAGGATCGGGGCGCCGACGAACTGCGCCAGCGGGTAGACGGCGAGGACCAGGCCGAGCACCAGCGTCCGCGTCGCCAGCGAGCTCGAGCCGGGCAGCATGCCGCCGTCGTCGCGCAGGATCAGCGGCGTGAAGGCCGTGATCATCAGGCTGTAGCCGAGGAAGCCGATGAAGACGACCAGGTAGAGCGGCGCCACCCGGCTCAGAGCCCCGCCCTTCACGCCGGCTACTCTAGGCGCCATGGACGACCAACAGGTACTCAACCGCATCGACCAGCTGGTCCAAGAGGAGGAGGAGTTGCTGCACCGCCACGAGTCCGACGGGCTCGACTCCGAAGAGGAGGCGCGGATGCAGGAGCTGAAGGTGCAGCTCGACAAGGCCTGGGACTACCTGCGCCAGCGCCGCGCCCTGCGCCAGTACGGCGAGGACCCCGACGGGGCCTCGATGCGCGACGGCGGCACGGTCGAGGACTATGGCACCGTCACCCCCTACGACGAAGCCGACACCGACTAGAGCGCCCCAGAACGCATGCGGCGCGCCGCCCGAACTGGCACGACGCGCCTAGCGATTAACAATGGGAGCCGAGACCCCCAGCCCGTAAGTACCCGCCCGGCGCCTGATTACCTGCATTTTTCCTGTTCGACTTCACCACCCGGTCAAACCTCCCCTCCCGGCCCTCCCCCGACGCTCTAAGCTGTCCCCGCGCTGGTCCGGGAGGATGCCCCGCATCCCACGCCCGGACCCCAGCGCCTTGGCGCCTTGGCGGAGTGGCTACGCAGCGGCCTGCAAAGCCGTTTACACCGGTTCGATTCCGGTAGGCGCCTTACGTTTGAACAGCAGCGACCCGATCCTTAGATCGTCTGATTCATGTGGCCAGTGGTCGTCCCCCTGGACGCACGATCGGCTCGCAGGGGGCCGCCTTTTGCCGCCGCTCCCGCCTCTAGCCTGCTGAATAACTCGGCCGCATATTCACACGACGAGTTTCACACCTGGGAGGTGCCCATGGAAGTGCTGGTGACGAGAGAGAAGTTGAAGGTGGCTTTCGCGCCGATAGTACCGCTGATTGAAGAAGCGGTCGAGGAGGCCCGGATCGCGAGCAGCCGGCAGGTAATTGCTGCAGCGAACCCCGAGGTCAAACGCCTCGCTCACCTGCAGCGGCTTGCTGGAACCAAACGTTGGATGGTGCTCGCAGATGGCTTGGTTCGTCGAAAGGAGAGCTACCCAGATGGGTTCATTCTCGAGAGCACCGACGCCGACCACAACCAAGGGAAGTACGCCTTCCGCTTCCCGATGGGGATCTGCACGGTCAAGCGGGAGCCGCACAGCGAGGATGACGGTCAGGGGAAATACATCCAGGAAGCGATCGAAGGTGTCCTCGAGCAAGCGCAGCTTGCGCCGAATATCGACGCCTTTGCTGCAGTAAAGGCCTACATATCCGTGCCCCCTGAGGGCGTCGTGCGGTTCATCGCGACCCATCCGACGCTCTCGGAGCCGGTCGTCATTCTCATTGACGAGATAGCTCGCGCTGATATGGGTTCGGTGGTTGCCGGTCCGCCCTCGACGTCAACCGTCGCTGGCCCGGCGCGGGTCAGTTCGGCCCTGACGACTGATGCGGACTCCGAGGACGCGGCTTCCGAGGATGAGCAGGACTAGAGACCTGTCATCGAGAGCACGAATCGTTGAAGATGGGAGGTCGATGGAGAGGCCGGCCAACTTCCGCATGATTCGCCTCGGCCGGGAGCTGCGGGGTCTCACTCAAACCGATGTTGCGAGAAAGGGTGGGCCGTCGCAGGTCCGTTTGAGCCGTATGGAGACTGGTCAGGCTAATGCTAGTTCCGACGACATAGCGTCTCTTTCCAATGTGCTTCGACTCCCCCCGCCGTTCTTTCATGAGCCAGGGGCTCCCGCTGCGGTACCGCTATTTCGGAAACGCGCCATCAGATCGGCCAGGACCCTCAGCACGATTCACGCGAGGCTCAATACTGCCGTCCTTATCGCCCAACGTTTGCTTGACGCTGGCGTGAACGTTGAGCTCACGCAGTTTTTCCCAGAGCCCGGGGACTTTGCCCCTGACGACCCTCGTGTTGCAGCCGACGCTCTCCGCCGTGACTGGCGCCTGCCGATTGGGCGTGTAGACAATGTCACCGCCCTGATCGAGTCGGCTGCTGGCATCGTGCTGAGGGTCGACTTTGGGAGTGTCGACGCATCGGCTGCATTTATCGGAATGCAGGGTGACGAGGCACGTCTCTGGTTTCTCATCAATACCCGGGAGGAAGCCGGAGATCGGGTCCGCCTTAGCTTGGCTCACGAGCTTGGACACGCAGTGCTCCACCGGCGCCTGGCGGCAATTGAGGAGACGGAGACTGAGCTTCAAGCATTCACGTTTGCTTCGGCTTTGCTGATGCCGTCAAGCGAGTTCGATCGAGCCATTCCATTCGACGCGCTCACCCTCTCAGACGCTCGCCGTCTGAAAGAGACCTTTGGGGTCTCGATCCAAGCCATCATTCGGGCTGCTTATGAGAGAGGAAGGATTAGCCGCGCTCGCTATACGAGCCTCTTCAAGCAACTTTCTGCTCGGCAATGGCGGACTTACGAGCCGGATCCGCTCCCTGTCGAGATGCCGAGCATTTGGCCGGAAGTCCTGCGGGTCCACCGGGAGCAGCACGGCTTCTCGGATGCGGACTTGGCAGAGGTCGCGCGAGTGGATGAGCCAACGCTTGGCGATCTCTTTCCCGACAGCTTCCGCCGTCGGCCTCGGCTCGAAGCTGTCTCGATTAGTTCCACGCGTGGAGGATGATGGGTCCGAATCGGAGACAGCTGTCGAAGCGAATCGACCGTAGGGCCGACGAGGAGGAGGGCGTAAGGCATGACGGATACCTCCAGGGGGCGCTTCGGCGCCAGCCCGACTGGCCTAATAGGGTCGCGATGGATGCCGCACTTGACCGGGGCCGCGCCGCACTCAAAGATCTAGGTAGCTTCGAGTCTGCTGATCTCATCCGCGCCGAGCGCGAAAAAGTACGGCCGACGCCGTTTTTGAACTGACGCCTCATGCATCGAGCGCTGCTTGCGCGGGTGACCGTCGCGGTCGGGGGGATCTGCGCGCGCGGCATTCATTGACGTTCATCGATGAATAAGGTACGGTCGCGGCGTGACCGAGTTGCCTGTGATCGATTGCTGTACGCCGCTGGCTGGCTCCTCGTTGCCCGAGGAGCAGGCGGGGGAGCTCGAGGTGGTGATGAAGGCGCTTGCCGATCGGCACCGGCTGCGGATCGTGAACATGCTGCTGCGGGCGGATGGGGAGGCGGTCTGCGTTTGTGAGTTCGAGCCGTTCCTCGGGCTCTCGCAGGGGACCGTCAGCCATCACCTGAAGAAGCTGGTCGAGGCCGGGCTGGTCGAGCGTGAGGGGCGCGGGACGCGCAGCTATTTCAGCCTCGTCCCCGGCGCCCTCGACTCGGTGCGCGAGGTCTTTGCGCCGGCCGTCGCCTGCTGCTGAAACGTGCGGCGGCGACCAGACCTGATCCGTCGTGCCGCCGCCGAGGGGATCGGGGTCTTCGCCCTGGTGTTCGCCGGCTGTGGGGCGATCGTCACCGATGCCGAGCATCCGGGGAGCCTCGGCACCGTCGGCATCGGGCTCGTCTTCGGCCTGGTGATCATGGCGATGATCTACGCGACCGGCCACCTCTCCGGCGCCCACCTGAACCCGGCGGTGACGCTGGCGTTCGTCGCCACCCGTCACTTCCCGCGCACCGAGGCGGCCGCCTACGTGATCGCCCAAGTGCTCGGCGCGCTTGCCGCCGCCGCCCTGCTGGCCGTGATCTGGCCGAGCCAGCCCGCAGGGCTGGGAACGACGCTGCCGAGTGTCGGCGCCGGCAGTGCCTTCGCCTACGAGACGGTCCTGAGCGCCTTCCTGATGTTCGTGATCATGGCCGTCGCCACCGACACCCGCGCGGTCGGCGCCGCCGCGGCGATCGCGATCGGAGCCACGGTCGGGCTCGACGCGCTGTTCGGCGGCCCGGTCACCGGCGCCTCGATGAACCCGGCGCGCTCGCTCGGGCCCGCCCTCGTCGCCGGTCAGCTGCACGACCTCTGGATCTACCTCGCCGCCCCCGTCACCGGGACGCTGCTCGGGGCCTTCGCCTACCAGCTGGTCCGCGGCGAGCACCCCGGGCGCTCGGAGGTCGAGGGAGCCTGATGGCCCGCGTCCTCTTCGTCTGCTTCCACAACGCCGGCCGCTCGCAGATCAGCGAGGCTCTGTTCACCCGCGCCGCCGACGGCCGCCACGAGGCGCGCTCGGCCGGGACGACGCCGGCCGACCGGGTCCATCCCGAGGTGGTCGAGGCGATGGCCGAGCTGGGCTTCGACCTCGCGGCTCGCCGGCCCCGGCGCCTCAGCCGGGTCGACGCCGAATGGGCCGATGTCGTGGTGACGATGGGCTGCGGCGACGAGTGCCCGTACATCCCGGGCAAGCGCTACCTCGACTGGGAGCTGCCCGACCCGAAGGGCCAGTCGCTGGAGGTGGTGCGGGGGACCCGCGAGGAGATCGGCCGTCGGGTGGTCGAGCTCGTCGAGGAGCTGGACCACCCGACGGCCGAGGGAGCTACTGAACGGCCTTCTTCAGCTCGGCCCCGGCGCTGAACTTCGGCACCGCTTTCGCCGCGATCTGCATCGACTCGCCGGTGCGGGGGTTGCGCCCCATCCGAGCGGAGCGCTGGGAGACGGAGAACTTGCCGAAGCCGGTCAGCCGGACCTCGTTGCCTTCGCCCATCTGCTCCTCGATCGCCGACAGCGTCGCCTCGAGCGCGCGCTTTGCGTCACCCACGCCGAGCCCGCTCCTCTCGGCGACGTCGCGAACCAACTCGTCCTTGCCTACTACTGCCATTTCTTCCTCCGAACCCGTAGCTGCTCCGCTCCAGGCGGACTTTCGAGCCTTGGACGCTAAAGGAGCCGTAGGTCGGCTTTTCTGGACATCCCCGATATTGCGGAATCGGCTTGCAGCAAGGCTGGAAAGGGCGCCGCGGCTCGGCTAGGTTCGCCAGGCGACCGGGAGGGACCCCCGCCACCGCGAAAGCCAAACGGCCGGAGCGGGTCCCAAGAGGCAGCGCCACCGAGCTTCACGCGCGCAGGCTACGTGCGAGGCAGGCAACGAGCGCGGCCCCCGGTCGCTTTTGCGTGTCCGCCGCGCCCCGCGCCGCTCAGCCCGGGCTCTTCCCGGTCAGCGCCAGGAACTCCTGCCGGGTCCGGGGGTCGTCGCGGATCTGCCCATGCAGGGCCGAGGTCACCGTGACGGCCCGCCGGCGCGCCTTCACCTCGGCCTCGAGCAGGGCGAACCTGTAGGCCCAGGTCGTGAACCGGCTCTCGCCGCGGAACTCGTCGAGCTTGCCGAGCAGCGCCAGCAGGGCGTCGTCGGCGCTCTGCTGGGCGAGGTCGTCGTGGTCGCCGCCGCGCAGGTGGGAGAGCGAGCCGCGCCGCCGGCCGAGCTCGAAGCGCGCCGCCTTCAGTAGCAGCGCGTGCAGCTCGGCGACCGCGGCCTCGCCCTCGCGAGCCGGCGCCCCCAGGCGCCGCAGCCACGGCTCGGACTCATCGGCGGCGGCCTCGGTCGGCATCGTCATCGTCGCGGCGACCACGGATTCTTAGCGACCGCGGCGCCCGCTTCTTACCCGGGGTAAGACCGCCGCCGGGCCGGTCGCAGAGAGGAGCACAAACACCCGACGAGACGGAGGTCTCCAATGTCCAGCACCGCGACCCTCGACCAGCGCGAAGCGAGGTTCGAGCCGGCGTTCGCCGCGCGGCTGACGGGCGATCCCGCCTACCAGGCGCACCTGATCATGCGCGTCGCCTTCACCGTCGCCCCGATCCTCTTCGGGCTCGACAAGTTCTTCAACCTGATGGTCGACTGGGAGAGCCACCTGACGTCGTGGATCAACGACATCGTCCCCGACAGCGCCTCGACCGCGATGCACCTGGTCGGCGTCGTCGAGATCGCCGCCGGCCTCCTCGTCGCCTTCAAGCCGCGCTACGGCGCCTACGTGGTCGCTGCCTGGCTGGCGGGGATCATCATCGACCTCCTCACCTTCTCGGGCTATTACGACATCGCCCTGCGCGACTTCGGCCTGATGCTCGGCGCCCTCACCCTGGCGCGGCTGGCGAGCGCCTGCGACCCGCCCGGGCTCAGGTTCCGGCTCTGACTCCTCGCACCGCCCGCGCGGAGGGAGGGGGAGACGGGGCGGGCCCGAGGGCCCGCCCGTCGTCCCTCAGTCTTCGGACCAGTTGACGGTCAGCTGGTAGATGATCACGACGTCGAGGACGATCATCAGGAATGCCCACAGCGGCGCCGCGGGGAACCAGACGATCTGCAGGACGCAGTTGATCGCGAGCAGGAAGATGCCCGCGACGCGGGCGGCCCCGTTGCCGACGAGCAGGCCGAGGCCGGTCAGCCCGACCACGATTCCGAGGATCAGCTGGATCCAGCCCCAGGTGCTGAGGTCGAGGATCAGCGCGCCGTGGCCGCCGACCACGACCACTTCGTCGTTGACGATCGCGGCCAATCCCCAGATCACGTCCAGGCAGCCGAGGATGACCATCATCACGCCGGCGAAAGCGATCCAGGTCGAGCGTTGGCCTCCGGCCGGGGGCCTCGAGCCCTGGTGAGCCTCCATCTTTCCCTCCTTGTGGCGGGCGATGCCCGTTTCCCAATGGGGCGGCGGGGGCCGCCCAGACGAATCTAAGGCGCCGGCGCGGACGGATAAAGGTCTTAAACCAAAATTTCACGCCTGTCCCCCTGCCCGGATAGGATCGTCACGGGGAAAACGGAATATGGAGTCAGGAATGAATACTGCTGGAGAGCCGGGCCCTGAGCTGGGCCCGATCGACTACATCCTGGTCGAGTGGTCGGGGCGCCGCCCCAACGGGGAGCTGGCGCCGCTTCTGGTCGACCTCGTCGAGCGCGGGCTGATCCGCATCCTCGACCTCGCCTTCGTCGAAAAGGACGAGGCGGGCAACGTCGCCGCGCTCGAGATCGCCGACGTCGGCGGGGAGGTCGTCGAGCTGGCGGTCTTCGAGGGCGCCTCCTCGGGCCTGCTCGGCGAGGACGACGTCGCCGAAGCCGGCAGTGCCCTGGAGCCCGGCACCGCTGCCGCCCTGCTCGTCTACGAGAACACTTGGGCCGCACCCTTTGCCACCGCCGTTCGCCGCTCTGGCGGGCAGCTGGTGGCCAGCGGCCGGATCCCCGTACAAGACGTCCTCGACGCGCTCGACGCGGTCGAGGCCGAGAGCTGAGGGAGGAAACATGCCCGGACTTCTACGCGGGGTGGCGCGCACGGCGGTGATCGCCGGAACCGCTTCGGCGGTCGGCGGTCGCGTCCGCCATCGTCAGGACCAACGCTGGGCCGAGCAGGAAGCGCAGCAGCAGCCCCAGCAGGCTCAGCAGCCGCCGCCGGCTGCCGCGCCGCAGCCGGTTGCGCCCGCCGCGGGGGGCGGCTCGACCGTCGACCAGCTGAAAGAACTTGCCGAGCTGAAATCGCAAGGCATCCTCACCGAGCAGGAGTTCGAGCAGGCGAAAGCCAAGCTGCTCGCCTAGTCCCCCAACCAAGGCAAGGAGTCCTTTAGATGGTTCTCGCAGACATCAGCTTCGGCGACCTGCTGCTTCTAGTCGTCGAGGTGTTCCTCTTCGTGATCTGGATTTGGATCCTGTTCACGATCATCACCGACCTCTTCCGCGATCACGAGCTCTCAGGATGGGCGAAGGCCGCCTGGGTCCTGTTCCTCGTCTTCATTCCGTTCCTGACCGCGCTGATCTACCTGATCGCCCGCGGCAACGGGATGCGAGACCGCACGATCAAAGCCCAGGCGGACGCGAAAAAGCACTTCGACGAATACGTCCGCACCCAGGCCCACACCACGCCCGCCGACGAACTCCACAAACTCAACGAGCTGCGCGAAAAGGGCGCGCTCAGCGACGCGGAGTTCCAGAAGGCAAAAGACAAACTGCTGGCCTAGTCCGGCCGCGACCCGGTCCCGGGGAGGCGAGAGCGCCATGACGAAATGGGGCGTGCTCGCCGTCCTCGGGGCCGCGCAGTTCCTGATGGTCCTCGACCAGGCGGTGATGAACGTCGCGATCTCGCAACTGGTCGAAGATTTCGACACCACGGTCACCACGATCCAGGCGGTGATCGCGCTCTATGCGCTGGTGATGGCCGGGTTGATGCTGACCGGCGGCAAGCTCGGCGACATCCTCGGCCGCCGCCGCGCCTTCGCGATCGGCCTCTGCATCTACGCCGCCGGCTCGGCGCTCACCGCCGCCTCCTGGAACGTCGCCAGCCTGACGATCGGCTGGTCGGTGCTGGAGGGAATCGGCGCCGCCCTGGTGCTGCCGGCGATGGTCGCTCTGGTCGCCGCCAACTTCGAGGGGCAGGAGCGGGCGGTCGCCTACGGGGTGCTCGGCGGCGTCGCCGGCGCCGGCATCGCGGTCGGTCCGATCCTCGGCGGCTGGGCCACCACCGAGCTCAGCTGGCGGGTCGTCTTCGCCGGCGAGGTCGTGGTCGCGGCGGGGATCTTCCTCGGCCTGCGACTGCTTGCCGACGCCGCGCCGGAGCCGGGTCGCCGCCGGCTCGACTGGGTCGGCGGCGTGCTCTCGGCGCTCGGCCTCGGGCTGCTCGTGCTCGGCGTCATCCAGGCCAGCAACTGGGGCTGGCTGCACCCGCGCAACTCGCCGGTCGAGCCGTTCGGCTTCTCGCTCACCCCGTTCATGATCGCCGCCGGCGGTGTCGTCCTCTTCGCCTTCCACTGGTGGGAGCGACGCTGCGAGGCGAGCGGTGAGGAACCGCTGGTCCGGCTGCGGCTGCTCGCGGTGCCGCGGCTGCGGGCCGGGCTGGTGATGCTGCTCTCGCAGAACCTGATCCTGATGGGGATCTTCTTCACCGTGCCGCTCTTCCTCCAGGTCGTCCAGGGACTCGATGCGCTGGAAACGGGGGTGCGGATGCTGCCGGCATCGGTCGGCCTCTTCGCCAGCGCCCTCGCCGGCTCGGCCCTGGCGAAACGATTCCCGCCGCGGACGCTCGTGCGCGCCGGCCTCCTGATCGCCTTCGTCGCGACCCTGCTGCTGCTCGACACGATCGAGCCGGAGCTGGACAACGCCTCGTTCCTCGTCGCGATGGGCGTCCTCGGGGTCGGGATGGGGCTGATCGTCTCCCAACTCGGCAACGTCGTCCAATCTTCTGTCGGCGAGACCGAGCGGAGCGAAGCCGGTGGCCTCCAGTACACCGCGCAGCAGCTCGGCTCCTCGCTCGGCACCGCCTTCCTCGGCGCCGTCGTCATCACCGGCTTGATCGGGGCCTTCTCAGCCAATGTCGAAGCGAACCCGAAGATCGAGAGCGGGGTCAAAGAACAGGTGCAGGTCCACCTCAGCTCCGGCGTCAGCTTCGTCCCCGCCGAACAGGTCGAAGCCTCGGCGCAGGAAGCCGGCGTCGACACCGCCTCGGTCAAGGAGCTGGTCAGCGACTACGAAGACGCCCAGCTCAGTGCCCTGAAGACCGCCTTCCTGTTCGCCGCGGCTCTCGTCCTCGGCGCCCTCTTCGCCACCCGCAACCTGCCCGCCGAGAGGTTCGACCAGCTCGCTCCGGGTGCCGATCCACCGCTCGCGGTCACCTAAGGAGGTCCGACGATGAACTCAGCAGATGCAGGTCCGGCCCAGCCCTCGAGAGGCCGCCGCGCGGCGGTCATCGCCCTGATCGTCCTCGGCACCCTGGTCCTCTTCGTCGGCACCTTCTCGGTTTGGATCAACCGCCAGGTGCTGAACACCCACAACTGGGTCGACACCAGCGGCAAGCTGCTCGCCAACCACGAGATCGAGGAACAGCTCTCGACCTTCCTCGTCAACGAGGCCTACGAAAACGCCGACGTCGCGGCCGAACTGGAAAACGAGCTGCCGCCGGCGACCAAGCAGCTCGCCGGGCCGATCGCCGGCGGCCTGCGCCAGCTCTCCGAACGGGTCGCCGAACGGGCGCTCTCCTCGCCCCGCTTCCAGCACCTCTTCGAAGAAGCGAACCGCTCCGCCCACGAAGCGCTGCTGAAGATCCTCGACGGCGGCGGCTCCTTCGTCTCGACCGGGGAAGGCACCGTCACCCTCAACCTGAACGAACTGCTGACCGCGGTGGTCGAACAGGTCGGCCTGCCGCCCTCGGTGGTCGAACAGCTGCCGCCGGAAGCGGGCAACATCACCGTGCTGAAGTCGAGCCAGCTCTCGACCGCGCAGACGGTCGCCAAGGCGCTCCGTCACCTGCCGCTGGTGCTGCTGATCCTGATGCTGATCCTCTACGCCGCGGCGATCTACCTGGCCCACTGGCGGCGGCGCCAGGTGGTGCGGGCGATCGGCTTCGCCTTCGTCATCGTCGGCGTCGGCGTGCTGGCGCTGCGGGGGGTGGCCGGCGGCGTGGTCGTCGGCGCGCTGACCGAAACCGAGGGCGTCGAAGCCGCCGCCTCGGCGGCCTGGGGAATCGGCACCTCGCTGCTGGTCGACATCGCGGTCTCGACGATCCTCTTCGGGGTGCTGGTCGTGATCGGCGCCTGGCTGGTCGGGCAGACCGCCTGGGCTCGCGAAGTGCGGCAGGAGGCTTCGCCGTGGCTGCGGGAGAGGCCCGGCGCGGCCTACGTCGCCCTCGGCCTGCTGTGGCTGGCGCTGATCGCCTTCGTCCCGATCGGCGCCTTCCGCACCTGGGCCGGGGTGCTGGTCTTCGCGGCGCTGTTCGCGCTCGGGGCGACGGTCTTCCGGCGCCAGACGCTGGCGGAGTTCCCCGAAGCCGAACGGCGCGACTTCGGCGAGAGGCTGCGGCGCGTGCGCGCCTCACGCGCTCCGGCGCCGTCGGCGGCGGCCGCGCCCGCCGACCCGGTCGCGCAGCTGGAGCGCCTCGAGGCGCTCCGCGGCTCCGGCGCGCTCAGCCCGGAGGAGTTCGAGGCGGCGAAGCAGAAGATCCTCGCCGCGCCCTGAGACAGAGGAGGAGTGGAGATGAGCTCATTCGAGGTCGAGCGCAAGGAGAAGGTGACCCGCAAGGAGGCGGCGACGCGGCTGCGCCGGATCGCCAACCTGCTGGCCGGCGAAGGCGAGGAGGTCAAGTTCGAGCGGGGCGGGATGCAGTTCGAGCTGACCGTCCCCGAGGAGCTGGAGATGAAGGTCGAGCTGGAGCTGGACGGGAAGGAGAGCGAGATCGAGATCGAGCTCACCTGGTGAGCAGATGGGCTACCAGTCGGAGTCCGGGAGCTGGCGCGGCCACTACCTGACCGGCGCCCAGGAGCTCCGCCACGGCACCCCCGGCATCCCGATCCCCGGCACCGCCACCGCCGACACGGTCCGGGCGATGAGCCTCAGCCTGCTCTTCAACTACTTCGCGATGCGCCGGCGAGAAGGCGGTGCTGGAGCTGCGCAACTGCTCGCTGAACCACTCGCTCGACCGCAACGTCGACGGCGCCGACGCCACCGTCACCCTGGCCCGCAAGGACCTCGACGCGGTGATCGTCGGCGAGACCGACCTGCTGGAGGAGGCGAAGAGCGGCACGATCGCGGTCGAGCCCGACGTCGGCCCGCTGGCCGAGCTGGTCGGCCTGCTGGACGAGTTCGACATCTGGTTCAACGTCGTCGAGCCCTAGGAGGGCCTAAGCGGGCTCCAGGCCCGGCAGCGGGACGTCGCCGAGCCCCGTGCGGAAGCCCTCGCGGTAGCTGCGATAGCGCGGCTGCCAGCCGAGCTCGCGCTTGGCCTTGGCGTTCGAGGTGCCGCGGATCCTGGTCATCATCGAGACGGTGACCTCGCCGCCGGCGATCCGGCCGAGCCAAAGCGGGACGTGGCGCGGCGGCTTGGCGCCGACCGCCTCGGCCAGCGCCGGCAGCCACGCCGCCACCGGCGCCGGCTCGTCGTCGACGACGTTGTAGATGCCGGAGCTGCCACGGTCGAGCGCCGCGATCGTCGCCGCCGCCGCATCGTCGACGTGGACGAAGGCCCAGGTGCCGGCGCCGTCGCCGACGATCGGCAGTTTCCGCTTGCGCACCGCGGCGACGATGTCGCCGCCCGTGTCGATGCTCGTTCCGGGGCCGTAGAAGTTGGCGTAGCGGAGCGCGATCCCCTCGATCCCGTCGGCCTCGACCACGGCCTTCTCCATGTGTTGGATCGCCGCGAGGGATTGCCGCTGGTGCTTGCAGGGGCTCGGGTCGAGCCGGTCCTCCTCGGTCTTCAGCCCGGTCCCGCGCCGCTCGTAGTTCCAGTTGCCGTAGCTCTGGGCGAGGAAGCGGCGGGCGCCGGCGGCCCGGGCGCCCTCGAGGAGATGGTCGATGCCCTCGCTCCTCAGTCGGTTGGTGAGGGCGAATTCCCTGTCGAACCTGCGGAAGCTCGTGACCCCGTTCAGCGCGGTCAGCTGGTGGACCACCGCCTGCGGCCGCGCCCCGGCCACCGCCTCGACGACCGCCTCGCGGTCGAGCGCGTCGGCGATCACCGCCTCGGCGCCGAGTGCTCGCAGCCGCTCCGCCTTCTGTTGTGAGCGCGTCATCGCCACCGCCTCGTGACCGCCGGCGATCAGCCGTGGCACCAGCCGCATTCCCATCGCCCCGCTTGCGCCTGCGACGAACACCTTCATCGTCAACCTCCTCGGATCGTCTTGTCGATCAGGAAGACGAGGCACCCGCCCCAGCCGTGACACCGACCTCCGAGCCGGAGCCGGACCCTATTCCGGCGGCGGTGCGGCTTCGACCTGGAAGTCGGTTGCTTCGCCGCCCGCCACCGCGAGGGCACCGCGAGCGACGAGGACCGCGTCCTCGGGACTGCCCGCCTCGATTGCCAGGAAGTGGCGGATCAAGCCCTCGCTGCCGGCGATCCCGGCGTCGCGCTCGGCGTGCTGGTACATGCCGGCCTGCCGCAGGTGGGTGATGGCACCGCCCGAGAGCTCACCGCGGCAGCTGACTGAGTAGGAGGGCATGGCGGAATGCTAGGCGTCGCTACGGCTCGACCGTGATTTCGGCGATCTGTTCCTTCGCGTCCTCGAGCTCGACCTCGAAGATGCCGGGAATCGTCGCCGGCACGTCGAAGCTGACGCTGCCGCCGGCCTCCACGTCCTTGCCGACGTCGTAGCCGTGGAAATGGACCTCGTCGGCGATGTCGGAGCGGACCCGGAAGCGGATCGGTTCGCCTTCGATGAAGGTCAGCTCCTGGACGCCGCCCCGCGGTTCGCCGTGCTCGACCACGATCACCGGCACGCCGCCGGCGGCGCTGCTGGTCTCTTCTTCGTCGTCGGTGCTCTTGAGGACCACGTAGAGGAGGACGGCGAGCGCGATCACGACGACGCCTGCGAGGGCGCGCAATGCATTCCCAGACACATCACCATCCTGCCTGAAAATCGCCTTGCGGGCGTTGTGCAAGTCCGGCGCCGAACCGGGTAGGGATCGGCGATGGAGATTCGCAACGGGGCGGTCCTGAAGGACCGCTACCGGCTCGACCGGCCGCTCGGTCGTGGGGGAATGGCGTCGGTCTGGCGCGGCCACGACAGCGTTCTCGACCGCCCGGTGGCGGTCAAGATCCTCTCCGACGCGATCGCCTCGGAGCCCGAGTTCCTGGCTCGGTTCCGGCGCGAGGCGACGGTCGCGGCCGGTCTCTCGCACCCCAACCTGGTCCGCATCTTCGACTACGCCGAGGCCGATGAACGGCCCTACCTGGTGATGGAGCTGGTGCCGGGCGAGGACCTCGGCGCGCTGATCTCGCGCGGGGAGACGGTGGACCGGCCGCAGCTGGCCCGCCAGCTGCTCGCCGCGCTCGCCCCCATCCACCGGGCGGGGATCGTGCATCGCGACGTCAAGCCGCAGAACGTTCTCCTGGAGGAGGACGGCAACGCCAAGCTGATCGACTTCGCGGGCGCGAAGCAGGGCGCGGGGGCAAAGCACGAATCAGGCGCGAGCCAGCAGGCGTCGCCAGCCGGCGGGGCGGGCGAATCCGGCGACTCCGCTGAAGAAGAAGCGTCCGAGACGAGCGCGGCTCCAGCCACGGAAGGAGCCGAACCGTCGGGTGGCGCCAGCACTGCCAGCGCGCTGAACGAACAGGGCTACGAACTGATCCAGGCCGGGCGCTACGAAGAGGCCGTCCCGGTTCTCGAAGATTCCGTCGGCGCCTTCCCCGCGGGGAGCAGCGACGTCAACTACGCCTACGCGCTCTTCAACCTCGGCGATGCGCTGCTGCGCAGCGGCCGGGCGAAAGAAGCGATCCCGATCCTCGACCAGCGGCTGCGGATCCCGAATCAGACCGCGGTCGTTCGGCACGAGCTGGAAACGGCTCGCAGCGAAGCCGGTGCCACGGGCGGTTCAGGCCTTGCTGCCGGCGGCGACTCAGGCGACTGAAGGGGCCAGCCGCCTCACCTGCCGAAAGCGGCAGGTGGAAAGTCGCTACGCGGCAATCAGGTGCTCGGCGGTACCAGGCTCGCGCCGGTCCTCGTCCTCGAACGGCTCACGGCCGACCATCGCCCGCTCGAGCGCCCGCACGGCCTCGCTCCAGGAAAGATCTGACCGGGTCACCGGCTGACCGCTCTCATAGCTCGTGTACTTCCACTTCTGCATTGCACTCAGCTCCTCGGGGTTGGGAATCGCAGCTTGTATACAAGCTTGAGGCAAGAGCGAACATGCGTTTGTGAGCCCGATCACCCTGTGATCAAGCTCACACGTATCCCTTCTATGCAGAAGCGGCAGGTGCGACCGAGAAGTCGCACCTGTTCCGCCGATGCAGGGCGCGACTCACAGCGGCAGCCGGTCGAAGGCGAGGGCGGCGCGGGTGGCGAGGACGGAGCCGCCGTCCTGCCGAAGGAGGCCGACCGCGGTGAGGTCGCGGACGGCTCGCGGCACCGCGTCGTCTCCGCCTCCGATCTCGATCAGGACGTCGTCGAGGGTCAGGAGGGTCGGGTGCTCGGCGAGGATCAGGGCGATGACGGCTGCCTGGGTGCGCAGGTCGTCGCGCTCCCCGGGGGAGATGGCTTGGTCATGCATGGGGGTTCACGCTCCTTTGCCGCGCCCGCTCGCGCGGGGGCGGCGGTTGTCTGGTTGGGAGCGGCACGTTGGCTCGGCGCTTGCCGGGATTCTGCTCAGGAGCTGGATTCCGGCGGCGAAGCCCCCCAGTTGGGGCAGAGGAAGGCCTCCTCGAAGCCCGCCCGGAGGATGTTGCGGTAGCTGCTCGACGGGCGCTCCGGAACCCGCTCGCCGGTCTCGACGAAGACGAGCTCGCAGCCCGCCGCGCCGGCGTCGAGGATGCGGCGACGGAGCAGGGCCAACTGGCAGCCGCGCCCCCGGGCCGGCTCGAGCGTGGCGGTCATCCCGAGCTCGGCGATGCCGGCGTCGAGGAACATCGCCCCGGCGGCTTGGGCGGAGCCGTCGACCTTGGCGACGTAGCAGTGCCAGCCACGGCGGCCCGGAAGCTGAGCGAACAGCTCGGCGGCCCAGGCGGGCAGGCCGAAGCCGGCGGCGACGATCGCCGCGAAGGGCTCCTCGCCGGCAGCGCCCAGCTCGACGATCTCGACGTCGTCGGGCACCGAGAAGCGGGGCGGATGGGTGTCGCGGACGAATTTCATCCAGCCGTAGCCCGGTGCGAACCCGGCGCTGCGGAGGAAGGCCTCGGCCTCGGTGTCGCCCCCGAGGCCGGGGGTCAGCGCCACATAAGGGTCGCCGCCGCGCTCACGGGCCCAGGCGATGGCCGCCTCGAGTCGGCCTTCCGCCACCGCCCCCGGAACGGTCGCGCCGATGATCATGTTCGCCATCTGGACGCCGGGCAACTCGCGCACGATCCTCGCCTGCACCGGCCCGAAGCTCGCCAGCTCGATTCCATGCTCGGTTGCCGCTTCGGGTTGCACTGCCTTCCAGGCGTCGCGGCAGAACCGGGCCTCGATCGCGTCGATCGCCTGCGGGTCGTACGCGACCCCGGACCTGGTCTGAGAGGCGGCCATCGGCTCTGCGCGCAGCATATGCGCGAAATTCACCGAATCCGGTCGAGTGGAGCGCGCCGATGTGACAGCCTGGGGGAGTGAGCGTCACGACCGTCAGCCCGGCCGCACAGCAGGCTCCGCAGGAGCGGCCCGACGAGCAGGTGATCGTCCTCTTCGGCGCGACCGGCGACCTCGCGAAGCGCAAGCTGCTGCCGGGGATGTTCCACCTGACGCAGGTGGGCTTGATGCCGGAGCGATTCCGGATCATCGGCGCCGCTCGCCACGAGGTCGGCCTCGACGAGTTCCGCGCGCTCGCCCGCGAGGCGGTCGCCGGCTCCGGCCGGCGCAGCGACGACGACGTGGCCCTCGACCAGTTCCTCGAGTCGCTGCGCTTCGTCAGCGTCGGCGACGGGCTCGAGCCGCTCGGGCGCGAGATTGGCGAGGCCCGCCAGGAGCTCGGCGGTGAGCCGGGGCTGCTCTTCTACCTCTCGCTGCCGCCCAAGGCTTTCAAGCAGACGGTGAAATCGATCGGCGAGCTGGGGATCGGCGGCGGGGCCCGGGTGATCACCGAGAAGCCGTTCGGCACCGACCTCGAATCGGCTCGCGAGCTGAACGCGACGCTGCAGGCCGTCTTCGACGAGGACCAGATCTACCGGATCGACCACTACCTGGGCCGGGAGGCGGTGCAGAACCTGCTGGCGCTGCGCTTCGCCAACGGCATGTTCGAGCCGGTCTGGAACCGCAACCACATCGACCACGTCCAGATCGACGTCCCGGAGACGCTTTCGATCGAGATGCGGGGCAGCTTCTACGAGGAAACCGGAGCCTTCCGTGACATGGTCGTGACGCATCTGTTCCAGGTGCTCGGCTTCGTCGCGATGGAGCCCCCGGTGGCACTCGGCCCGAAGCCGCTCGGGATCGAGCGCGAGAAGGTCTTCGACTCGCTCTCGCCGCTGGAGCCGGGGGACGTGGTCCGTGGCCAGTACCGCGGCTATCGCGAAGAGGACGGCGTCGCCGCCGACTCCGACACCGAGACCTTCGTCGCGGTCAAGGCCTTCGTCGACAACTGGCGCTGGGAGGGCGTGCCGTTCTACCTCCGCACCGGCAAGCGGATGGCGGAGAACAAACACCTGCTGACGATCGCCTTCGCGCAGCCGCCGCGGCGGATGTTCCCGCTCGACTGCGGCCAGGTGGTCGAGGCGTTCGGCCGCGACCACCTCACCTTCGAGCTGGGCGAGCCGGGCACGATCACCTCCTCCTTCCTCGCCAAGGTGCCGGGGCCGACGATGCAGTTGGGCGAAGCCCACATGCAGTTCAGCTACGACAGCCTCGGCGCCGACGAGCACGGCCTCGACCCCTACGAGCGCCTGATCCACGACGTGATGCTCGGCGACCGCACGCTGTTCACCAGCTCCGAGGCGATCGAGCGGCTGTGGGAGATCTCGGAGCCGGTGCTCGGAGACCCGCCGCCGGTCGACGAGTACGAGCCGGGGTCGTGGGGGCCGGAGGCCAGCCACCAGCTGATCGCGCCGCGCCGCTGGCACCTGCCGAGCAACCACGCTTAGGGGCGCCGGGGGCGAGTAGTCCCGGAGAACGGAAAAGGGCCCCGATCGGGGCCCCTGATTCCGAAGGACGTACCACCAAGGAGTTTTAAGTCCGTGGCTCGTCGGTCCTCGAGCTTTGGAAGTTCTATGTGTCGCAACTCGCGCGACGCCTTCTCAAACACCACCCGGGTTGGAAAGTTGCACCTTTCTTCGGCGTTTCGTTGCAGGACCTTTAGTCCATCCGTCCAGATGCTCCGCCAGCCGCGCCGCTGCTAGATTCAGCGACCCCGGGCGTATAGCTCAGTTGGGAGAGCGCCGCCTCGACAAGGCGGAGGTCACTGGTTCGAGCCCAGTTACGCCCATCGCCGGGAATTCTCGGGTTGCCGGCAACCGTTGCCGCGACGCTGAACCCGCCGGCCGCGCGTTGCGTAACGATCTGCGCAGGTATCGACGGGCGGGCGCGGCCGCTGCGGACGCACCGGAACCGGCCCTCTCGGGGCCGGTCGCGGCGACTGCTCGGCGTGCGGCTAGGCGTTCGCCGGCAGCTTCACCTCGGTCAGGCGGATGCTGTTGCCGGACGGGTCGCGGAAGCCGGCGTCGATTCCGTAGGGCCGCTCTTCCGGCGCTTCGGTGAACTCGACCCCGCGCTCGCGCAGCGTCTCGTACTCGCCGCGGCAGTCGTCGGTGGTGAGGAAGACCGAGCCGGCGAAGCCCTTCGCCATCAGTTCTTCGATCTGATTCCTCGTCTCGGCGTCGGTCACCGGCTCCCCGGGGATCACCATCAGGACGATCGAGACGTCCTCCTGCCCAGCGGGCGAGACGGTGAGCCAGCGGAAGTCGCCGATCTCCGGGAGGGTGACGTCGGAGCGGACCTCCATCCCCAGCTTCTCGGTGTAGAAGGCGAGGGCCGCCTCCTGGTCGTGGACCCAAAGGTGTGCGTTTGCGATCTTCATTTCGTATCTCTCCTGTCGTTTGCCGTTTCGGACTCGCTGCGACGACTCTAGGAAGGCGACGGCGGGCTGTCTTCTCGAAACGTGCGGTGTTGGGGGCGGCCGTAGGCGCGGACCATGCAGGCGGGCACGACCGCGTAGGCGGCGGCCGGCGGGTAGGCGGCGCGGTACTGGGCCGGGGTCTTGCCATAGGTGCGCTTGAAGCTGGTGGTGAAGGAGCTGACGCTCTGCAGCCCGACCTCGAGGCAGATCTCGATCACCGAGTGGTCGGTCGTCCGCAGCAGCGTCGCCGCCCGCTCCAGCCGCCTGGTCAGCAGGTAGGCGTGCGGCGAAGTGCCGAAGGCCTGCTTGAACTCGCGGCTGAAGTGGGCCCGCGACAGTCCCGCCGCCTGCGCCATGTCATCGACGTCGAGCGTCTCGGTGTAGCGGTGGTCGGCCAGGTCCTTGGCGCGCAGCAGGTGGCGAGCGGGAGGTACGAACGCCATCGCCGCAGTCTAGGCTCGCGGCGGTGATCGGGACCTACGCAGCGGCGGTGGCGGTTTGCGTGGCGGCGCTGGCGCTGGGTCAGGCGGCGCTGGCGCTGTGCGGGGTGCGCGGCTGGTCGTGGCTCTCGCCGCCGGTCGGGCTGGCGCTGGTCTGCGCGATCTCGTGGGGGACGGTGCGGCTGCCGGGGCACGGGGTGGTGCCGGCGATCCTGGTGCCGGTGCTCGTGGTGGGGGCGGTCGCCTACCTGTGGGGGCGGGTCGAGG
>DASXOF010000195.1:0-42540 GCA_036494495.1 Solirubrobacterales bacterium | reverse complement strand
TAGGCGGGAAAATGCAGGACTCGTCGGTGGCGCCCACCCACAGGGCTTCGGGCCGCGGCGGCCGCGCGCACCCCAGGTGGCTAGGTGGGCATCAGGCGGTCGATCAGCGCCGGGTCGGGCTCCCAGCCGGGGGAGAAGCGGCGGCGCAGGTCGGCGGTCGCCAGCAGGGCCTCGCGGTCGGGTCGGCTCGACAGCGGCAGGCCCAGCGGCTCGAAGGCTCCGGCGGCGGCGGTGCCGGCCTGCTCGGGCGCCAGGCCGCGGGCGACGAGCAGCCGCTCGACCTCGCGCGGCCCGGCGGCGAGGAGCTCCTGGCGGCTCTGCTCGAGGGCCTCATCGTAAGCGCGGGCGACCGCGGTGCCGGTCAGCTCGATGCGGACGAAGCAGGCGTTGGTGAGCGGCTGCGGCCGCAGCTCGGCGTGGCCGCAGTAGCGCTCGAAGCCGGCCGCCTCGGCAGCGTGGTCGAAGGGGCTGTGGAGGAGGGCGCCGTCGACCTCGCCGGCGAGGAGCGCGGCGAGCCGCTGCTTGGTGCCCCCGACCTCGCGCAGCCGGCCGGGGCCGACCTCGATCCCGAGCCGCGGCTCGACCAGCGCCCGGAGCACGAAGGCGAAGCCCCCGTCGGCCGAGTCGACGCCCCAGCGCAGCTCGCGGGGGTCGGCCTCGGACCCGCCCGGCCGCAGGTAGACCGTCAGCTCGCCGACGCCCTCCGCCCGCAAGAGCGTCGCCGCCACCGGCCGCGGCCCGCGGACGAAGTGGTCGGCCGAGGTGTGGAGGAAGTCGAGCTCGCCGGCGTCCCAGGCGGCGAGCTGCTCCTGCGAGCTGGCGACTTCGCGCGGCTCGACCTCGAGCCCGGCGGCGGCCAGCGTCCCTTTCTCCAGCGCCAGGTAGAGCGGCGCCGAGTGGGCGCCCGGGAAGAAGGCGACGGAGACGGACCTGCGGTCGCTGTCGGCTGCTGGCACGCGTCCAGTTTAAAGAACCGACGACTGAAGGGAAGAACGAGGAGGAATCAGCGCCGGAGCTGGGCCAGCAGCTTTTCGGTCGCCGGCGCCGGGCCGGCGTTGATCTCGCCCAGCGCTTCCTGGCAGGCGCGGTAGGCGGCGACCATGCCGTCTTCGTCGCCGAGCTCGGCCCGCACCCGCATCAGCAGCCGCCAGCTGGCCTCGCGGTAGGGGTCCTCGGCGACGATCGCGCGGCAGAGGGCGTCGGCGGTGGCGTACTCGCCGGCCTCGTAGGCGAGGGTCGCGGCGCGCTGGCGGGCGTGGCCGACCGCGCTGCCGATCTCGGCCCGGCGCTCGCTGATCCACTCGGTCTCGATCGCCGGCAGCAGCACCAGCTCCTCGGCCCGCCCGAGCGCCTCCAGCAGGGTCGGCAGCGCGGTCGCGTCCTCGATCACCGCGGCCTCGGCGAGCCTGGTCAGGAGCTGTGTCGAGTCGCTCACCAGGCGGCCGCCGTCGATCGCCACGACGCTCCCCTGCAGGTCGAGCGAGAAGGGCGGCGGCAGGACTTCGCGGACGCGGTTGAGGACCTGGCGCAGGTAGGCGCGGGTCGACTCGTCGGCGCGGCCGTCGAACAGCACCTCGAGCAGCCGCGAGCGCGGCGCCCGGGGCTGCTCGAGCGTCGCCAGGAACGAGAGCAGGACGATGCTCTTGCCGAGCCGGGGCCGCACCTCGGCGCCGTCGACGACGATCACGGCGCGGCCGAGGTCGCCGACGTGGAGGCTCGGCCGCCCCTCGACCGTCCCGACCTGCGGCGGCTTCGCGTCGCCCTCGAGCACCGAGCGGCCGAGCTGGCGCCAGACGTCGTCGCCCGGCGAGGAGTCGAGGCGCCGCACCGCGACCCCCGGGAAGTCGGCGAGGGCCTGCAGCATCCCGTGGTAGGAGCCCTGCTCGCGGGCGGCGCCGAGGGCGAGGTCGGCAGCGCGGTCGCCGGCCTCGGGGTCGCCGGCGCGCCACTCCGCCTCGCTCAGGTAGATCGCCGCGGTCGGCAGGTCGAGGATGCGGTCGGCGGCGACCATCATCTCGACCGCCTCGCGCAGCGAGCCCAGCGCCCGCGCGTCGTCCTCGCGCAGCCAGACCAGCCCCTGCAGCAGCTCGAGCTGCTCGCTGACCATCATCAGGTGCTCGGTCGCCGGGTGGTTGGCGACCCGCAGCAGGGCCTTGCGCGCCCGCTCGAGGTCGCGGTCGAGCCGCAGCGCCAGCCGCGCTTCCTGCAGCTCGGTCAGCAGGATGATCCGGTCCGAGCCGCTCGCCAGCAGCTGTGGCCGGCGCTCCTCGAAGGCCCGCCAGGCCTCCTCGCCGCGGCCCAGGTCCATCATCAGGTCGACGAAGACCGAGGCGGTCAGCCAGCTCGAGCGCCAACCCGCTTCCAGCGCCTCTTCGTAGAGGGCGAGCGCCTCGTCGAGCCGGCCGAGGGCGCGCAGCGCGGCGATCTGCCAGGGCCGGTTGACGGTCGCCACCCAGGGCGAGAGCGAGGGCCCGAGCAGCCGCATCAGCCGCCCGTGCGCCCAGTGCTCGCGCAAGAGCAGCGCGTCGGCGGGACCGCCCGAGGGCGGCGCCAGCTTGCCGTAGTCGCCCCCCGGCCGCTCGACGCTGAGGACCGAGCGGGCGATGTCGACCTCGGCCCCCGGCTCGGCTTCGTCGAGCAGCGCGAAGCCGTCGTCGAAGCGGGTGGTGAGCATGTAGCACCAGGCCATCAGGGCGGCGTTGCGGGAGGGGATCGGGACGCCCTCCTCGCGGTAGAGCTCGCGCAGCCGGTCGGTCAGCTCGGCGCCGTCGCCGTAGCGTTCGCGGGCGACCGCGACCAGCAGTTCGGCGTGGCTCAGCTGGGCCGAGGCGCGCACCCGCTCCGGCCGGAAGGCCGCCAGCCAGCGCAGCGCCTGCTCGGAGTCGCCGCGCGAGGCGACGACCCCGATCACCCGCTCGCCGACGGCGGCGGCGCGGTCGACCATCCCCGCCGCCAGCAGCGCCTCGGTCGCCTCCTCCAGCTCGCCGCGCTCGCTCAGCAGCTCGGCGTAGGCGCGGTGGACGCGGAGCTGGTCGGTCCGGTTGCGGCGCCCGAACAGCGTCTGCAGGTATTCGCGGAAGCGGGGGTGGGCCTGGAGCACGTCGCCCTGCCAGCTGACCGGCAGGTGCTTGGCCCGGAGCTGGGCGAGGATCCGGCCCGCCTCCTGCACCCCCAGCGCCTCGGCGTCGGCGGCGGCGACCTCCGGCATCACCGCCGTGGTGACCAGCAGGTCCCGCTCCTCGAAGGTCAGCGCCGACATGATGTGCCGCGCCAGGTAGCCGTTCAGCGGGTCGGCCTCGCCGCCCGAGCCGTAGATGTGGTCGACCGAGCGCCAGGCCTCGAACAGCACCCCGGTGACCCAGCCGCCGGTGACCCGGATCGCGGTGTCGGGGTCGATCGCGGCGCCGTCGAGCGCCTCCAGCGCCAGCGCCGCCTCCTCGCGGGTGAAGGCGAGCTGGCGGTCGCCGACCGCGGCGACGCCGCCGGTCAGGGCGAGGCTGTCGAACTCGAGGTCGATCTCGCGGCGGCTGATCAGCAGGAAGCGGAGGGTCGGCGGCGCGTAGCGGATCAGAGCGCTGAGAACGGCGCGGGCGGTCTCCGCGTCGGCGATCTGCTCGAGCTGGTCGATGACGAGGAGCAGCGGCCGCTCGGGCAGCGAGTCGGCCAGCAGGCCGGCGGTCTCGGCGTGGGGGGTGCCGGTCGCCAGGGTCCGCTCGACCAGTCCGACGGCGCCGTCGAGGTGCGGCTCGAGCGCCGCCGCCAGGTAGGCGAGCAGGCGGCCGGGGGCGCGGTCGGAGGAGTCGAGGGTGAGCCAGGCAGCGGGCCGGTCGGTGCGCCGGACGGCCTCGATCGCGGCCGTCGTCTTGCCTGAGCCGGCCGAGGCGGAGACCCAGACGACCGGGTGCCCGGCGACCAGCTCGAGCAGCATGCGGTCGACCCGCGAGCGCTCGATCACGCGCGCGGGCGGTGCAGGAATCCTCAGCTTGGACTTGATGATCATCGCCATCGAACGGCGACCCCCCGTGGGCCGGAAACGTTAGCGTTCGCCGATCGCCGCCCCGATTTCGGGTTGATTTCGCTCCCCCCTGGCACAGTCGCCGAGGCCCGCCGAACCGGGCGTCGAGTGGAGCTTCTGGGAAGGAGATCAGCGTGAGACTTTGGTCTGAGATCGAGGCTGTGCGCAGCAGCTGGGACGTGGGGCGGCACCCGTTCCTCGTCGGCTGGGGCGCCGAGGCGCCGAGCACGAGGGAGATGTCGGTTTACGCCGCGAGCTACCGCCAGGCGCTGCGGGCGCTCGGCGACGGCGCCGCCCGGCTGGCGCGGCGACGGGCGCTCGGCGCCGACGGGCGGCTGCAGGCGGCGGCCGAGCGCGAGTGGGCGCTGGCCGACGTCTGGGAGGAGCTGGAGCTGGAGCCGGGCGGCGCCGAGCCGGGCCAGGCGATCGCCGAATGCGCCGCCGTCTGGAACGGCGGCGAGGCGCCGGAGCCGCTGGCCGGCCTGGTGATCCTGCATGTCGTCGACCGCGCCCGGGCCGAGCTCGCGCCCGGCCTGGCCGAGACCCTCCCCGAGGGCGACTCCGCCCGCGCCTGCCTGCAGGCCGAAGCGGAGCTCAGCCTCGCCCACGCGGAGCTGACCCGCGAGCTGGCCGAGCGCCTGCTCGCCGCCTCGCCGCCGGCCAACCCCGGCGAGCTGGTCAGCCATGTCGAGGCGGCCTGCAGCGTTCATTGGGATCTGCTCGACGGAATCGAAGCGGCGCTGGCGCAGGACGCCCTCGCCCATGCCTGAGGAAAGGAAGCGAATGGGAAGCGATCAACGGGGCGGCGGCAGGCTCGAGGGCAAGGTGACGATCATCACCGGCGGCCTCTCGGGGATCGGCCGGGCGATGGTCGAGCGGTTCCTGGCCGAGGGCGCGATCGTCACCGTCGCCGACCTGCGCGAGGACGTGGTCGAGGCGGCGAAGGAGATCGACGAGCGCCTCGACGGGGTCCAGGTCGACGTCGCCGAGGGCGAACAGGTCGAGGCCGCGGTGGCAACGGTGGTCGAGCGCCACGGGCGGCTCGACGTGCTCTGCAACAACGCCGGCGTCAGCGGCGTCCCGGGGCCGCTGACCGGGATCGAGGAGGAGGTCTTCGACCAGGTGATCCGGGTCAACCTGCGCGGCGCCTTCCTCGGCATGAAGTACGCGATCCCGGCGATGCTTGCAAGCGGTGGCGGGTCGATAGTCAACACGGCCTCCGGCGCCGGCCTGGTCGGCTTCCCGGGGTACTCGGCGTATGCCGCCTCGAAGGGCGGGGTTGTCCTCATGACCCTGACGGCGGCCGCCGAGTACTCCGCGGCCGGGGTTCGCGTCAACGCGATCTGCCCCGGCGCCACCAACACCGAAATGACCGCGGCGATCATGGAGGCCGACGCGGAAATCCGCGAACAGGCGCTCGGCCGCCACCCGATCGGGCGCTTCGCCGAGCCCGGCGAGCAGGCCGCGGCGGCGCTCTTCCTGGCCAGCGACGACTCCTCGTTCATCACCGGGGTGGCGCTGCCGGTCGACGGCGGCCTGGTCGCGGTCTAGACGGTCGATTCCACGGCCGGGGACACCTGGATGACGCGCCCGGCAAGCGCGTGGGGCGCCTTTGTTCGATATATCCGAACAAAGGCGCCCCACGCGCACTTCGCCTTGGAACCGATCATCTAGAGGGGCGATCGGTTCCCCGGGGCGGCGGGGATACAGTTTCCGGCGATGGCCGCGAGCGCCCCGCCGGCATATCCGATCGCCTCGGTCGACAACGCCCTGCGGCTGCTGCTGCTGTTCCGCGAGCGCGACTCGATCCGGATCGCCGAGGCCAGCGCCGAGCTCGGCGTCGTGCGCTCGACCGCGCACCGGCTGCTGGCGATGCTCCAGTACCACGACTTCGTCCAGCAGAACCCGGAGACCAAGGCCTACCACGCCGGGCCGGCCCTCTGGGACATCGGCATGTCGGTGGTCCGCAGCGCCGACCTGCTCGCCGAAGTGAGGCCGACGCTCGAGGCGGTGGTCGAGGAGCTCGGCGAGACCGCCCACGTCGCCCTCCTGCAGGGCCCGATCGCCCGCTGCGTGGCGGGGGTCGAGAGCACCCGCTCGCTGCGCACCGCCTCCCAGGTCGGGATGGCCTGGCCCGCCCAGGCCTCGGCGATGGGCCGGGTCCTGCTGGCCGAGCTGCCGGCCCAGCAGCTGCGCTCGCTCTACGGCGGCGGCGCCCTCGAGCAGGGGCCGCCGCAGGCGGCGCGGAGCCTCGACGAGCTCGACGACGTGCTCGACGAGGTGCGCTCGCAGGACTACGCGGTCGGCCACGACGAGATCGATGCCGACATCACCGAGGTCGCGGTGGCGCAGCGCAACAGCGCCGGCGTCGTCCGCTGCGCGCTGGCGGTCACCGCTCCCTCCTCACGCCTCAGCCGCAAGCGGATCCCCGGCGTCGCCGCGGCGCTCCGCGAGAAGGCGGAGCTACTGCGCCCCGGCCTCGCCTGAGCCCTCGCCCGAAGCAGGGGAGAGGATGTCCCGGGCGGGATCGACGTGCGAGGTCTCGAGGTAGGCGTCGGCCAGCGTCGAGGGTTCTTCGCGCAGCTCCTCGGCGGCGCCCTCGAGCACCAGCCGGCCGTTCCGCAGGACGTAGGCCCGGGTGGAGATCGAGAGGGCGAGCATCGTGAACTGCTCGATCAGCAGGACGCCGACCCCGCCGGCCGCGAGCTCGACGAGGACGTCGCGGAGCCGGTCGACGACGATCGGCGCCAGCCCCAGCGAGAGCTCGTCGACGACGACGTAGCGCGGCTCGGCGACCAGCGCCTGGGCGATCGCCAGCATCTGCTGCTGGCCGCCGGAGAGCGAGCCGGCGTCCTGGCCGAGGCGTTCGCCCAGCTCCGGGAAGCGCTCGAGCACGGCGTCGGTCCGCGACCCCTGTTCGCGGCGGCGCAGGTGGGAGAGGCCGACCCGCAGGTTGTCGGCGATCGTCAGGTCGGTGAGGACGCGGTGGCCTTCCGGCACGACGGCGAGGCCGGCGCGGCGGATCCGCTCCGGCGAGAGGCCGGTGATCGGCGTCCCGTCGAGGCTGACGCTGCCGGCGCTGGGGGCGAGGAGGCCGCCGAGCACGGCGACCAGCGAGCTCTTGCCGGCGCCGTTGCTGCCGAGCAGGGCGGTGATCTCGCCGCGCGGGACCTCGATCGAGACGCCGTCGAGGACGGTCTTCCGCCCGCGGCGGGCGCTGAGGCCGGCGACCGCGACGCTGCCGCTCACAGCGCCCTCCCGGCCTCGAAGGAGGAGCCGAGGTAGGCGGCGCGGACCTCCGGGTCGGCGAAGACCTGCTCCAGCGGGCCGCTGGCCAGGAGGCGGCCGAAGTCGAGCACGGCGAGCTCGGTGCAGCAGCCGCGGACCAGGGTCATGTCGTGGTCGATCACCACGACCGCGGCGCCGCTCTCGGCTGGCAGGCCCTTGATCAGCTCCAGCAGCTCGGCGGTCTCGCCCGGGTCGAGGCCGGCGCCCGGCTCGTCGAGCAGGATCACCCGCGGCCGCCCGACGATCGCCCGGCCGAGTTCGAGCAGCCGCCGCTGGCGCTGGTCGATCGTCGCCGCCGGGCGCTCGGCGACCGCCGCCAGCCCGGTTCGCTCGAGGGCGATCTCGACGCTGGCCGCGACGTCGTGGTCGGGCATGTGCTCGGCGGTCACCCGCAGGTGGTCGCGGACCGAGAGCCGGGGGACGATCCGCTCCTGCTGGAAGCTCCGCCGCAGGCCCCAGCGGGCGCGGCGGTGCGGCGCCATCCGCAGCAGGTCGGTGCCGTCGTCGGCGAGGACGCGGCCGGCGAGCGGCCGGACGAAGCCGCTCAGCACGTTCAGCAGGGTCGTCTTGCCGGCGCCGTTGGGCCCGATCAGGCCGGTGACGCCGACCCCGAGCCGGAGCGAGACGTCGTCCAGCGCGTGGACACCGCCGAACCGGACGCTGACCCCCTCGACGGCGATCATCCGGACCGCCCGAAGCGCTCCGCCAGCTCCTTCAGCTGGCCGGCGACGCCGCGCGGCGCGGCGACGAAGGTGACGAGCAGGCCGACGCCGAAGAGGATCGTCAGCAGGTTGCCGTCGAGCCCGAGTTCCTGGAAGAGCGAGGGGAGGAGCTGGGCGAGGGCGCCGGCGATCACCGCCCCGAGCAGCGAGTAGGCGCCGCCGACGAGGACGACGACGAAGAGGATCGCCGACTGCGCGGCGCTGAAGGAGCCCGGCAGCAGCGAGCGGATGCTGGCGGCGAGCAGGGCGCCGGCGATCCCGGTCCCGAAGCCGGTCAGGGCCAGGGCGAAGAGGCGGTTGCGGACGACGTCGATGCCGCTCGCCCGCGCCACCTCGGCGCTCTCGCGGATCGTCGCCCAGGCGCGGCCCGAGCGCGAGCGACCCTGCAGCCAGTAGACGAGGAAGAGGATCGCGACGACGACCAGCGCGTAGCGGAAGAAGGCGGGGTTGGTGTCGCCCAGCGAGGGCCGCCGCATCGGCACCGGGTGGTGGCTCGAGTCGGCGATCCCGAGGAAGCCCGAGCCGCCGTTGGGGAAGCCGACGGTGAGGAAGAGGACTTCGGCGGCGCCGGCGGTCATCAGCGTGATCAGCGCCAGCTGCAGGCCGCCGAACCGGAGCGCCGGCAGGCCGGTGAGGACGGCGATCACCGCGGTGCAGGCGCCGGCCGCCAGCATCAGCCAGGCGAACGGGACGTCGGTGCCGGTGCCGAGCCGCAGCGCCACCCAGCCGCCGATCCCGAGCAGCGCCACCTGGTAGAGGGAGACGATCCCGAGGCGGCCGTAGAGGAGGCCGGCGCTGGCCGCGACCAGCGAGTAGATCGCCGCCGCCGTGCAGGCGCTGAGCCAGAAGGCGCTGACCAGCGAGGGGATCGCGACCGCGGCGAGGGCGGTGGCGAGGCCGGCGACCCAGACCGCGGCGCCGCCCGGCAGCCGCCGCCGCCGCGGCGCCGCCGCGACCGCCGCGAGCGTTGGGGCTTCGCCGCTCATGCGCTCCGCCCCTCGACCCCGCGGCCGCTCAGGTCGAAGCCGATCATCGCCACGATCGCGATCAGGAACGGGGCCATGCCGCTGTAGGAGGAGATCGAGGAGACCGGCGTCGCGCAGGCCTCGACCACGCCGATCACCAGGCCGCCGGCGAAGACCGCGTAGAGCGAGCGCAGGCGGCCGAGCACCGCCGCCGCGAGCGAGGCGATGACGAGGAAGGTGAGGGTGTTGGAGTCGAGGCGGACGAGGCTCGCCAGGAGCACGCCGCTGACCCCGGCGATCACCCCGCTGAGCGCCCAGGCAACGGCTTCGGTCCGCCGCACCCGCACCCCGAGCAGGGCGCTCAGCTCGCGGTCGTTGGCGAGCGCCCGCATCGAGACGCCGACCCGCGAGCGCCGCAGCGCGATCGAGGTGGCGACGGTGAGAACCAGGCCAGTCGCCAGGGCGATCACCTGGGTGTAGTTGACGTGGACGTCGAAGACCTCGAAGCCTTCGAGCGTGGTCGAGAGTTCGAGCAGGCGCGGTTCGGTCCCCCAGTTGACCAGGCAGAAGCCGAGCAGGACGAGCGCGTAGCCGAGCGTGGCCGCCGCCTGGACCACCGGCTCGCGGCCGGCGAGGAGCGGCGCCACGAGCAGCCCGTAGGCGAGGCAGAGCGCGGTCGCCGCCGCGACCGCGACGAGGATCGAGAGGCCTTCGCCGTTGCCGTCCTGCATCAGCTGCCAGGCGACGAAGGCGCCGACCGCCCCGATTGCGCCGTAGGCGAGGTTGAGAACCCCCGAGGCGCGATAGAGGAGGACGATGCCGACGCCGGAGAGCGAGTAGATCGCTCCCAGCGCCAGCCCCGAGACGATGAACGGCTTGAAGTCCGGCATCGGCTCAGCCGCCGAGGACCGGGGTGCAGCCGGCCGCTTCTTCGAAGCCGCCGTCGCTCAACTGGATGTAGCGGACCGCGGTCACCGATTCGGTCCCGAAGCTCCACGGGGTGCAGAGCATTTCGGTCTTGTAGTCCTTGATCCCGGCGAGGACCGGGCCCACCGTCTGGCGGTTGATCGGACCCTTCATCCCGAGCAGCGCGTTGGTGAAGATCTGCGCCGCGAGGAAGCCGCCCTGCGAGAACGGGTCGAGCGGTTCGCCGGAGGCGTACTTGGCCATCACCTGGTTGAAGAGGGTGATGTCCGCGCCCTTCGAGTCGACCAGCGGGAACGGCGTCTCGATCGCCAGCCCGTCCCAGGCGGAGCCGAGCAGTTCGGGCAGGTTCGAGCTGTAGCAGAGCGCCAGGCAGACCCATTTCGGCGATTCCGTCAGGCCCTGCGCCTGCGCCGCTTTCAGCACGGTCAGCGCGTCCTGCTGCAGCGAGGCGACGATCACCGCTTCGGGCTTGGCGGCGGCGATGTCGAGGACCACCGAGGTGGCGTCGGTCAGGCCCGGGTCGATCTTGATCGCCTTGACGACTTCGGCGCCGTGTTCTTCGGCGTAGGCGGTGTCGGTTTCGATCACCGCTTCGGCGATCGTCCCCGCCTTGGCGACGACGATCGCCAGCTTCTTCGCGCCGAGGTTGTCGATTGCGTACTTGGCGGCGCCGATCCAGTCGGTCTTGCCGTTGTCGACGGCGGCCAGGTGCGAGTTGCCGTTGCACTCGGGCGGGCCGGCGATGCCGGAGATCGAGTAGACGTCTTCTTCTTCGTAGATCTGGCCGTTGACCAGGCAGTCGAGGAAGCTGGCGCCGCCGGCGAAGGCGACCACGTTGTCGTCGTGGATCAGTTTTTCGGCCCCCTGCGCGGCCTTCTGCGGGTTGTAGGCGGAGTCGAAGGTGAGGAACTTGATCGGCCGGCCGCCGATGCCGCCGTTGGCGTTGACGCAGTCGAAGTAGGCGCCGGCGGCGGCGGTGCCCTGCGCGACGCCGGGGCCGCCCGACATCTCGGCGATCGCCCCGACCGGGATCGGTTCGCCGCTGGCGGCCTTGCCGTTGCCGAGGCCGCACTTGCTGGCGCCGCCGGCGCCCTGGCCGATCGTCGCCGGCAGCGCCGTGGTCGAGTCGCTCGAGCCCGAGCCGCCGCCGCTGCCGCAGCCGGCGATCAGCACGGCGGCGAGCAGCAGGGCGCCGGCGAACAGGGTCGATTTGAAGGCAATTGCAGGTCTCATCGTGGTTCCTCTCCTCCTCGGGGTGGCGCCGTAGGATACAGACCGATGTTCTGTTTTCAAGAATTAAGATGTCGAACACAGAACAAAAGACCTAAGATTCGCGCTTTTCTCCCTGCTAATGCCCAAATCAGCAGTGGCTGTTCTTGAAAAAAGAACAAACCCTGCTTAGATTCGCCACATGAGAACTGAGCAGAAGCGCCCCAAGTCAGACGAGGTCGTGGCCCGCGCCCGCGAGCTCGTGCCCGCGATCCGCGGCCGTGCCGAGGAGGCTGAGCGGCTGCGCAAGGTGCCGGAAGAGTCGGTGGCCGAAATCGACGCCGCCGGCATCGGCCTGGTCCAGCGCCCGCTGCGCTGGGGGGGCAGTGAACTGGGCTTCGAGACCGCCTTCGACGTCGCCGTCGAGATCGGCCGCGGCTGCGCTTCGACCGGCTGGTACACGTCCTTCCTGAACCACCACGACTGGCTGCTCGCCGAGTTCTCGGAGGCCGCCCAGGCGGCGGTCTGGGGCGAGAACCCCGGCGCCCGCGTCGCCACCGCGTTCGCCCCGGCCGGCAGCGTCGAGCCGGTCGACGGCGGCTGGCGGATCGTCGGCGACTGGCCCTGGTCGAGCGGCGTCGACTACGCCGACTGGGTGATGGTCTCGGCCCTGCACATGCCGGCCGACGGCCCGCCGACGCCGCTGCTCTTCCTGGTTCCGAGCGAGGAGTACCGGGTCGAGGACACCTGGTTCAACGTCGGCCTGCGCGGCAGCGGCAGCAACAACGTCGTGATCGACGAGCCGCTCTTCGTCCCCGCCGAGCTGACGCTCGAGGTCGCCCACCTGCGCGAGGGCGACGGCCCGGGTGCGGAGACCAACGGCGGCGCGCCCTACCGGACGCCGATGATGGCCGCTTTCGGGCTCGGCCTGCTGGCGCCGGCGCTGGGGGCCGCCCGCGGCGCCTTCGAGGAGTGGTGCGACTGGACCAAGGTGCGGACCGCGACCTACACCGCCGAGCAGATCGCCCAGCAGTCCTCGGCCCAGGTCGGGGCGGGCCTCGCCAGCGCCCGGATCGACTCCGCCGAGCTGCTGCTGCGCGACAACATGAGCCGGCTCGCCGACCCGGAGGCGATCACCGTCGAGGACCGCGCCCGCAACCGGCGCAACTGCTCCTTCGCGGCGCAGCTGCTGAACGCCGCGATGGAGGACCTGGTCCAGATCAGCGGCGCCCGCGGGCTCTTCGACTCGAACTCAATCCAGCGCGCCTGGCGCGACGTGCGGGCGATCTCCTGCCACACCGGCCTCAACCCGAACATGGTGTACGAGGCACAGGGCAGGATGCTGCTGGGTCAGCCGCGCAACATGCTCGACGTTCTCTACTAGTCGAGCTGGTTGGCTACGGCGTGCGGCGGTGCCGGACTGTCCCCGGCACCGCCCACCGCGGACCGCGACTAGCTGCTCTTGCCGGTGAAGGTCAGCGTCCCGGCCAGCAGGTTGCCGGTCAGGCTGCCGCGCGCCGAGTAGTGGGCGAACTTGCCGCTGCCGCCGGTCGTCTTCCAGCTGCCACTGATCGAACGGCCCTTGATCTTGGCCGCGGTTTCCAGCTTCAGCGTCCCCTTCGCGTATTTCAGGGTGATCTTGGCGCCGGTGCCGCCGTTGATCACGCTGCCGGTGTAGGTGCCGGTGCCGAAGGTGCCACCGGTGATCTTGCCCGAGAGGGCAGTGCCTTTCTGGGTGCCCTTGACGCTGATCGTCACCGATCCGCGGGCGACCGCCGCCGTCGGCGCGGCGACCACGACGAGGGCCAGGGCGGCAACGCAAATGGCCGCCGTCCTGCGGGTTGCTCTGAACATCGATCCTCCTCCGTTTGGCTTGGTCCTGCCGGCGGGAGGCTAGAAGCCATATGTTCTGTTGTCAAGAATCTGAATCTGATATACAGATGGAAGCAGCGATGAAGAACGCTCAGCAACGACCGCAGATCGTGTTCAACCCCGTCTGTTCTTGAAAACAGAACAGCAAGACCCCCCGAGAACAAGCGAACCAGGAGAAAACCGGCCCATGGCGCGCCCTCACCTGATTTCCCAGCTGGCCCACGTCGAGATCCTCACCCCGAAGCCCGAGGAGACCACCCGCTTCATGCTCGATGTGCTCGGCCTGGAAGAGACGACCCGGGCCGGCCAGTCGGTCTACCTGCGCGGCTGGGGCGACCTCTTCCACCACAGCCTCAAGGTCACCGAGGCCGCCGAGGCCTCGCTCGGCCACGTCGGCTGGCGCAGCCAGGGCCCGGAGGAGCTGCAGGCGGCGGCCAAGGCGGTCGCCGAGACCGGCAACGGCGAGGGCTGGACCGAGGGCGACCTCGGCCACGGGCCGGCGTACCGCTTCCGCAACCCCGAGGGCCACGTCAACGAGGTCTTCTGGGAGACCGATTGGTTCGAGCCGAGCGAGGAGCTGCGCAGCCCGCTCGCCAACCGGCCGCAGAAGTTCCGTCCGCGCGGCGCCGCGGTGCGGCGGATCGACCACGTCACCGTCTTCTGCAACGAGGTCGCCGCCAACCGCGGCTTCTACACCGACGTGCTCGGCTGGAAGCACATGGAGAGCTCCCACCTCGACCACGACGACAGCGAGGTCGCGGCCTTCGTCTCGACCGGGCCGATGGCGCACGACCTCGGCCTGATCCACGACCGCAGCGGCGGCCGCGCCCGCCTCAACCACTTCGCCTACTGGCTCGACACCCGCGAGGACGTGCTCCGCGCCGCCGACGTGATGCGCGACGAGGGCGCCTTCATCGAGGGCGGCCCCGGCCGCCACGGGATCGGCGAGGCGTTCTTCCTCTACGTCCGCGAGCCCGGCGGCCACCGGATCGAGCTGTTCTCCGGCGGCTACCAGGTGCACGCGCCCGACTGGGGCCCGGTGCGCTGGAAAACCTCGCAGCGCGGCGACTCCTACTGGCTCGGCGAGTTCAACCAGAGCCTCAACCTCTACGGCACGCCCGACGTCCCGGTCGCCGAGCAGGTCGACGCGGCGCGATGAGCGGCGCCGGCGAGCAGAACGGCGCCGCCGGCCGCCCCTTCGTGGTCGGCCTCGGCGGTACCCCGCGCCCCGGCTCGACCTCCGAGCGGGCGCTCGAAATCGCGATGGCGGCAGCCCGCGAGGCGGGCGCCCGGACCGCGGTCCTGACCGCCGCCGAGCTCGAGCTGCCGCTCTACCAGCCGGGGCTCGAGCTGGACGCGCCGGCGGCCGAGTTCGTCACCGCGATCGCCCGCGCCGACGGCGTCCTGATCTCGACGCCCGGCTACCACGGCGGCGTCTCCGGTCTGTTGAAGAACGCCCTCGACTACACCGAGGAGCTGCGCGAGGGCCCGGCGCCCTACCTCGACGGCAAAGCCGTCGGCTGCATCGTCTGCGCCCACGGCTGGCAGGCCGGGACGACGACGCTGGTCGGGCTGCGCTCGATCGTCCACGCGCTGCGCGGTTGGCCGACCCCGCTCGGGGTCGCGATCAACTCCTCGCCGCCGGAGGACGGGAGTGACGTGCTCGAGAGCGAGCGGGTCTTGTCACAACTGCAAACAGTCGCGCGTCAGGTCGTCGATTTCGCGCAGCGGCCCCCCCGCCGCGACCTCCCCCCGGAGGTCGCCGCCGGGCCAGGGCAACCGAGAAAAGGAGAGGTGTGATGGACGAGGAGCGTACGGGCGCCGGCCAGAACGGCGCGGCGAGGACCGAGGTATCCGTCGGGCTCGGGACGGCTGAGATCCTGCGGGCAGGGGAGGGGCCGCCGCTGCTCTTCCTGCACGCCGCGGGCGCCGGCGGGATGTGGAGCCCCTGCCACGCGAAGCTGGCCGAGCGCTTCGACGTCGTCGCCCCCAGTCATCCGGGCTTCGGCGGCTCGCCGCTGATCGACGGCGTCGACGACGTCGAGGACCTCGTCTACCACTACCTCGAGCTGCTCGACCTGCTCGGGCTCGAGCGGGTGACGATCGTCGGCGAGTCGTTCGGCGGCTGGATCGCGGCCGAGCTGGCCGCCCACTCGCCGCACCGGGTCGAGAAGCTGGTGCTGATGGGCGCGCCTGGGCTGCGGATCCCCGGCGAGACCCCGTTCGACGTCTTCCTCGCCACCCCCGAGCAGCTGGTCGGCCATCTCTTCCACGACCTCTCGATCCCGGCGCGGATCTTCCCCAGCGAACCGGGCATCGAGGAAATCGTCGCCGCCTACACCGAACAGTCGGCCTTCGCCCGCTACGCCTTCACCCCGTTCCTCAACGACCCGAAGCTGGAGCGGCGCCTGTCGCGGATCAAGTCGCCGTCGCTGGTGATCTGGGCCGAGCACGACAAGCTCATCCCGCGGGCCCACGGCGAGCGCTACGCCGAGCGCATCCCCGGCGCCGAGCTGCAGATCGTCGCCGACAGCGGCCACGCGCTGACCGCCGAGCAACCCGAAGCCACCGCGGCCGCGATCCTGGATTTCGCGGCGGCGGCCTGACCGACCAGATCGAGGAAGGACGAACGCCATGAAATTCAATCTCTTCCACCTGATGCCGTACCCCTACCTGCCGGAGGAGTACGACGACTTCCCGGTCAGCGCCCTGATCTGGCCGAACAAGCACTTCGACCCCAAGCTCGGCCATGAGCTCTACCACCGCTACCTCGACGAGCTCGAGCTCGGCGACCAGCTCGGCTTCGACGGGATCGCCGTCAACGAGCACCACCAGACCCTCTACGGGCTGATGCCGAGCCCGAACCTGATGGTCGCGGCGCTGGCGCGGCGGACGACGCAGGCGAAGATCATGGTGCTCGGCAACCAGATCGCGCTGCGCAAGTACCCGATCCGGATCGCCGAGGAGATCGCGATGCTGGACCACCTGACCGACGGCCGCCTGGTCTCCGGCTTCGTCCGCGGGATCGGCTGGGAGTACTTCAACCAGAACATCAGCCCGTCGCAGTCGCGCGCCCGCTTCAACGAGGCCCACGACCTGATCATCAAAGCCTGGACCTCCGAAGAGGTGTTCGAATGGGTCAGCGAGCACTTCGAATTCCGCTACGTGAACATCTGGCCGCGGCCTCTGCAGGAGCCGCATCCGCAGGTCTACGTTCCCGGCACCGGGAGCAAGGAGACGATGGCGTTCTGCGCCCGGCACCGCTACCCCTACTCGGCCGTCTTCGCGCCGACCAAGGCGGTCAAGCGCTGGTTCGACACCTACCGCGAGGCCTGTGAGGAAGAGGGCTACAAGGCCGACCCGGAGTCGATCGGCTTCACCGTCCCGATCTACGTCGCCGACACCGACGCCGAAGCGCACGAGAAAGCGAAGGCGCACGTCGAGTGGCTCTTCCACAAGGGCCTCAAGCTCGAGATGCCGTCGATCCTCAACCCCCCCGGCTACGTCTCGCCGGCCTCGCTCGAAGGGCTGCTCCGCGCCGGCGTCAAGGCGTTCCAGGAAGTCAGCTACGAGGAACTCGTCGACCTCGGTTACGTCCTGGTCGGCAGCCCGGAGACGCTGGTCGACAAGATCGAGGACCTGCGCGGCGAGATGGGCTTCGGCTCGCTCTCGGCGCTGATGTCGATCGGCGACATGTCGCACGAGGAGACGGTGCGGAGCATGCGGCTCTTCGCCGAGCAGGTGATGCCGAAGTTCCGCGAGCCCGCAGCGGTGTCCGGAGGAGTCGCCGGGTGACGACGGAGTTCGAGCGAACGGTCGTCGAGCCGATGCGGCTCGGCGACCGCGAGGTGACGGTCGTCGACCTCAGCCGGCCGCTGGCCAACGGCGCCGCCGGCGCCGAGCCGAACCCGCACCGGATCGAGTACGTCGACCACCGCGAGTCGGTGCGGCGGATCGGCCCGGTGCTCGGCTCGGTCGGCCTCTGGCGCGAGGATCTCGGCGGCGCCTCGGAGACGGTCGAGCTGACCACCCACTCCGGCACCCACGTCGACGCCCCATACCACTACGGGCCCGAGTCCGGCGGCGAGCCGGCGCGGACGATCGACGCGGTGCCGCTCAGCTGGTGCATGGGCCCGGGCGTGCTGCTCGACTTCTCCGCCCGCGAGGTGGGGGAGGGGATCACCGACGCCGACGTCGCCCGCGAGCTCGAGCGGATCGGGCACCGGCTGGCGCCGGGCGAGATCGTCCTCATCAGGACCGATGCCTGGCAGCGCTTCGGCGAGCCCGGCTACTCGAATCTGCAGCCGGGGCTGCGCCGTTCGGCCACCGCGATGCTGGTCGAGGCCGGGGTGCGGATGATCGGGATCGACGCCTGGGGCCTCGACCGGCCCTTCGACGTGATGGTCGCCGAGGCCAGGGAGGGCGACCGCGACCAGTTCTGGGAGTCCCACTACTACGGCACCGAGCGCGAGTACCTGCAGATCGAGCAGCTCTGCAACCTCGACAAGATCCCCGCCCCGACCGGGTTCACGGTCCTGGCCCTGCCGGTCCTGATCGCCGGCGCCAGCGCCGCCTGGTCGCGGACCGTGGCGCTGCTCGACGAGGGCGAGGCGGCGGCGTGAGCGCCTGGACCGACCTCGCCGGCACCGCCTTCCGGCAGCGCTTCGTCGACGCCGGCGGCGTCGAGACGCGGGTGATCGAGGCGGGGGAGGGGGAGCCGCTGGTCTTCCTCCACGGCACCGGCGGCCACGCCGAGGCCTACACCCGCAACCTCGCCGCCCACGCCGAGCACTTCCACGTCGTCGCCTGCGACATGCTCGGCCACGGCTACACCGACAAGCCCGACCGCCGCTACGAGATCCCCGACTACGTCGCCCACCTGCGCGACCTGCTCGACGCCCTCGGCTTCGAGCGCGCCCATCTCTCCGGCGAGTCGCTCGGCGGCTGGGTCGCGGCCTGGTTCGCCTCCCAGCACCCCGGGCGGACCGACCGGCTCTTCCTCAACACCCCGGGCGGGGCGACCGCCGACGAGCAGGTCCTGGAGCGGCTGCGGCGCCTGACCCGCGAGGCGATCGCCAACCCGACCCCGGAGTCGGTGCGCCAGCGGCTCGAGTGGCTGATGGCCGACCCCGCCAGCGTCACCGAGGAGCTGGTCGAGATCCGCCGTGCGATCTACAGCCAGCCGGCCTTCCAGCGCAACGTCGACAACATGCTGACCCTGCTCGACCTCGAGCCGCGGCGCCGCAACCTGCTCGACGACGAGCGGCTGGCGTCGATCGCCGCGCCGACCCTGGTCCTCTGGACCAGCGACGACCCGATGGCCGACGTGCCGGTCGGCGAATGGTTCGCGGCGACGATCCCCGACGCCGAGCTGATCGTGATGCGCGAGTGCGGCCACTGGCCGCAGTTCGAGCGCGCCGAGGAGTTCAACGACCACAGCCTCCGCTTCCTGCGCGGCGAGGTCCCCACCCGTCCCCCCGAGAGGAGCGCCACCTGATGTCCGTTACCCGCGTCGGCCACGTCGAGCTCTACGTCAGCGAGCTGGACCGGGCCGCCGACTTCTACGTCGACGTCCTCGGCCTGGTCGAGACCGAGCGCAGCGACGAGCACGTCTACCTGCGCTGCGTCGAGGACCGCGAGCACCACACCCTGATGCTGAGCCGCGGCGAGGGCAACGGCCTCGCCCACATCTCCTTCCGGGTCGACGACCCGGGCGACCTCGACCGGCTCGCCGGCGAGTACCGCGACGCCGGGATCGACGTGGCGGAGGTCGAGGCCGGCGCCGAGCTCGGCCAGGGCGAGGCGATCCGGCTGCAGGACCCGCTCGGCTTCCCGGTCGAGTTCTACCACCGGATGGACCCGGTGCAGCGCGGCCTGCGGACCCACGGGAACCGCGGCCCGAGCCGGATCGACCACCTCAACCTGCGCCTGCCGGGGCCGGTCGACGAGGGGGTCCGCTACTACCGCGAGCGGCTCGGCTTCCAGGTCTCCGAGTTCGCCGTCCACCCCGACGGCACCACCTTCGCGGCCTGGATGCACCGCAAGCAGACGACCCACGACGTCGCCCTCGTCCAGGGCCCCGGGACGCTGATCCACCACGTCGGCCTCTATGTGCCGGAGAGCCACGACGTCCTCCACGTCGCCGACCGGATGGCGGCCCGCGGCATGCAGAGCCAGATCGAGTTCGGGCCCGGCCGGCACGGGATCACCAACGCCTTCTTCTCCTACCTGCGCGACCCCGACGGCAACCGGATCGAGATCTACTCGGGCGACTACCTGATCCCCGACCCCGACTTCGAGCCGATCGAATGGACCGCCGAGGAGTTCGAGCGGACCGGGCGCCTGGCCTGGGGCTCGCGGCCGCCGCAGTCGATGTACGAGGGGCAGCCGGTCGCGGCCTGGCCCTCGCCGGCCGGGGTGGCCTGATGGGCGACCGCCGCAGAGTGGCGCTGGTCACCGGCGGCGGTCGCGGCATCGGCCGGGCGATCGCCCAGGTCTTCGCCGAGGCGGGGATCACGGTGGCGATCACCGGCCGCAACGCCGAGGTGCTGAGCGCCGCGGCGGCCGAGGTGGCGACCAGCGGCGGCGCCGTCAGCGCCCACCCCTGCGACGTCTCCGACGAGGCCGCGGTGGCGGCCTGCGTCGAGGACGTGATCGACCGCCACGGCGGCATCGACATCCTCGTCAACAACGCCGGCATCGCCGGGCCGACCGCCAACCTGCAGGACGTCAGCGCCGCCGAGTGGGACGAGGTCCAGGCGATCAACGTCCGCGGCCCGTTCCTCTGCACCCGGGCGGTGGCGCCGCACATGCTCGCGCGCGGCAGCGGCCACGTCCTCTTCGTCTCGGCCCTCGGCGGCGGCCTCCGCGCCTACCCCTCGCGGCTGCCCTACGCGGTCTCCAAGGCCGCGCTCCTGGCGATGACCCAGACCGTCGCCGCCGAGCTGCGGCCGGGCGGCATCGGCGTCAACGCGGTCACCCCGGGCCCGGTCAAGGGCGAGCGGCTGGAACGGGTCTTCGCCGGCCGCGCCGCGCAGAGCGGCGAAAGCGTCCAGGCGATCGCCCGTCAGCTGGCCGAGAAAGCGCCGGCGCTTAGCTTCCCCGACGAGCTCGAGGTGGCGCGCGTGGCGCTGTTCCTCTGCAGCCCGGAGGCCGACCACATCGTCGGCCAGTCGATCAACGTCACCGGCGGGATCGAGATCCTGCAGTGAACGCGACGATCCCGACCGCCGAGCTCGACCGCTGGGCCGAGGCCCTGGCCCGGGCCGGCGCCGACGCCGAGCCGCTGGGCCCGCCGAGCGAGGCGCTGCCGGGCCTCGACGTCGCCGGCGCCTACGCGATCCAGCAGCGCGGGGTGGAGGCCCGCCTGCGGGCCGGTGCCAGCGTCGTCGGCCGCAAGATCGGCCTCACCTCGGTCGCCGTCCAGCAGCAGCTCGGTGTCTCCGAGCCCGACTTCGGCGCCCTCCTCTCCGGGATGGAGGCGATCGACGGCGCCAGCCTCGACCGCGGCCGGCTGATCGCGCCGCGGGTCGAGGTCGAGGTCGCCTTCGTCCTCGGCCGCGCCCTCGAGGGGCCGTTCGTCGACGAGGCCGCGGTCACCGCCGCGACCGACCACGTGCGGGCGGCGATTGAGGTCGTCGACAGCCGCATCGCCGACTGGCGGATCACGCTCGAGGACACGGTCGCCGACAACGCCTCCTCGGCGGCCTTCGTCCTCGGCACCGTCCCCCAGCCGCTCGACGCCCTGGACGTCGCCGACCTCGAGGCGGTCCTGCACCGCAACGGCGAGGAGGTCGAGCGCGGCAACACCTCGCTGGTGCTCGGCGACCCCCGCACCGCGGTGGCCTGGCTGGCGAACAAGCTCGCCTCCTTCGAGCTGCGCCTCGAGGCCGGCGACATCGTCCTCTCCGGCGCCTGCACGCGGATGGTCGACGCCGCCCCCGGCGACTCCTTCCGGGCCGAGCTCGGCGTCCTCGGCGAGCTCACCATCGACTTCGGGGGCGCTCGGTGAGCGGCAACGCGCGGGTCAAGGCGGCGATCGTCGGCCCCGGCAACATCGGCACCGACCTCTTGATCAAGCTGCGCCGCAGCGAGGTGGTCGAGCCGGTCCTGATGGTCGGGATCGACCCCGGGTCGCCGGGGCTCGCCCGCGCCCGCGACCTCGGCGTCGAAGCCTCGGCCGACGGGGTCGACGCCGTCCTCGGGCGCGAGGACGTGCCGCTCGTCTTCGAGGCGACCAGCGCCGGCGCCCACCGCGCCAACTGGCCCGCGCTCAGCGGGGCGGGGAAGACCGTGGTCGACCTGACCCCGGCGGCGATCGGCCCCTACGTGGTGCCGCTGGTCAACCTCGACGCCCACCTCGCCGAGCCCAACGTCAACATGGTCACCTGTGGGGGGCAGGCGACGATCCCGATTGCGCACGCGATCGACCGCGCCGCCGACGCCTCATACGCCGAGATCGTCGCCACCATCGCCAGCGCCAGCGCCGGCCCGGGGACGCGCCAGAACATCGACGAGTTCACCGAGACGACCGCCCGCGGCCTCGAGCTGGTCGGCGGCGCCGACCGCGGCAAGGCGATCATCATCCTCAACCCGGCCGAGCCGCCGATCCTGATGCGGGGCACCGTCTACGCCACGGTCCGCGAGCCGGACGCGGCGGCGATCGAGCGCTCGGTCGAGGAGATGGTGGCCGCCGTCGCCGAGTACGTCCCCGGCTACCAGCTGCTGCTCTGCGACGTCGACGGCGAGCGGGTGACGGTGATGGTCGAGGTCGAGGGAGCGGGCGACTTCCTGCCGACCTACTCCGGCAACCTCGACATCATGACCGCGGCGGCGGCCCGGGTCGGCGAGCGGCTGGCGGCGCGCCTTGCGGATGCGGGGGTGGCGGGATGAGCCTCGTCCTCTGCGACTCGAGCCTGCGCGACGGCATGCACTCGGTCGCCCACAGCTTCCAACCGCAGGTGGTGGCCGCGGTCGCGGCGGGTCTCGACCGCGCCGGCGTCGACGTGATCGAGGTCGGCCACGGCGACGGCCTCGCCGGCTCCTCGATCCAGTACGGGCTGGCGGCGGCGAGCGACCTGGAGCTGGTCGAGGCGGCGGTCGGCGCGGTCGAGCGGGCGCGGATCGCGGTCCTGCTGCTGCCGGGGATCGGCACGATCGAGGACCTCGAGCGCGCCCGGGCGGCGGGGGCGACGGTGGCGCGGGTTGCGACCCACTGCACCGAGGCCGACATCGCCCTGCAGCACATCGGCTGGGCCGCCGAGCACGGGATGACCGCGGTCGGGTTCCTGATGATGAGCCACATGCTCGAGCCGCCGGAGCTGGCTGAGCAGGCGCGGCTGATGGAGTCCTACGGCGCCGCGGTCGTCTACGTCGTCGACTCCGCCGGGGCGCTGGTCCCGGACGCCGCGGCCGCCAGGGTCGCGGCGCTGGTCGCGGCGCTCGACTGCGAGGTCGGGATCCACACCCACAACAACCTCGGCTGCGGCGTCGGCAACGCGCTCGCCGGGGTGGAGGCCGGGGCCGGCTGGGTCGACGGCTCGCTGCGCGGGCTCGGCGCAGGCGCCGGCAATGCGCCGCTCGAGGTGCTGGCGACGGCCCTCGAGCGCAGCGGCCATCCCACCGGCGCCGACCTCTTCGCGCTGATGGACGTCGCCGAGGAGGTCGTCGCGCCGCTGATGCCGGCGCCGCAGACGATCGACCGCGACGGCCTGACGATCGGCTACGCCGGCGTCTACTCCTCCTTCCTCCTGCACGCGCGGCGGGCGGCCGAGAAGTACGGCGTCGACCCGCGCGAGGTCCTGGTCGAGCTCGGCCGGCGTCGGGTCGTCGGCGGCCAGGAGGACATGATCATCGACGTCGCCGCCGGCCTCGCCGGGCAGGCGGCGGGCGGGACGGCGGGCTGAGCGATGGCCGGTCCCTTCGCCCAGATCGACGAGGCGCTGGCGGATCTTCGGGCGGGGAGAATGGTGGTCGTGGTCGGCGGCGAGGGCACCCGCGAGGAGGGCGACGTGGTCCTAGCCGCGACCGCGGCGAGCCCGGCGGCGATCGTCGCGATGACCCGCCTCGCCGGCGGCCAGGTGCGGCTGGCGCTCGACGCCGAGCGCTACGAGGCGCTCGGCCGCGAGGCGGCGGCGGGCGAGGTCGTCGCCGGCCAGCGGCTGCCGGCGGTGCGGGCCAGCCGCCAGGGCCTGCTCTCGCGGCGCGGCCCGGCGGAGGCGGCGATCGACGCCGCCCGCCTCGCCGGCTTCGCGCCGGCCGCCCTGACCGCGACCGTCCACGGCGCCGACGGCGCCCCCTCGGGCCTCGCCGAGCTGATCCAGGTCGCCGCCGAGGCCTCGCTGCCGCTGGTCTCGGTCGACGAGCTGCTGGCCTACCGGCGCCACCACGAGCGCCTGGTGGAACCGGTGGTCGAGACCTTCCTGCCGACCCGCCACGGCGACTTCCAGGCGATCGGGTACCGGCTCGTCGCCGGCGAGGACCACCAGGTCGCGCTCACCGTCGGCGACCTCGCGGGCGCCGAGGAAGTGCTGGTCCGGGTCCACCCGAAGTGCGTCACCGGCGACGTCTTCCACTCGCTGATGTGCCGTTGCGGCGAGCGGCTCGAGCGCTCGCTGGCGACGATCGCCGAGGCCGGCCGGGGCGCCCTGATCTACTCGCTCGACGACGACGACGGCGTCTGCGCCCAGGTCCTCGCCGACCTCGGCGTCGCCTCGGTGCGGCTGCTGGTCGACGGCACCGAGCGCGTCCCCCGGCTCGGCGACTACGGCATCCGGGTCGAGGCCGAGGTCCCGCTCGGCGCCGAGGTCGGGCGGCGGCCGCGCGCCCCCGAGTGCGTGGGGCACCGGTGAGCGCCGCGCCGCAGCCGAGCGCCTCGTTCGAGCCGCTGACGCCGCTCCGCTTCCTGCACCGGGCGGCGGAGGTCTTCGGCGAGAAGACGGCGATCGTCGACGGCGACCGCCGCTTCGACTACCGCCAGATGGCAAGCCACGCCGAACGGCTGGCGCGCTCGCTGCTGGCGTCGGGAGTGGAGCCGGGCGACCGGGTCGCCTACCTCTGCCCGAACACCGCGGAGATGCTTGCCGCCCACTTCGGCGTGCCGCTGGCGGGCGCGGTGCTGGTCGCGGTCAACACCCGGCTCGCGGCCGAGGAGGTCCGCTACATCTGCGACCACTCGGGCGCCCGCGTGCTGGTCGTCCACGGCTCGCTGCTCGACTCGGTGGCGCCGGTCGCGGCGGCGCTGGAGACGGTCGAGGAGGTGGTGACGATCGACGCCGGCGAGAGCCCGGAGCTGGGCGGGGCTCGCCAGCTCGACTACAGGGAGCTGCTCGGGCGCGCCGGCGAGGAGCCGCTCAGCTGGGCGGTCGAGGACGAGCTGGCGACGATCTCGATCAACTACACCTCCGGCACCACGGGCCGCCCGAAGGGCGTCATGTACAGCCACCGGGGCGCCTACCTGAACGCGCTCGGCGAGGTGATCCACTCCGAGCACACCTCCTCCTCGGTCTACCTCTGGACGCTGCCGATGTTCCACTGCAACGGCTGGTGCACGACCTGGGGCGTGACCGCCGTCGGCGCCACCCATGTCTGCCTGCCGGCCGTCCGCGCGGAGGAGATCTGGCGGCTGATCGACGAGGAGGGCGTCACCCATCTGAACGGCGCCCCGGCGGTGCTGACCGCGATCGCCCACGCGCCGGAGGCGCACCCGCTCGGCCGCCGGCTGACGGTGACCACCGCCGGCGCCGCGCCGAGCCCGACCACGATCGCCGAGATGGAGGCGCTCGGCGCCCACGTGATCCACGTCTACGGGCTGACCGAGGTCTACGGCCCCTACTCGGTCTGCGAGTGGCAGCCTGGTTGGGAGGAGCTCGAGAGCGGCGAGCGCTCCCGGCTGCTGGCCCGGCAGGGGGTCGGGATGGTCCAGGCCGAGCGGCTGCGGGTGGTCGACGAGCAGCTCCGCGACGTGCCCGCCGACGGCCAGACGATGGGCGAGATCGTGATGCGCGGCAACAACGTGATGAAGGGGTACTTCCGCGACCCGGAGGCGACCGAGGCCGCCTTCGCCGGCGGCTGGTTCCACTCCGGCGACCTCGGCGTGATGCACCCCGACGGCTACGTCCAGCTGCTCGACCGGGCCAAGGACATCGTCATCTCCGGCGGCGAGAACATCTCCACGGTCGAGGTCGAGCAGGCGATCTGCAGCCACCCCGCGGTGCTCGAGGCGGCCGTGATCGGGGTCCCCGACGAGCGCTGGGGCGAGCGGCCGAAGGCCTTCGTGGTCCTCCAGCCCGGCGGCGAGGTCGGCGAGGCGGAGCTGATCGAGCACGTCAAGGGCGCGATCGCCCGCTTCAAGGCCCCCGACCAGATCGCCTTCCTCGAGGAGCTGCCCCGCACCTCGACCGGGAAGGTCCAGAAGTACGAGCTGCGCAAGCGCGCGACCTAGCCCCACCCGGCCCGCCCGGTCACATCCGGGCGCCGGCGCGCGTCATCGCTTCGAGCCCACCCGCCCCCGACCCCCGGGAGCCGAACCCGACGGAGGACCGATGTCCGAGGAAATCGACTTCACGATGATGTACGTGACCCACCGCGCCCTGCAGCGCGACGTCCGGCGCCTCTCGACGGCGCTCGCCGAGGGGAGGGCCCAGAGCCCCGGAGTCAAGGCCGGCTGGAGCAACTTCAAGCAGCAGCTCCACACCCACCACACGGTCGAGGACGAGGACCTCTGGCCGCGCCTCTACGGCGCCGTCGCCGAGCGCCCGGACGACCTCGCGATGCTGGAGGAAATGGAGGCCGAGCACGCCGTTCTCGACCCGCTCCTCGAATCGATCGAGACCGCCCTCGCCAGCCAGGACGAGGCCCTCGGCACCCAGGTGGAGGACCTGGTCGCCGCCCTCGACGCCCACTTCCAGCACGAGGAGCAGAGCGCCCTGCCCCTGATCCAGTCGCTGCTGACCCCCGAGGACTGGGCCGGCTTCGGCAACTCGATGCGCCGCGCCCAGGGCCTGAAGGGCGCCGCCGTCTACGTCCCCTGGATCGTCGACGGCGCCACCGCGGAGGAATGCCGGAGCTTCTTCGCCCAGCTGCCAGCGCCGGTCAAGGTGGTCAACCGGCTGGTGCTCCAGCCCCGCTACCGCCGAATGGGCCTCTGGGCCAGCTAGGCGAAGGAGGGGCCACGTTCCTCGCCGACCTCGATCTGCTGCGCACTGCGGCCTCGGTCGGCGCCCCTCTGACCCGGGCCCGCCACTGGTACCCCGATCTTTTCCACACCCCGCTGGGGAAAATGTCGGTACCCCGATTTTTTCACCGAGGCGGTGCTCCGCTAGGCCTGACCGCTCCGGGTCTCGGTGCCGAGGACGATCAGGGTCTTGGTCCCGGTCACCCTGCCGCTGCGGCGCAGGAGGTCGATGACACGGGTCAGGTCGGCGACGTCGCGGACGCGGAGGTGGACGAGGGCGTCGGGGTCGCCGGCGGTGGTGTGGACGGCGTCGACCTCGGGCACCCCGGCGGCGATGCCCTCGATGTCGGCGACGCGGGTGCTGCCGGCGAAGCGGAGCTCGGTGAAGGCCTCGATCGGCCGGCCCAGCTTGGCGTGGTCGAGCCGGACCGTGTAGCCGGTGATCACCCCCTCCGCCTCGAGGCGGTCGAGGCGGCGCTTGACCGCCGGCGAGGAGAGCCCGACCCGCTTGCCGATCTCGGCCAGGGTGAGGCGCCCGTCGCGCTCGAGCAGGCCGATGATTTCCAAATCGGTGCCGTCGAGGTCGATCTGCTCGTCCATACGGAAGAATCGTAGACGATTCAGCCGTTCGACGGCGTAATCGATCGAATTTCAGGGCTTATACCGGTTCTTAGTTGCGTGGAATCGGGACCGGAACTACCTTTCGGCCATGTCCCAAGGAGCTCCGACCCCCGCCGTCGAGGCAACTTCCGCGCCCTCGCTCGAGGTTCTCGCCTCGGTCCAGCGGCGGGTGCTCTGGCTGGCGACGAGCATCGTCCACCACGCCAACAAGGTGAGGGAGACGGAGTCCGGAGTTAAGGTCGGCGGCCACCAGTCCTCCTCGGCCTCGATGGTCAGCATCATGACCGCGCTCTACTTCGAGCACCTGCGGTCGGCCGACCGGGTCTCGATCAAGCCCCACGCCGCCCCGGTCGCGCAGGCGATCAACTACCTGCTCGGCTCGCTCGACCGCCGCTACCTGACCGAGCTGCGCGCGCTCGGCGGCCTGCAGAGCTACCCGAGCCGGATCAAGGACCCCTACCCGGTCGACTTCTCTACCGGCTCGGTCGGGATCGGCGCGACGGCGACGATCTGGAGCGCACTCGCCAACCACTACGTCGCCGACCATTTCGACGCCCCGCGGGCGGGGCGGGCGGTGGCCCTGATCGGCGACGCCGAGCTCGACGAGGGGGCGATCTGGGAGGCGCTGGTCGACCCGATGGTCCCGGCGCTCGGCGAGATGACCTGGGTGGTCGACCTCAACCGCCAGTCGCTCGACCGCATCGTCCCCGACATCGCCGCCGGCCGGATCCGGCAGATGTTCGACGCCGCCGGCTGGCAGACGATCGTCGTCAAGTACGGCCGCCTGCTGCGCGAGCTGTTCGAGCGCAAAGGCGGCGCGGCGCTCCAGCGCCGGATCGACGAGATGACGAACGAGGAGTACCAGCGGCTGCTGCGGGGGAGCAGCGAGCAGGTGCGCGAATGGCTGCCGGGCAGCGGCCGCGGCCGGCGTGAGGTCGAGAAGCTGATCGCCGAGCTCGACGACAAGACGCTCGGGCGCGCGATCCGCGACCTCGGGGGCCACGACCTGCTCGACCTGCTCGACGCCTTCCGCCGCTGCGACGAGGACGAGCGGCCCTCGGTGGTCTTCGCCTACACGATCAAGGCCTGGGGCCTGGCCTCCGAAGGCCACCCCGCCAACCACTCGGCCCTGCTCTCGGTCGCCGAGTGGGAAGAGCTGGCGGCCGAGCTCGGCGCCGACCCGGCCGACCCCTGGGCCCCCTTCCCCGAGGGCTCGGCGGAGGCCGCGCTCTGCGCCGCGACCGCGGAGCGGCTGCGGCGCGAGCCGCCGCCCGCCCACGAGCCGGCGCCGATCCCCGCCGACGTCGGCCGCGCCCACCGCGGCACCGCCTCGACCCAGCAGGCCTTCGGCCGCTTCTTCGTCGACCTCGGCCGCAGCGCCCCCGCGGTGGCCGAGCGGGTGGTCACGGTCAGCCCCGACGTCGGCACCTCGACCAACCTCGGCGGCTGGATCAACCACGCCGGGATCTGGAACCCGCGCGAGCGGGTCGACTGGTTCGCCGAGGACACCAACACCCTCGTCCACTGGCGCGAGAACCAGGAGGGCCAGCACGTCGAGCTCGGCATCGCCGAGGTCAACCTGGTCGGGATGCTCGGCGAGCTCGGCCTCACTTGGGCCCGCGACGGCCAGCCGCTGCTGCCGATCGGGACGATCTACGACCCCTTCGTCAACCGCGCCCTGGAGCCCTGGTCGTTCGGCATCTACGCCGGCGGCCAGTCGATCCTGGTCGGCACCCCGTCGGGGGTCTCGCTGGCGCCCGAGGGCGGCGCCCACCAGTCGATCGGCACCCCCTCGGTCGGCATCGCCCAGCCGGGCTGCGTCGCCTGGGAGCCGGCCTTCGGCCAGGACTTCGAGTGGGCGATGCTCGACGCGCTCGGCCGGCTCGGGCGGGCCGGCGGCAGCTCGGCCTACTTCCGCCTCAGCACCCGGCCCGTCGACCAGGAGCTGGCCGTCGTGCCGGAGGACCCCGATGCCCGCGAGCGGCGGCGGCGCGAATGCCTCGCCGGCGGCTACCCGCTGCGCCGCGCCGAGCGCGCGCCCCGGGTGGCGATCGCGGCGATGGGCGTCACCGTCCCCGAGGCCTGCGCCGCGGCTGGGGAGCTGGAGACGGCGGGCATCGCCACCGACGTCATCTGCCTCACCTCGGCCGACCTCGTCTACCGGGCGCTGCGGGCGCGGCAGGGCCTCGGCGCCGGCGAGGACGCCGTCCTCGATGCCCTCTTCCCGGCCGAGCGGGCGGCGCCGATCGTCACCGTGCTCGACGGCCACCCGAGCGCGCTCACCTTCCTCGGCGGCATCCGCGGCGACCGCGTCGCCAGCCTCGGCGTCGACGACTTCGGCCAGTCGGGCGATGTCGGCGACCTCTACCGCCACTTCGGGATCGACACCGAGACGATCGTCGGCGCGGCGATCGACCTCATCTCTTAGAAGCGAGGAGCCAATGACCGCAGCGACCGCTACCGAGATCACGATGCCCCGGCTCTCCGACTCGATGGAGGAGGGGACGATCCTCGCCTGGCTGGTCGCCGCCGGCGAGCCGGTCGCCGCCGGCCAGGAGCTGCTCGAGATCGAGACCGACAAGGCGACGATGACGGTCGAGGCGGAGGCCGCCGGGACGCTGGAGATCCTCGCGCCGGAGGGGACGACGCTGGCGGTCGGCGAGCCGATCGCCCGGCTCGGCACCGGCGGCACCCCGCCGCCGCAGCCCGCCGCCGAGCCGCGACAGGCGCCCGAGCCGCCGTCCCCGCAGGCCTCCGCGCCCGCCACCACGACCTCCGCCGCCAACGGAGCCCGCCCGGCGACGCCGCTGGCCCGCCGCGTCGCCGGCATCCACGGCGTCGCCCTCGACTCGATCGCGGCCGGCAGCGGGGTCGGCGGGCGGGTCGTCAAGGCCGACGTGCTCGCCGCCGCCGGCGTTGCCGAGCCCGCCGCCGCGGTCGCGCCCCCGCAGGCGTCCCTGCCGCCGCGGTCCACCGACGGACAGGAAGGCTCCCCGGCGGTAGAGGGCGCCAAGGGCGGCACCCGGACCGTCGAGCCCTCGCGCCTGCAGGCGGTGATCGCCCGCCGGATGTCCGAGGCGAAGGCGACCGCGCCCCACTTCCAGGTCGAGACCGAGGTCCGGATGGACGCCGCGATCGAGCTGCGCTCGGGGCTGAAGGCGATCGCCGGCGAGGAGCCGGTGCCCTCCTTCAACGACCTGATCGTCCGCGCCACCGCGCTGGCGCTGCGCCAGCACCCGAAAGCCAACGGCTCCTACCGCGACGGCAACTTCGAGCTCCACGACCGGGTCAACGTCGGCATCGCCGTGGCGGCCGAGGACGCCCTCGTGGTGCCGACGATCTTCGACGCCGACCGGATGTCGCTGGGGGAGATCGGGCGCGAGTCGCGCCGCCTCGCCGAGCGGGTCCGCGCCGGCACCGTCACCCCGCCCGAGCTGGCGGGCGGCACCTTCACCGTCTCCAACCTCGGGATGTTCGGGATGACCGCGATCTACCCGGTGATCAACCTGCCCCAGGCGGCGATCCTCGGAGTCGGGAAGACCCGCCAGGTCCTGGCCCGCGGCGAGGACGGCGGGATCGAGGACGCGGCTCTGATGACGCTGACCCTCAGCTGCGACCACCGGATCCTCTACGGCGCCGAGGCGGCCCGGTTCCTCGGCGAGGTCCGCGACCTGCTCGAGGCGCCGCTGCGGGTGGCGCTGTGAGCCGCGCCGCGACCGCCACAGCCGAGAGCGCGGTCGCCGAGATGCTGCGGCGCGAGTGGCGGATGTTCGAGCGGGTCTCGCTGACCCTCCGTCCCGACGGCGACGGCTACGACGCGGCGATCGAGCTGAATCAGACGCTGGTGCAGGCGGCGGTCGAGCAGCAGGGCCTCGGCGGCACCCCGGCGACGATGGCCGCGGCCGAAGCGCGGCGCAGCCGGGCGATCGCCGAATGCCTCGAGCGCGTCAACGCCAAGCTGCCGCCGGCCTCGCAGATCCGTCAGGCGATGCTGATTGAGGCGATCAGCCCGTCGCGGAAGGTGTAGACGCAGCTCAGCTGCTCCTCGCGCAGCGTGGTCCCGCTGCGGTCGCGCACCACCTGCTGGACGGTGACCGCCATCGACCCGTCCTCGCGAGGGGAGAAGCAGGTCGGCTCGACCCGCGGGTCGAGCCGCTGCCACTGGCGGGTCCAGTAGTCCCGCAGTCCGGCGTGGCCCTGCGGGCGACCCGCCTCGACCCCGTCCTGCCAGTCGATCTGCGGGTCCATCAGGGCGAGGGCGGCGTCGATGTCGCGGGCGTTGAAGGCGGCGAGGGCGGCGGCGAGCAGCAGCTGCCGTTCGTCCCCGCCGCTCTTCGCCGCCGGCGTCATCGTCAGGCGCCCTCGCCCGAGCGCCCAGCTAGTCGTCGAGCTGGGGCGGGGCGCTTTTCTCGAACATCGAGGAAGAGGCCTGGGCCGCCGCCGCCACCGTCTCGGGGGCGCCGAGCTCGGAGTTGGGCTGGATCGTGTAGGGCTCGCCGGGGGTGCCGCCGATCGCCAGGAACCGCAGCCCGGACGGGCCGCTCCGCAGCCGCCGCCGGGTGGCCGCGCCGACCCGCACGACGACGTCCTTGTCGAGCTCGACGGTCTTGTCGGGGAGGACTATCTCCCCGTTGCCCTCGAGCACCACGAAGACCTCCTCCTGGCTGGTGTGGCTGTGGTCGTGCTCGGGATACATGTCGCCCGAGTTCGGCGGCAGTTCCATGATCCCCATCCCGAAGCTCGTCACCCCGAGCTCGGCCCGGGCGCGGATCAGCAGGCCGCCGAAGGCGCTCTCCATCTCGTCGATCCGGCGAACGGTGTAGTCCGTCTCCATCTCTCGCTCCTTTGAAGAATTCTTACTCTGCGAGAGCGAGGCTATCACTGCTTGGCACGGCCAGAATGCTGTGCACCGTCGCCTGGAGCGCGCCGACCGCCTCCTCGGCCCCCAGCGAACCGCGCTCGACGCTCTGCCGGCAGGCGTGCATCAGCGCGAAGTAGCTGGAGACGAGCCATTCGACCGGCAGGTCGGTGCGGAAGTCCCCCGCTTCCTGACCGCGCCGGATCAGCGCCGCGATCGGCGCCCGCAGCCTGCCGTGGGCGCGCTCCAGGGCGGCCGAGCTGAGCTGACTGGTGACCGCGCTGGCGATCCGCTCGTACCTCCCCTGCTCGTTCCAGGCCATCGCGATCAGCTCGTCGAGGCGCTCGGGCGGGGAGCCGCCGTCGAGGTCGAGGCTGGCGAACGTCTCCTCGAAGCGCTCGATGATCCGCCGCGCCATCCCCTCGAGCAGGGCCTCCTGGTTGCCGAAATGCGTGTAGACCGTGACCCGCGAGAGGCCGGCTTCGGCCGCCAGCGCCGTCGTCGTCAGCGGCGCCCCGCGCTCGAGCAGCGCCTCGGCGGCGTCGAGGATGGCGTCGGCGTTGCGCTCGGCCGTCGCCGTGCGGTGGTCGGTGCTCATCTGGCGAGACACGCTACCCGCCCTCAGTGGACGTTGACCACCGTCCCGGGCGCCGGGCGCACGGACGGGGCGAGCGTGAGGGCGGCGAGCACGAGCAGGGCGGAGATCACGGCGGCGGCGGCGAAGGCTCCCGAGAAGGACCAGGCCGACCCGCTCGCACCGGAGGCGGCGATGGCGGAGAGGATCGCGGTGCCGAGCGCGGCGCCGACCTCGTGCCCGGTCGAGAGGACGCCGGAGGAGAGCCCGGCGCCGTCCCCCTCGGCCTCGCTCAACGCGGTGATCGAGCTGGCGGGGATCGCCAGGCCCATCCCCAGGCCGAGGACGATCAGGCCCGGCAGCACGGCCGCCGGGTAGGACCCCGGGGCGGCGAGCGCCAGCAGGCCGGCGGCCAGCGCGGACAGCGCCATCCCGCCCGCCATCAGCGGCCGCGAGCCGGCGTGCGAGACGAAGTGCGAGGTCCCGTGGACCCCGACGCCGGTCGCCAGCACGAAGGGGAGGAAGGCGAGGCCGGTGCCGAGGGCCGAGAAGCCGAGCTGGTCCTGGAGGTAGACCGAGACCAGGAAGAAGGTCCCGGCGAGGATCCCGGTCGCTCCGAGGATCACCGCCGAGCCGCCGATCAGCGGCCGTTGCCGCCAGGTGGCGGGCGGCACCAGCGGCTCGGAGACCGACCGCTCGACCAGGGCAAAGACCGCGAGCAGGGCGCCCGCGACGACCAGCGGGGTCAGCGTCCGCGACGAGCCCCAGCCGTGTTCGGCCGCCCCGGAGAGCCCGTAGACGAGGGCGGCGAGGCCGCCGACGAGGCTGATCGCGCCGAACGGGTCGAGGCCGGCCCGGGCGCGGTCCGCGGGCAGCGCCGGCACCAGCCGCGGCGCCAGGAGGAAGGCGACCGCGCCGACCGGGACGTTGACGAGGAAGACCGAGCGCCAGCCGAGCCAGGTGGTGAGGATGCCGCCGAGGACGACGCCGGCGGCGATCCCGCCGCTGGCGATCGCGCCCCAGATGCTGAGCGCCGTCGTCCGCTGCGCCCCGGTGTAGGTGGCGCTGATGATGGAGAGCGCCGCCGGGGTCATCATCGCCGCGCCGCAGCCCTGCAGCGCGCGCGCCGCGACCAGCGCCCCCGAGCTCGGCGCCAGGCCGCTGCCGGCCGACGCCAGCACGAACAGGAGCAGCCCGGTGAGGAAGACCCGGCGGCGCCCGAAGAAGTCGGCGGCACGGCCGCCGAGCAGGACGAGACCGCCGCTGCAGATCACGTAGGCGGTCACCACCCACTGCAGGTCGGCAGGGGAGAAGTCGAGCCCGCTGCCGATCGACGGCAGCGCCACGTTGACGATCGTGATGTCGAGGATGACCATGAACTGGGCGACCACCAGCAGGGCGAGGATCGACCACGGCTGGCGTTCGTCCGCCTGCGGCTCGGCGGCGGTGATCTCGGGGGCGAGGCTCGTCATCTGACTCCTTGGGTCTGTGCCTTTACATCAGTGTAAATGCAGAACGAGAGTATCTTGACACCGCTGTCAAGTCAGGCCCGGGCGCACGCGCCCGCGCCGAGCCGCCCCCGACCCGTATTTCTCGCAGAGAGAGAAGAAAGGACTGAACTTCTGGAGCGGAGGAAAGATCCCGACTCCCCAGCCGCGCGGGCAACAAATGGTTGACAACCGCGTAAGGCCTCGACTAGGCTAATTCTCGATCTATAAGAATTCCAGTTACAGAGACTGGGACTGGGAACTGCAGAGAGGTGACAATGCCGCCTGAAACGAACCACCGCGGTCAGGGGACCCGCAACCGACCCAAGCACCGGCTGCTTCTGCCGCTGCTCCTCGCCAGCGCCCTCGCGCTGGGCCTGACCCTTACTGCTTGCGGGAGCAGCGACTCGACCTCATCGTCGTCGGCCTCGGGGTCGACTGACTCCGGCGGCGAAAGCGCCGGAGTCGCCCAGATCCCCAAGTACCTGGGGCCGATCAAGAGCGCCGATTCCGGCAAGGGCAAGAAGCTCGACGTCGGCGTCACCGTCGCGCTCAGCGGCGAGGGCTCGGTCTGGGGCACGGTCCAGCTGAAAGGCGCGGAACTCGCCGCCGAACAGATCAAGGAACTAGGCGGGCCTGAATTCCACATCATCGCCAGCGACAACAAGTCGGGCGATCCCTCCGCCGGGGTGGAAGCGGCGCGCAAGCTGGCCGCCAACCACGTCGGCATGGGCCTGACCTCCTACACCGCCGACGTCGGCGCGATGCTGCCGGAAATCAAAAAGGCGCAGATCCTCTCCTTCGACGGCGGCGGCGGCACCTCGGTCTTCGCCGAGGGCTCGCCCTACTTCTGGGGCTCGCGCGCGGTCACGCCCGGCGACGCCCTCCCCGGCGTGCTCAAGTACGTCCAGGAAACCGAACCCGAAGCCAAACGCGTGGCGATGATCTTCTGGGACCTCGGCGGCGAACTCAACAAGGTCGTCGAAGAAAACGCCAAGCAGCAGATCGAAGAAGCCGGGATGGAACTCGTGCTCTACGAGCCGACCCAGATCGGGTCGACGGACTTCACGACGACGATCCAGCACATCTCAGACAGCGATCCGGACGTGGTCCTGGCCGGCGTCTACGGGATCGAAGTCGCCAACTTCATGAAGCAGTACGTCTCCTCCGGGACGGAAACGCCGCTGTTCGGCTTCGACATCACCGCCCAGGCGCGGGAAGCGGCCGGCTCCGCCCTGAACGGATTCAAGTACGCGTTCGACTACTTCGACTCCGACGCGCCGAGCAACGGCTGGGCGCAGATCTTCGTCGACTCCTACGAAGAAGCGTACGGCTCGCCGCCGGACTTCTACGCGGCGAACTTCTACGAAGACATGTACGTCCTCTGGGACCTCGTCCGCCGCGTCGAAGCGAAGGGCGGCGACCCGGCCAGCGGCGAACAGCTGCAGAAGGCGCTGGAAGAAGAACCGCAGTTCCCGAGCGTCTACGGCGGCAACGGCGAAGAAGCCGGCACGCTCGCCTTCGACCTGGCCACGCACTCGGTCGCCAAACGTCCGATGGGCCTCTTCGAATACAGCACCGAAAGCGAAGAATCGAAGCTGTTGGCGTCGTTCAACATCAACGGCTCGGACTTCGTCCTCAAATAGACCGGAAACCGGCGCCGAGAAATGCCCTCCCTGCACGACTTCCTCCAGCTGACCGCCAACGGGTTGGTCACGGGGAGCGGCTACGCCCTTCTCGGCGCCGGTTTCGCACTTATCTACAGCGTCACCGAGCGGTTCCACTTCGCCTACGGGCTGAGCCTGACGATCGGCGCCTACGCCGCCGCTCGCCTCGGGGCGGAACTCGATTTCTCCTTCTGGGCGGCGGTTGCCGGCGGCGCCCTCTTCGCGCTCGTCTCCGGGGTCCTGATCGAGGGGCTCCTCTACCGGCCGATGGCGGCGCGGGCCGGGCGCAGCGCGCTCTTGACGATCTTCGTCGCCTCGCTGGGTCTGACGATCATCGGCGAAAACCTGATCAAGCTGCTCTGGCTCGAACAGGCGGGCCAGTCGATCCACGGGGTGACGCTGAAGGCCGTCAAGCTCGGCTCGATCCACCTCACCGCCCTCGACCTGCAGGAGATGGCGGTGGCCTGGATCCTGATCGCGCTGCTGGCGCTGGTGCTCTCGCGCTCGGGCCTCGGCCGCCAGATCCGCGCCGTGCGGGCCAGCACGCAGATGAGCCTGACGGTCGGGATCAGCCCGCCGCGGATCTTCCTCCTCGTCTTCGCGATCGGCTCGGCAATGGCCGGCGTCGCCGGCGTCTTCCTCGCCGCCCAGACCTCGGCGACGCCGAGCATGGGCTACGAACCGACCCTGCTGGCCTTCGTCGTCGCCTTCATGGCCGGGGTCGAGCGCTCGCCCTTCGTCGTCGGCCTGGTCGGGATCGCCCTCGGCCTCGTCGCCAGCTGGAGCGGCCTCTGGCTCTCGGCCCAGTGGTCGACGCCGATCGTCTTCGGCGTCGTCGTCCTCTACGCCGCGGTCCGCTCGGTCGAGCTGCGCGGCAGGTTCCGCCGGCCCCTGGCGGCGGCCTCGTGAGCGGGGTGCGCTGATGGAGCTGGTCGCCGAACGGCTCGACAGCATCATCGTCCTCGCGATCTTCGCGGTCTCGTTCAACCTCCTCTCCGGCTACTCGGGGCAGCTCTCCGTCGCCCACGCCGCCTTCGGCGCGGTCGGCGGCTACACCCTGGCCCGGCTCTTCCTCTCCGACGGCACCCAGTTCCTGCTCGGGGCCGGGATCGGGATCGTCTTCGCGGCGGTCGTCGCGCTGGTGATCGGCGCGGTGGCGCTGCGGCTGAGCAGCGAGTGGCTGATGCTGATGACCTTCGCCGTCGGGGTCGTCGTCGTCTCCTTAGCCACCACCTCATCCTCGCTCGGCGGCACTTACGGGCTGCTGGGGATCACCGGCCTCTCGGTCTTCGGCCACAAGCTCGACACCCCCGAGCAGATGCTCCCCGTCTTCGCGATCATCGGCGTCCTCGTCTACGCGATCTGCCACCGCCTCGGCGAGTCGCCCTTCGGCCGCGTCCTGCGCGGGATCCGCGAGGACGAGCTGGCAGCGCGCTCGCTGGGCAAAAACGCCTCCGCCTACAAGCTCCTCGTCTTCGTCATCACCGGCGCGATGGCCGGGCTCGCCGGCGAGCTGATGGTGGTCCAGACCACGGTCGCCTCGCCGACCCTGTTCGACCTCGCGCTCGCCACCGTGATCGTCTCGGCGGTGGTGATCGGCGGCAGCGGCAACCTGGTCGGCTCGGTGCTGGCGGCGGCGCTGATCGTGATGTCGACGCCGTTCCTCGAAAGCGTCCTCTCGCTGAGCCCGACGACTGCCTCGCTCTGGCAGCTGGTCCTCTACGGCACCGCCCTGATCGTGGTCCTCTTCGTGCGCCCCGAGGGGTTGCTGCCGGAGGGCTTCAACCCGCTGCGGCGCACACCCGCGGTCGACCGCGGCGCGGTCCCGGAGCCGACCCTGGCGGCGGTGCGGCCCGAGGCGCCGCCGGCGCCGGAGCAGGGGCTGCCGATCCTCGAGGTCTCGGGCCTCAGCAAGCGCTTCGGCAGCATCGTCGCCGCCGACGACCTCGACTTCACCCTGACCGAGGGGGCGATCAGCGCCGTCGTCGGCCCCAACGGAGCGGGGAAGACGACGCTCTTCAACCTCCTCACCGGGACGATCCCGCCCGACGCGGGCAGCGTCCGTCTGCGCGGCGAAGAGGTAGTCGGCCTCGGCCCCGACCGCGTCGCCCGGCTGGGGATGGTGCGGTCCTTCCAGGACGTGCGGATCTTCCCCCGCCTCTCCGTCCTCGACAACGTCGTCCTCGGCGTCCCCGAGCAGCCCGGCGAGCGGGTCGGGCCGCTGTTCGGGCGGCCGCGCCGGGTCCGGGCGCGCGAGCGCGAGGCGCGCGAGCTCGCCCACCGCTGGCTCGAGTTCGTCGGCCTCGACCAGCTCGCCGCGGCGAAAGCCCACGACCTCGGCTTCGGCCAGCAGAAACTGATCTCCTTCGCCCGCGTCCTGGCGACCGAAGCACCGGTCCTGCTGCTCGACGAGCCGGCCTCGGGAATCGACGTGCGCTGGCTCGAGCAGATCGTCGAGCTGATCCACCGCGCGCGCGCCGAGGGGCGGACGATCTGCATCGTCGAGCACAACCTCGAGGTGGTCGAGAACGTCGCCGACGACGTCGCCTTCATGGAACTCGGGCGCATCACCGCGCGCGGCAGCTTCGCCGAGCTGACCTCCGAAGCCCACCTGGCGGAGGCCTACTTCGGTGGCTGAGCTGCTCGAGATCGAGGGGCTCGAAGGCGGCTACGGGCGCAAGCGCGTCCTCTACGGCGTCTCGATGCGGGCGGAGCCCGGCGAAGTGGTCGGGATCGTCGGCCACAACGGCGCCGGCAAGACCACCCTGCTGAAGACGATCTTCGGGATGCTGCCCTCCCACGGCGGCTCGGTGATGTACGAGGGCGTCGACCTCTGCGGCCAGGGCTGCCGCAAGATCGTCCGCCGCGGCGTCGCCTTCATCCCCTCCGAGGAGTTCGTCTTCGCCGACCTGACGGTGATCGACAACCTCCATCTGGCGGCCCCGCCGGAGCTCGGCGCCAAGGAGTGGCGCGAACGCCTGGAGGAGATCTACGAGCTCTTCCCGATCCTCAGCGAGCGCAACGACCAGCTCGCCGGGACCCTCTCCGGCGGCCAGCAGCGGATGCTGAGCCTGGCGATGGCGATGCAGCGCGACCCTCGCTTGCTGCTGCTCGACGAGCCCTCGCTGGGGCTCGCCCCGGCGCTGGCCGAGCGGCTGTTCGAACACGTGCGCACGCTCGCCGACCAGTCGGGGCAGGCCGTCCTCCTGGTCGAGCAGAACCTGCGCCGCGCCTTCGCGATCTGCGACCGCGTCTACGTGATGCGGGCGGGGCAGGTGATCGGCGAGTCCGCCGCCGAGGAGCTGCGCGCCCGCGACAGCTACTGGGACCTCTTCTGAGCCCCTGAGTCGGGACCGCGTCTGAGCGCCGGGCGCCGGCGCTCAGCGCTCGCCGCCGGCGGCTCGCCGCCGGGCGTAGTCGACGAACCAGTCGAAGGCGGCCGGGTTGGCGAGCGCGTCGCGGTTCGCGACCCCGTCCGGGTCCCAGCCCATCAGCAGCTTCTTCACCGGCACCTCGAGCAGCTTGCCGGTCAGCGTCCGCGGCACCTCCGCGACGGCGACGATCGCGTCGGGCGCGTGCCGGGGCGAGCAGTCGCTCTTGATCCGCCGGCGCAGCTCCTGGCTCAGCTCCTCGGTCAGCTCCTCGCCCTCGCGGACGACGACGAAGAGGGCCATCCAGGAGTTGCCGAGGCCGCCCTCGGGCGGGACGTCGACCACCAGCGCGTCCTCGATCTCCGGCGCGGCGAGGACCGCGGCGTAGATCTCCGCGGTCCCCATCCGGATGCCGGCGCGGTTGATCGTCGAGTCGGAGCGGCCGTAGATCACCGCCGAGCCGCGCTCGGTGATCCGCAGCCAGTCGCCGTGCCGCCAGACACCGGGGAAGGTGCTGAAGTAGGAGTCGCGGTAGCGCTCGTCGCCGGGGTCGTTCCAGAACCCGACCGGCATCGAGGGCATGGGCTGGGCGACCACCAGCTCGCCGACCGCTTCGCGGACCTCGTCGCCGCTCTCGTCCCAGGCCTGGACGTCGACCCCGAGGCAGCGGGCCTGCAGCTCGCCCTTGTAGACCGGCACGGTCGGGCAGCCGGCGATGAAGGCGCTGGCGATGTCGGTGCCGCCGGAGGCGGAGGAGAGCCAGACCTCGGGCCCGAGCTCGGCCCGCACCCAGGAGTAGGCCTCCGGCGCCAGCGGCGAGCCGGTCGAGCCGACGGCCCGCAGGCTGCCGAGGTCGCGGCCGGCGGCGGGGTGGACCTCGGCGCTCATGCAGGAGTGGATATAGGCGGCGCCGGTGCCGAGCACGTTCACCTCGGCGGCGGCCGCGAGGTCCCAGAGGGCCTCCCGCGAGGGCGCCGTGAGGCTGCCCTCGTAGAGCACGATCGAGGCAGGGGAGAGGAGCGCCCCGGCCAGGTAGTTCCACATGATCCAGCCGGTGGTGGTGGTCCACAGCACCCGGTCCCCGGGCTGCAGGGCGTGGTGCAGCCGCCAGATCTTCAGGTGCTCGAGCAGCGGCCCGCCGTGCCCGTGGACGATCGCCTTCGGGGCGCCGGTGGTGCCGCTCGAGTAGACGATCCAGAGCGGGTGGTCGAAGGGGACGCGCTCGAACTCGAGCGGCTCGCCGGTGGCCGGGAAGGCGCTGCGCCAGGAGGCGTCGGGGTCCGAGGCGGCGATCCGCACCGTCCGCTCCAGGCTCGGCAGCGCGGCTTCGAGGCCCGCGACCTCCTCGCTGCGGTCGAAGCGGCGGCCGCCGAAGTCGTAGCCGTCGACCGCGAGCAGCACCCGCGGCTCGATCTGCGAGAAGCGGTCGACCACGGTGCGGGCGCCGAAGTCGGGCGAGCAGCTCGACCAGGTCGCCCCGAGCGAGGTGGTGGCGAGGAAGGCCGCCAGCGTCCAGGGCGTGTTGGGGAGGTAGGCGGCGACCCGGTCGCCGCGGCCGACGCCCATCTGCCGCAGCCCGGCTCGCACCGCGGCGGTGCGTTGCCGCAGCTCGCCCCAGCTCCAGCTCGCCAGCGGCTCGGCCTCGGTCGCGAACTGGACCGCGAGGGCGGACTCGTCCTTGCCGCGGAAGACGTGCTCGGGATAGGAGAGCGCGGTGTCGGGGAACCAGCGCGCCCCCGGCATCTGGCGCGAGCCGAGCACGGCGCTGGGGTCGCCGTCGGCCACGATCTCGTAGCGGTCCCAGAGCAGGCGCCAGAAGCGCTCGACGTCGGCGACCGACCAGCGCCAGAGCTCCTGGTAGTCGCCGGCGCCGACCGCCGCGGCGAGCTGCGCCATCTCGGAGCGCTCGAGCAGCTCGGGCGGCGGCGACCAGACGATCTCGGGGTTCATCGGCCGGCCCCCCAGAGCCGTTCGCGGCCGCCGGCGAGCGAGGCTGTGGTGGCGCACTCGAGGTCGAGGCGCATCGCGACCGGGTGCTCGCCCTCGGCCCGCGGCCAGGGCGGCAGCTCGGGGTGGCCGGGGTCGCCGCGCTCGGCGAAGCAGTGCCAGGCGCCCTGGATGCGCGCCGACAGCTCGCGGCCGCCGGCGCCGGGGCCGCCGCCGAGGAGCGGCGACCCGGCCCAGGCGTCGAAGCTGCCGAAGAGGAGCGGCAGGTCGATCGCGTGGCAGGAGCCGAGCCGGGGGTCCGCTTCCTCCGGAGCCCAGGTCAGCTCGTAGAGGTGGGGCGCGGGCCCGGCGTCGGCGCGCTGGTGGGCGAGCTCGATCGTCGGGCGGACCATGAACTCGTCGCCGACCAGGTCGCAGAAGGCCGCCCCCGCCGGCTGCGAGGAGTCGAGCTCGGCGTAGGCGGGGAGCAGCTCGGCGAGCGCGGAGTTGCCGGCGGCGCGGGCGTGGTCGGCCAGCTCCGCCGCCGTCCGCTCCCAGACGTCGATGCCCCAGAGCGCGGCGGCGTAGAAGAAGGCCCGCGCCTCGGCGCCGGTGTAGCCGAGGAGCAGGTCGTGGCCGGCGAGGTTGGCGGCGAGCTCGGCGACCGGGTCCGTCGCCAGCAGCGTGCCGTCGACGACGGGCCCGAAGGGTGGGCCGAGGCGGCCGAAGACGAGCGATTCGATCAGCGCCCCGGCCTGCGCCGCGAGCAGGTCCTGGACCGGGAGCTCGCGCAGCTCGGCGAGGGTCGGCCGCTCCAGCCCGAGCTTGGCGAGGAACCGGGCGGTCACCTGCTCGGCCCGCTCGGGAGCCATCGCCGGGGAGCCGAACGGGCCGCTCTGCAGGACGACGCGGTGGAAGCGGCTCCGCGCCGCCGGGATCGCGGCCAGGCAGGCGATCGCGTGGGCGCCGACCGACTGGCCGACCACGGTCACGCGGCCCGGGTCGCCGCCGAAGGCGGCGACGTTCTCGGCGACCCACTCGAGCCCGAGGCAGAGGTCCTGCAGCCCGAGGTTGGCAACGGGCTCCCCGCCCGTCACCTCCTCGGGGAGGAAGCCGAAGCCGAGCACCCCGAGCCGGTAGTTGAGGTTGACGGTGACGCAGCCGAGGGCGGCCAGCGAGGTGCCGTCGTACCAGGGCAGCGAGCCGGCGCCGGAGACGTAGCCGCCGCCGTGGACGAAGACGACCACCGGCAGCCCGGCCCCGGCGCTCGGCTCGGGCGTCCGCAGGTCGATCGTCAGGCAGTCCTCGCGGGCCAGGGAGAGGTCGACCGGGCCGGTCACCGGCGCCAGCGGGCCGCCCAGCTGCGGGGCGACGGGCCCCGGCGCGGTCGCCTGGCGGACCCCCGACCACGGCGCCCGCGGCACCGGCGGCGCCCAGCGCCGGTCGCCCGTCGGCGCTTCCGCATAGGGGATGCCGTCGAAGCGCGCAACGGCGCCCGCCCAGCTTCCTTCGAGGTCTCCGGTGCTCGTGCTGGCAATCGGCCCGCCGCTCATAAATATCCTCCTGCAATAAAGTTGGGGCGCTGAATTATTGCAGAGCAAGAATTCTTCTTCCACACTGGAGAAGCAACCTCGCGCGCGGCGGCCGCAGCCGTTGAGGTTGCCTTTTCAGGCGATATGTGCCCGAAAAGGCAACCTCGCCGGCGGGGCGGTGCGCGCCGCGGGCCCGGCTAGCGGGCGGCGGCGGTGCTCTGCTGCTCGGCGGCGCCGATCGCCTCGGAGAGGCGGGTGGCGTAGGAGGCGACCAGCGGCGCCAGCTCTTCGGCCCGCTCCAGCGTCAGCCGCAGGGCGGGGCCGGCGATGCC
>DASXOF010000194.1:0-11256 GCA_036494495.1 Solirubrobacterales bacterium | reverse complement strand
CCTCGAAAACTTCGTCGTAGGCGCTGTGTTAGCTGAATAGCCAGCCGTCGTGGGGGTTCGGCCGGCGACATCATCGGATGATTCGACTGAAGACGATCCTCGCCGCCGCGGCCATGGTCGCGGCCCTCGCCGCTGCCGCGGCGCCCGGCGCAAGCGCCGCGGTCGGCCTGGCGCCGGCGCGCGGGTTCGCGCCGCGGCAATTGCTGGTCAAGGTCGCAGGCGAATCCCACGGCCGCGCCGTGCGACTGCCGGCCGGGGTCGGCGTGCACGCCGCGGCACGGGCGCTGCGGGCCAACCCGCGGGTCGACTACGCGGTCCCGAATTACATCGCCACCGCCTCGGGGACCAAGCCGGCCGGCGCCTCTGACGAAAGCCAGCTCGCGATCCCCAACGACCCCGGCACCCTCGGCGGCCCCGCCGAAGCAGCGACGCCGCTCGGCGACTGGACGATCAAGCAGTGGAACTTCCTTCCCTACGAAGGGATCGCGACCCCGCGGCTGCCGACCTCGGCCGGGGGGATAAACGCGGTCGGCGCCTGGCAGCACCTCGAAGCCGTCGGCCGCCCCGGCGCCGAAGGCGTCACCGTCGCCGTCCTCGACACCGGCATCGCCTACCGCTCCGACGGCCCGCGCTTCCGCAGGAGCCCGGACTTCACCGCCAGCCAGTTCGCCCACGGCTACGACTTCGTCGCCAACGACAAGGTGCCGCTCGACGAAAACGGCCACGGCACCCACGTCGCCGGCACCATCGCCGAGAAGACGAACAACGGGATCGGCCTCACCGGGCTCGCCTACGGGGCGAAGCTGATGCCGGTCCGGGTGCTCGACGCGCAGGGCCGCGGCGACGCCGCCGACATCGCCCGCGGCATCCGCTTCGCCGTCGCCCACGGCGCTCAGGTGATCAACATGAGCTTCAACTTCGGCTGCCACAAGCGGGTGCCGACGGTCGACGAAGCGCTGCGCGAAGCCTACGCGCGGGGCGTTGTCACGGTCGCCTCGGCCGGCAACCTCGGCTCCGAGAGCTGCGTCTCGGAGCCGGCGACCGGGCCGCGGGTGATCGGCGTCGGCGGCACCACCGAGGGCGGCTGCCTCGGCTACTACTCGCTGGCCGGCACCGCGATCGACGTCCTCGCTCCCGGCGGCGGCAACCCGGCCCCCGGCTGCGCCTCGATCTCCGCCCGGCCGATCTACCAGGTGACGCTGCGCCCCCGGACCACGAACGAATTCGCGATCCCGAGCAACTACGTCGGCACCTCGATGGCCGCCGCCCACGTCAGCGGCCTGGCGGCGATGGTCCTCGCCAGCGGCGTGCTCGGCAAGCAGCCCTCGCCGCAGGCACGGGTCGAAGCGGTCACCCGCCGGATCCGCTCCACCGCTCGCAGCCTCGGCCTGCCGACCACCCAGCAGGGGGCAGGGTTGATCGACGCCGGGCGGGCGACCGATCCAGCCGTCCCGTAAGGGCGGCACGGCCGGAGCCTCGGCGACGGACGCACCACCTGAGGTGCCCTGACCAAGCAGGTCAAGGACGCAGGGAGCGAAGCGTGCTCTGCACGTGAGCGACCGAGGACGCCGAGATGCGCCGGTCAGGGCACCTCAGGTGGTTTGGACGATCATCACGCTGCATGGCGCGTGGTGAGACACGTTGTTCGGGACGCTCCCGAGCAGGTAGCGGCGGGCGCCGGTCATCCCCTTGTTGCCGACCACGATCAGGTCGGCCTTGGTCTCTTCGGCGGTGTTGAGGATCGCGTCGGCGGGGTCGGCCTCGACCGGGTGCGTGCTCGCCTCGACGCCTTCCTTGCGGGCCTCGGCGGCGGCCGCTTCGAGCACCAGGTTGACGTCCTCGCGCGGGCCGATCTCGTACTGGACGTCGGCCGGCGCCCCCTCCTGCTCGTCGCGGACCCGCCGGCCGGAGACCGGCTGGTAGGCGCTGACGATGCTGATCCGGGCGCCCGTGAGCTTCGCCAGCTCGATCGCCTGGCGGACCGCTCCGCCGGCGGTATCAGACCCGTCGGTACCCACCACGATGCGAGTGAACAAGCCGCCCTCCCTCTGCTCGGTGCTTGGACGCCGCCGAGTCTAGACCGTCACCCGCGGGTCAAACGTGCGAGGGCTCACTCACCGTTCTGGCGGTTCGTAGTGGTAGCCCTTGGGCAGCCCGCGGAAGCCGGCGCCGAGGATCTCGGTCTGGACCGTCGAGAGCCGCACGACGGCGATCACCATCGAGGCGAACAGGCAGACGACGAGGATCACCATCCCCACTTTCCAGATGCCGGGCACGGGGCGAACCCTAGCCACGTCGCCACCGCGCGGTTAGTCTGGCGCGATGGGGCTGGAGCGGGTGGCGGACGGGGTCTGGCTGCTGCGCGGGGATTTCCGCGGGGCGATGAACATCTACTTCCTCGAGGAGGACGGCGGGGTCGTCGCCTTCGACGCCGGCACCAAGTCGATGCGGCGCAAGGCCGCGGCGGCGGCAAGCGAGCTCGGCGGCCTGACGCGGGTGGTGCTGGGGCACGCCCACGCCGACCACCGCGGCACCGCGCCCTACCTCGACGCCCCCGTCTACTGCCACCCCGACGAGGTCGCCGACGCCGAATCGGACGCCTCGATCACCCCCTACATGGACCTCTCGCAGCTGCCGGTCGCCTGGGTGCGGATGCTCTACCCGACCCTGCTGCGGCGCTGGGACGGCGGTGCGGTGAAGATCGCCGGCACGGTCAGCGAGGGCGAGACGGTGGCCGGCTTCGAAGTGATCCACTTCCCCGGCCACGCGCCGGGGCTGATCGGCCTCTGGCGCGAGAGCGACCGGGTGGCGCTGGTCTCCGACGTCGTCTACCTGGTCGACTCGGCGCGGCTGAAACCGCTGCCGCACGGCGAGGCGAGCGTCCCCCACCCCGCCTGGGCCTGGGACCACGCGCAGGCCAAGGAGTCGGTGCGGCGGCTGGCGGCGCTCGAACCGCGGCTGGTCGGCACCGGCCACGAGCGGCCGCTGGAAGGCGAGAACCTGCGCGAGACGCTCGAGCGCGGCGCCGAGAAGCACTGAGCGGGGCGCTTTGCAGAGGGCCTGATCGGGGGGCCGAGGCTGCCCCGGCCGCCCTTCCTGCCATAGGTTGGCGGACCAGATGATCGGGACGTACCTCTCGGCGGCGCTGATCTGCGCTGCTTCGCTCCTGGCAGGGCGGGCGCTGCTGTCGCTGGCGGGGCGCGAGGAGTGGTCCTGGCTCGAGCCGGCGGTCGGCTTCGGCGCGGTCCTCACCGTCACCGGCGTGCTGGCGCGGGCGCCCGGCCACGGCACCAGCGCCACGGTCGGCGTCGTCCTCGTGGTCCTCGTCGCCGCGGCGATCGCCTGGCGGCTGCCCTACCGGGCGCCGGGGGCGCTGCGGGCCGGGCTCGCGGTGGCCGTCGCGATCGGGCTGGTGCTGGCGATCCCGTTCACGATCAGCGGCCGCTTCGGGCTGCTCGGCGTCGGCTTCAACAACGATCTCGGGCTCCACCTCGCCTGGGCCGAGTGGCTGCGGAGCGGCTTCGGCCCGGCGCCCGACCCCGGCTACCCGCTCGGCCCGCACGGGCTCGCAGTCGCCGTCGCCGCGGTGCCGGGGATCGACCTCGGCCAGGCCTTCATCGGCGAGATCATCGCGATCGGGGTGATGACCGGGCTGACCGCGCAGGCGGCGCTCGGCGAGCTCCGCCCCTGGAAGCGGATCTTCTGCGCGACCCTCGTCGCCGTCCCCTACCTGGCCGCCTCCTACTTCGCCCAGGCGGCCTTCAAGGAGACCGCCGAGGCGCTCTTCGTGCTGGCGTTCGCGCTCTACCTGGCCGCTCCGGGAGCGCCGGACGAGCACCGCTGGGCCCGAGCCCGCTTCGCGCTGCCGCCGCTGGCGATCGTCGGCGGCATCTTCTTCTCCTACAGCTTCGCCGGCGTCGCCTGGCCGGTGGTGATCCTCGTCCTCTGGAGCCTGACGCTGGCGCCGGTGCGGCGGGCGCTGCGGCCGCGGGCGCTGCTGCGCTTCCTCACCCGGCCGTTGACGATCGCCGCGATCCTGCTGCTCGCGGCGCTGGCGCTCGCCGCCCTCTTCGGCCCCTTCGGCTTCCGCTCGAGCTTCAGCAAAGTCGCCGGCTCCAACACCTACGGGCCGGTCTCGCCGCTCGAGGCGCTCGGGGTCTGGCCCGCCTCCAACTACCGCCTCGACGCCGCCGGCGGGGCCGAGCTGCGGGGCCTGGCGGGGACGATCGCGGTGCTGGCGCTGCTCGTCGGGGTCGCCTGGTGGGTCTGGCGGCGCCAGCTCGCGGTGCCGATCGCGCTCGGCGGCTGCGCGATCCTCTACCTCGCCTCGCTGCCCTCGAGCGGCGACTACTCGCAGGCCAAGGCGCTGATCATCGGCGCGCCGCTGGCGATGCTGGTCGCGGTGAAGCCGCTGCTGGCGGAGCTGCGGGCCCCTTCGCGCGCGGCCGGCTCTCGGGAACGGAGCTCGCCGTGGGCACCGCTGGCCCGGCTCGGCTGGGCGGTCCTCGCCGTCGCCTTCTGCGGCGGCGCGATCTACTCGAGCTTCCTGGTCCTGCGCGACGCCCCGGTCGCCCCCGGCGGCCACGGCGCCCAGCTGCAGGCCTTCCTGCCGATCGTCCACGGCAAGCCGGTGCTCTACGCCGGTCAGGACCGCTACGCCGCCTACGACCTGCTCGGCGCCGACACCCACGTGCCGCTGGTCGAGTTCCCCGACGTCGACGTCTCCCCCAACCCGGAAAAGCCGTTCGACACCGGCGACGCCTACAGCCCGATCGACTTCGACTCCTTCAACCACGGCACGCTCGAACGCTTCCCCTATGTGATCACCGGCCGCGCCGCCTGGAACAGCCAGGCCCCGCCGAACTTCAAGCGGATCGCGGCGACGGCGGACTACGTGCTGTGGGAAAGGACGGGCCCGACGCCCGAGAACCGGCACGTCCTGCTCGAGGGGACCGAGGCCGGTGCCGAAGCCGGCTGCGCGGCACCGGAGATCCGGATCCTGCTGCGCGAACCGGGCCGCGCCTCGCTCTTCCCGGGAGCCGTGATCGGGTCGAAAGAGGCCTGGAGCGACGGCAGCATCCTCGGCACCGGCGAATCGACCTCGCAGGCGCTGGAGCTGCCGGCCGGGACCTGGAACCTCTCGATCCAGTACTTCTCGCCGTTCGGGCTGACGCTCTCGGCGCCGGGCTTCAGCCAGCCGCTGATCGCCGCCCTCGACGGCCAGCGGCCGAACACGATCAGCCTCGGCAACAACGGCCAGTACTGGCCCGCCGGCAGGTTCCGAAGCGACGGCGGCAAGGTCGACTTCACCTTGACCACCGCCGACGCCAGCGGCCTGCAGAGCCTGACCGGCTACGACGGCAAGGCCTACATCGGCGAGCTGGTCGCGGTGCCGGCCGATCCGCACCGGATCGTGCCGCTGTCAGGCGCCTGCGGCGGCTGGATCGACTGGTACGAATCGCCGGCCGCGCCCTGAGGCGCGCCGCGGCTAGGCCGCTTTGGCGGCGAGTCGCTCGGGCGAGACCCGGACGACGTCCCAGACCAGGTTGACCTTCTCCATCGCGTCGATGATCACCGCCGAGATGTCGATCTGGTACCAGCGCAGGCCGTGGGTCGAGGAGGTCGGAAAGGCGTGGTGGCTGTTGTGGAAGGCCTCGCCGAGGGTCGGGATCGCGATCAGCGCCAGGTTGCGCGACTGGTCGGTGGTGTCGAATTCGCGCTTGCCGAACGTGTGGCAGAGCGAGTTGATGCTGTAGGTGAAGTGGTGGAGGACGAAGACGCGGACGAAGCCTCCCCAGAGCAGGCCGGTCAAGCCGGCGAGCAGGGTGCCGCCGATCACCCAGCCGGCGGCGAAGGGGATCATCAGGCCGAGGATCGCCCAGTAGATGAAGGTGCGGTCGACCCAAGAGATCACCGGGTCGTTCTGCAGGTCGGGGGCGAAGCGGTCCTTGTTGCCGCGCTGGGTGTGGATGAAGAGCCAGCCCATGTGGGCGTGGAAGAGGCCGCGCAGGGCCCCGTCCCAGCCGCCGCCGTGGTCGACATGGGGGCTGTGGGGGTCGCCCTCGACGTCGGCGAAGGTGTGGTGCTTGCGATGGTCGGCGACCCAGGAGATGACCGGGCCCTCGATCGCGGCCGAGCCGAGGATCGCCAGCAGCCCGTGCAGCCAGCTGTGGGTCTTGAAGGCGCGGTGGGTGAGGTGGCGGTGGAAGCCGATCGTGATCCCGAGCCCGGTGAAGAAGTACATGCCGAGGAAGAGGAGGATGTCGCTCCAGTGCAGGGCGCTCCCCCAGACCTGCCAGGCGGCGAGGCCGAGGGCGAGAAACGGCAGCAGGGTGACGAGGCCGGTGATGATCCGGTCCCGGGTCTCGTTCTCGACCGGCTGGATGTCCGAGGGCAGCGGCCCGGGATTCGGCATTGGCCGCGGGACTATACGCTGGATTCCTGAAGCCGGGCTGAGTAAATGGGTCGGAATCCGTAGAGCGGTCCCGACTCTCCAGGCTCAGTAGGGTCCGCCGATGCCATTCGCCACCACCGCACCGCTGCGCAGAGAGATCGAGGCGAGGCTGCCCGAGCGGCCGTTCACGGTCGCCTTCTGGGACGGCACCCGCGTCGCCGCCACCGACGGCGACGGCCCGACCTTCACCGTCCGCTCACCGCGCGCCGCCGCCCAGGCGCTGCTGGCGCCGGGGCAGCTCGGGCTCGGCCGCGCCTACGTCAGCGGCGAGCTCGAGGTCGACGACATCGACGCCGTGATCGCGCTGCTGAACAGCTGGCAGCCGCCGGCGCTCGACGGCGCCGACAAGCGGGCGCTGCTGCTCGCCGCGGTGCGGGCGGCGGGGCTGACCGCGCCGCCGCGCCGGCCCGCCGCCGAGCTGCGCCCCAGCGGCCGCCGCCACAGCAAGGAGCGCGACGCCCGCGCCGTCCGCCACCACTACGACGTCTCGAACGAGTTCTTCGAGCTCTTCCTCGGGCCGACGATGGTCTACAGCTGCGCGATCTGGCGCGACGGCGAGATGAAGACGCTGGAGCAGGCGCAGGAGGAGAAGCTCGACACCGTCGCCCGCAAGCTGGCGCTGAAGGAGGGCGAGCGGGTGCTCGACGTCGGCTGCGGCTGGGGCGGTTTCCCGCTCTGGGCGGCGACCAGGTACGGCTGCCAGGTGGTCGGGATCACCCTTTCGCCGCCGCAGGCCGAGCGGGCGCGGCAGCGGGCCGAGGAGGCCGGCGTCGCCGACCGGGTCGAGATCCGGGTGATGGACTACCGCGACCTCGCCGCCAGCGGCGAGAAATTCGACGCGATTGCCTCGATCGGGATGGTCGAGCACGTCGGCTCGGCCAACATCGACGAGTACGCCCACGTCCTCGCCGGGCTACTGGAGCCGGGAGGCCGCCTGCTGAACCATGGCATCACCCGCCTGCGCCACACCGACGCCGAGGCCGGCGCCTTCTCCGAGCGCTACGTCTTCCCCGACGCGGCTCCCCTCCACCTCTCGCGCAACCTGCTGGCGCTCGAACGCGCCGGCTTCATCACCCACCACGTCGAGGACTTCGCCCCCGACTACGCCGAGACCCTGCGCCACTGGGCCAACAACCTCGACGACAACCTGGCCGAGGCAACCCGCCTCGCCGGCGAGGAACGGATCCGCGTCTGGCGCCTCTACCTCCGCGCCGCCCGCAACGGCTTCGAATCCGGCTTCACCAGCATCTACCAGGCCCGCTGCGAGCGCGCCTGACTGCCATACCGATCTTTTCCCCAGCCGCGTGGGGAAAAAGTCGGGGTACCGATATTTTCGCCCGGCTCGGCGGGGGGGCCGGGCTGGCGGGTGCGGGGGCTAGGCCGGGAAGCCGGTGGTGACGTCGGGGATCGGCCAGTCGGCGCCGGCTTCGCGCTGCTGGTCGACGCTGTAGGCGCCGGTGGCGACGCCGACGACGCGGATGCCGGCGGCGTGGCCGGCGGTTATGTCGCGGGGGGTGTCGCCGACGGAGATCGCCTGGGAGGGGTCGAGCGGGGAGCCGAGGACGGCGGCACCGCGCTCGAGGGCCTTCCTGGTCACCTCGGTGCGGTCGCTGGAGTCGGAGCCGTAGCCGCCGAACTGGAAGTAGCGGTTGAGGTTGCCGCGGGCGAGCTTGATCTGGGCGGCGGCTTCGATGTTGCCGGTGACGATGCCCTGCAGGACGCCCTGCTCGGCGAGGCGCGGCAGGGCCTCCTCGATCCCCGCCATGATCCGGTAGCCGCTCGACTCCTCGACCGCGGCTTCGAGGTGGGCGAGGTAGCCGGCGATCGCGGCGGCGCGCTCCTGGTCGGTGCCCTCGCGGCCGATCACCTCGCGGAAGATGATTCCGGCGATTTCGGGGTCGGTCATCCCCGCCTGGGTGTGTTCCTCGATGTTGGCCTCCACCCCCCACTGCTCCTCGAAGGCGCGCTGCCAGGCGACCGCACCGGCGCCGCCGGTGACGAGCAGGGTGCCGTCGATGTCCCAGAGGACGGTCTTGATCGGGCTTTCGCTCAAGTGGCCGAGGCTCTCAGTCGTGCTCCAGCAGGTCGCGCTGGCTGAGGGTATAGAGCAGTCCGAGGGAGGGCAGGACGACGATCACCGCCACCGCGAAGACGCCGAAGAGCACGTTCAGGGTCGGCCCGGGCGCCGCGCCCTGGTCGATCCGCAGGCTGGTCGGCAGCAGGTAGGGGAACTGGGCGACGCCCCAGCCCCAGATGACGCCGACCACAGCGCCGGCGGCCAGCGGGCGCACCAGCCAGGACGGCGCCCGGCGGCGCACCGCCACCAGCACCCCGATCCCGCAGAGCGCGGAGAGAATCACCAGCGGGAGCCCCTGGTCGGTGAGGCGGTCGAAGACGTAGCGCGCTTCGGAGTGCAGGGCGATCAGGCCGACGCCGGCGAAGACGCCGGCGACGATCGCCGCCGCCAGGGCGCGCACCTGGAAGTAGCGCTCCATCTCGGCTTCGCCGGCCCGGCGAGCGTCGCCGATCAGGAAGACTGCTGCGATGTAGCCGCCGCTGGCGACGAACATCGCGCCGATCAGCAGCGGCAGCGGCTGGATCCAGCTCGAGAACGGCTCGCCGTTGCCGTCGGCGGGCACGTTGCCGGCCGCGATCGCGCCGACCACGGTGCCCATGAAGAACGGGGTGATGACCGAGGAGAAGGCGAAGGTGGCGCCGGCGAGGCGGCGCTCCCGCAGGCCTTCGATCGACTTGCCGAAGGCGAAGCCGGCGCCGCGCAGGACGATCCCCAGCGCCGCCAGCGCGATCGGCACGTAGAGGGTGGTGAAGATCGCGCTGAAGGCGCCGCCGAAGGCGGTCCAGAGGACGACGAGGACGAAGATCAGCCAGACGTGATTGGCCTCCCAGACGGGGGTCAGCGAGCGCCGGATCACCGCCCGCGGCCTCCCTCCCTTCTCGTCGTCGTAGCCGGCGAGCAGGTCCCAGAGGCCGCCGCCGAAGTCGGCGCCGCCGAACAGCGCGTAGAAGGTCGCCCCGAGCCAGAGGATCGCGACGGCGACGTCGGCGCGGCTCATTTCCCCGCCTCCCCAGCGGTCGTGCTCGGCGAGTACGGGCTCTCGACGTCGGCGCCGGAGTAGCCCTCGCGCCAGCGCTTCGACATGCTCCGCAGGACCAGGATCGCGGCGGTGCCGAGACCGGCGTAGAGGAGCAGCACGAGGGCGAAGGCGAACCAGATCCCGCTCGCCTCGGTCACCGCTTCCTCGGTCCGCATGTAGCCCTGGACGATCCACGGCTGGCGCCCGACCTCGGTCACGATCCAGCCGCACCAGAGCGCCAGGACCGCCCCGGCGCCGGTGACGGCGACGATCCGCAGGAACCACGGCGTCTGCGGGATGTCGCGCTTTCTCCACCACGACCAGGCGAGCCAGACGCCCAGCAGGAGGAGCGCCGAGCCGATCCCGACCATCGTGTCGAAGGCGAGGTGCAGCAGGGTGTTGGCCGGCGGCCGTTCGTCTTCGGGGATGCTCTTCAGCCCGGTCACCTTGGTGTCGGGGCTGAAGCCGACCAGGAACGAGTCGAGGTCGGGGATCGGGATCGCCGCCTTGACCCCGTCCGAGGTGCAGATGCCGCCGACGTACTCGGTCTGGTGGCCGCCGGTTTCCTGGATGCACTCCATGCCGGCGAACTTGGCCGGCTGGTGGTCGGCGACCGCGCGCGCCGCGGTGTCGCCGACGAAGAGCTGGATCGGGGTCGCGATCAGCCCGATCGTCAGCGGGATCAGGAGGCCCAGCCGGTGCAGCCGGTCGCGCCGCCCTTTCAGCATCCCGACCGCGTAGATCGAGGCGACGAGGAAGCCGACGACCATGTAGGCGGCGAGGATCATGTGCGGGACCTCGTAGTGGGTCGCCGGGTTGAAGATCACCTTCAGCGGCTCGACTTCGGTCACCTTGCCGGCGGCGTCGAGGGTAAAGCCCTGCGGCTGGTTCATCCACGAGTTGGCGGTGACGACGGCGAAGGCGCCGCCGATCCCGGTGATCACCATCGGCACCCCGGACCACCAGTGGGCCCAGGGCGAGAGCCGTTTCCAGCCGTAGATGTAGATCGCGATGAAGATCGCCTCGAGGAAGAAGAAGATCCCCTCGATCGCGAAGGCGACCCCGAAGGCGGCGCCGAAGCGTTCCTCGAAGTGCGGCCAGAGGAGGCCGAACTCGAAGGTGAGGACGGTGCCGGTGACGGCGCCGACGGCGAAGGTCACGGCCATCGCTTTCGACCACCGCTTGGCCAGCTCGATCGCCGCCTCATCGCCCTTTTTCAGTCCGATCCAGTTGGCGACCAGGACGGTCGCAGGCAGGGCGACGCCGATGCAGGAGAGGACGATGTGGAAGCCGAGGGTGAATGCCATCTGCTCGCGGGCGGCGAGGAGATTGGAGGCTGACGCGGCGAGGGGGAGCGCGTCGAGGGGGGGCATCGGGGTTAGAGGCTATTCCTCTGGACGGCGACTGGGCGGGGGCTCGGTGATCAGGGATCGGGGTTGGTGGGGGCGATCGCCGGCATGCCCTCCCAAAACGCTCCGCCTTCGGCTCCGCTGGAGTGTTTTGGGAGGACATGCCGACACTCGCCCAACGAAACCGCAACGGCTGAAGGAGAGTCCCCCAACTCTTTTGAAGCTGACAAGGGACGGGCGCTGGCCGGGTAGATCCCGTCGGCAGCGGCGAGCGTCCGTCCCTCGGAAGCAAAAGCAAAAGGGGGGTGTCCCCCGTGGGACGGGAGCTCTGTTGGGAGGGGGTCGGGGGGGGGGGGGG
>DASXOF010000193.1:0-36021 GCA_036494495.1 Solirubrobacterales bacterium | reverse complement strand
AACCCCCAGACCCCCTCATCCGGACCGCCCCGTCCACGCCGTCCCCCGCACACTCAGCCCGCCGTCACCGATCTATAGAGTGCCGCCCATGAGCCCTCTCGTCCCAATGGTCGTCGAGCAAACCTCCCGCGGCGAGCGCGCCTTCGACATCTACTCGCGCCTGCCCGGCGAGCGGATCGTGTTCCTCGGAACTCCGGTCACCGACGACATCGCCAACCTGATCGTCGCCCAGCTGCTGCATCTGGAGTCCGAGGATCCGGACAAGGACGTCAGCCTCTACATCAACTCGCCTGGCGGCTCGGTGTACGCGGGGCTGGCGATCTACGACACGATGCAGTTCATCAAACCCAAGGTGCAGACGATCTGCGTCGGGGTGGCGATGAGCATGGGGGCTTTGCTGCTCTGCGGTGGCGCCGAGGGCAAACGGATGGCGCTGCCGAACTCGAAGATCCTGATCCACCAGGTCTCGGCCGGGTTCCAGGGTCAGGCGACCGACATCGAGATCCACGCCAAAGAGATCATCGACGTGCGCCGCCGGCTCGACGAGATCATCGCCAAGCACACCGGTCAGCCGTTCGAGAAGGTCACCAAAGACACCGAGCGCGACTACTTCATGAGCGCGGAGGAGGCGAAGGAGTACCACATCGTCGACCGCGTGATCGAGCACCACTGAAGCGCGCCGTCCTCCTCGCCCTCCTTCTCCTCGCGGCCTGCTCCGCGCCCGCCGCCGCCCAGCCCCACGACCCGCTCCGCGCCGCGAACGGCGCGATTCCCTTCTTCGCCCACGTCTTCCCGCTGCAGGCGCCGCACGGTGAACGCGGCGCGGTCGGCGAATTCGGCGCCCCGCGCGACGGCGGCCGCGTCCACGAAGGCTTCGACATCCTCGCTCGCTGCGGGGCGGAGGCGGTTGCGGCGGTCACCGGCAAGGTGCGGAAGACCGGCTACGACCCGGTCCTCTACGGCAACTACCTGGAAATCCACGGCCAGGGCGAAGAGCGCAGCTACTTCTACGCGCACCTGAAGCGGCCGCCCTTCGTCCATGAGGGGCAGCGGGTCTGGGCCGGCGAGCGGGTCGGCGTCGTCGGCAGGACGGGCAACGCCCGTACGGTTGGCTGCATGCTGCACTTTGAGATCCACATCCACGGTCGCGCCGTCGACCCGAAGCAGGCGCTCGAGCGCTGGGATGCCTGGAGCTGAGCAGAAGGAGATCGCGGGGCGCCTGCGGTGGCAGGGCGAGGAATGCCGGCGGCTCGGGTCGCCGCTCTACGCCGGGCTGCTGGAGCGCGCCGCCGCCGACGCCGAGGCGGGCGGGGTGGCCTGGGAGGTGCTCGAGGGGCAGCGGGAGGAGGCGGTGTTCTCGGCGGTGGGGCTGCGGCTGATGGGTGCCGTGAACAGGTTGGTGCTGGGTGGGGAGGAGCCGGAGGCGTTCGCCGGATGGGAGCAGTTCCGCGATGTGCTGGAGCGCCGTTGCGACGACCTTCGCGGGCTCGTCGCCCTGCCCGTGCAGACGAACGAGGTCGGCCGCTCGGCGGCGCTTTTGTTCGGCTTCCTCGCGATCGCCGCCTGGACCCCGCTGCCGCTGCGAACCCTGGAGCTCGGCGCCAGCGCCGGCCTCAACTCCAACTGGGACCGCTATCGCTATGAGGCCGACGGGTTCGCCTGGGGTCCGACGGATTCGCCGCTCGCGCTTCGCGATTGGCGCTTTAGTCGCCATACCGGCGACTTTCGCGCCAATCACCCGGAGCGGGTCGAGGTGGCGGCGCGCGAGGCGTGCGACGCTGCGCCGGTCGACGCCAGCACCGAGGAGGGGCGGCGAACCCTGCTCGCCTACGTGTGGGTCGATCAGCACCGGCGGGTCGAGCGCTTGCGGGCGGCGCTCGAGGTCGCGGCGGCGCATCCGGTCGCGGTCGAGCGGGCGCCGGCGGCGGCCTGGGCCGCTGCGAAGCTGGCTGAGCCGGTCGAGGGCGTCGCCACGGTCGTCTTCCACTCGGTCTTCCTCTTCTACCTGCCCGCCGATGAACGGGCCGAGCTCGACGAAACCGTCGCCGCCGCCGGCGAGCGGGCCAGCGCCGCGGCGCCCCTCGCGCGCCTGCGACTGGAGAGCGGCGGCGAGATGGCCGAGCTGCGGCTCACCACCTGGCCCGGCGGCGATGAGCGGCTGCTCGCCCGCGCCGGCTTCCACGGCGATCCGGTCGAGCTGCTGGAATCCCCGGCGTGAGGAGGGAGACGAGTTGACGCGCGCCGCCGCCGACCGGCTGCTCCGCTGGGTGCTGCTCTCGACCGTGGCCGGCCTCGTCGTCATCGTCGTCCTCGCGATCGCGATCTCCGACCAGCGTGGGCAGATGCTCGGGGTCGGCGCGATCTACCTCCTCACCTCGCTCGCTGCCTACTTCACCCTCCGCCGCAGCCTCGAGCGCGAATTGGCCCGCCGGGAACGGGAGGAAGTCGAGGGGCCCTAGGGCCGGAGGTTCGGCGCGGCTCAGGCCTCGAGCTCGTAGGTGAGCCAGGTGCTGCGCTCGGCGCCGGTCGAGTCGTAGAGGCGCTGGGCGGTGTGGTTGGCGGGCGCGGTCTGCCACTCGAGCGCTGCGGCACCGCGTTCGCGGGCGACCTCGAGGCTGGCCTCGATCAGGGCCCGGCCGACGCCCTCGCCGCGCAGCTCGGGGACCACGAAGAGGTCGTTCATCAGCACCGTCTCGCGGGCCTGGGTCGAGCTGAAGTGCCAGTAGAGGCAGGCGTGGCCGACCAGGCGGCCGTCGCGACGGGCGCCGAGCAGCAGCCCGTCCTCGCTCGGGGCGAGGAAGCGGCGGAAGAACTCGCGGTTGCGCTCCTCGTCGACGTCCTCGACTTCGTAGAAGCGCTGGTAGGCGGCGATCAGCGGCAGCAGCTCGTCCAGCTCGGCGGCGGCTATCGGCGCGATCTCGACCACGGTGACGACAAAGCTACCGCGGCCGCAAGCTCGCGACCAGAGGGAGGGAGCGCCGGACGATTGACGTATTGCACCGGCACAGACCGGTGGCTGGGCCCGTTTAAGCTGTTGTGGCCGCCGCCGGAGAAACCGATTGTCCCGCCCTAGGAGGGGATTCCGCTGGCACGTCCGACCGACTCCAACGAGCAGCTTCTCTGCAGCTTCTGCGGGAAGTCGCAGCGGCAGGTGAAAAAGCTGATCGCCGGCCCGGGCGTCTACATCTGCGATGAGTGCATCGACCTCTGCAACGAGATCATCGACGAGGAGCTGACGGCGCCGCCCGCCTTCGAGCTCGAGAACCTGCCGAAGCCGCGCGAGATCTACGACGTCCTGCAGGAGTACGTGGTCGGCCAGGAGGCCGCCAAGCGGGCGCTCTCGGTCGCCGTCTACAACCACTACAAGCGGGTCCAGATCGCGCAGTCCGAAGAGACCGAGGTCGAGCTGCAGAAGTCGAACATCATGATGCTGGGGCCGACCGGGTGCGGCAAGACGCTGCTCGCCCAGACCCTGGCCCGCATCCTCAACGTCCCCTTCGCCATCGCCGACGCGACGGCGCTGACCGAGGCCGGCTACGTCGGCGAGGACGTCGAGAACATCCTCCTGAAGCTGATCCAGGCCGCCGACTTCGACGTCAAGAAGGCGGAAACGGGGATCATCTACATCGACGAGATCGACAAGATCGCGCGCAAAGCCGACAACCCGTCGATCACCCGTGATGTCTCCGGCGAAGGCGTGCAGCAGGCGCTCCTGAAGATCCTCGAGGGCACCAGCGCCTCGGTGCCGCCGCAGGGTGGGCGCAAGCACCCGCACCAGGAGTTCCTGACGATCGACACCACCAACATCCTCTTCGTCTGCGGCGGCTCCTTCGCCGAGCTCGACAAGGTGATCGAGCGGCGGGTGGGCGATCACGGGATCGGCTTCGGCGCCGAAATCTCCTCGCGCGAGAAGAAGGACGCGGGCGAATGGTTCGAGCAGGTGCTGCCCGAGGACCTGATCGAATACGGGCTGATCCCCGAGTTCATCGGTCGGCTGCCGGTGATCACCGCGATCCACCAGCTGAGCCGCGAGGACCTGACCACGATCCTGACCGAGCCCAAGCACGCGCTGACCCGCCAGTTCCAGCGCTTCTTCGAGTTCGACGACATCGAGCTGGTCTTCTCCGAGGACAGCCTTGAGGCGATCGCCGACAAGGCGCTGGAGCGCGAGACCGGCGCCCGCGGGCTGCGCTCGATCCTCGAGGAGACGCTGCTCGACGTCCAGTTCGAGCTGCCCTCGCGGCGCGACGTGACCAAGTGCGTGGTCACCCGCGAGACGATCGCCCAGGGTCGCCGGCCGACGCTGGTGACCGAGGCGGCGCACCAGGACATCGGCGCCGCCGAGCAGCAGCTCGGCGAGGAAACCGCCTAGCGGCGACTGCGGCGCGCCGCGGGCTAGCGCGGCGCGAACAGCGCCTCGGCCTCGATCTCGACCCGCCAGCGCGGGTCGAGCAGGCCGGCGACGACGACGCAGGTGGCCGCGGGCGGCGCGGCGCCGAAGAACCCGGCGTGGACTGCGCCGACCGCCTCGGCGTCGGCCGCGTCGACCAGGTAGATGCGGGTGCGGACGACGTCGGCGGGCGTGGCCCCGGCCTCCTCCAGGGCCGCGACCACGATCTCGAGGCAGCGCCGCGCCTGCGCGGCGGGATCGTGGTCGAACGAGCCGTCGGCCCAGATCGGGCCGGTCCCGGAGACGAGCACCCGATTGCCGACTCGGACCGCGCGGCTGAACCCGATCGTCGCTTCGAACGGCGACCCGCTCCTCACCCGCCGCCGCTCACCCGTCATCGCCGCGACCCTACCGCCGCCGCGGCGCTTGCATACCGATCTTTTCCCCACCCCGCTGGGGGAAAGATCGGTACCCCGATTTTTTCCGGGTCCTGGCCCCGGAAAGATCGGTACCCCGGGCCTGCCGGGCCATCAGGGTGAGGGCGGCGGTGGCGCCTAGGAGGAGGGCGATGCCGCTGGCGAGGAGCGAGGCGCCGACGCTGGCGAAGCCGCCGATCAGGGCGACGCCGACGGCGCCGCCGACCTGGCGGCTGGTGTTGTTGACGGCCGAGGCGATGCCGGCGCGGTCGGGGCCGAGCGCCTCGGTGGCGCCGGCGACGAGGGCGGAGACGGCGATGCCCATACCGCTGCCCGAGAGCGCCAGCAGTGCCCAGCCGGCGGGGCCGTCGATATCGGCTTCGAGCGGCGCCAGGGCGAGGTAGCCGATGCCGCAGGCGAGCAGCCCGAGCCCGGCTGGCAGTCGCGGCCCGATGCGGGCGACGAGGCGGCCGCCGAAGGGGGTCAGCAGCGCCAGCGGCGCCGCCAGGGGCAACAGGTTGAGGCCGGTCTGCAAGGGCGAGAGGCCGCGGCTGTCCTGCAGGTAGAGGCTGAGGGCGAAGAGGGCGCCGAGCGTCCCCAGGTTCATCAGCCCGGAGCCGGCGTTGGCGCCGCTGAACTCGGGGCGGCGGAACCAGCGGACGTCGAGCAGCGGTCTGCGGCGTCGCAGCTCGACCGCGACGAAGGCGCCGAGCGCGGTCGCCGCGATCAGCGCCGCCGCGATCACCGGCGCCGTCCCGAAGCCCGCGTGGCCCCCCTCGATCAGGGCGAAGACGAGGGCGGCGAGGGCGAGGGTGCCGAGCAGCTGGCCGCGAACATCAGCGCGCTCGCCGCGCGCGGCCGGCCCCGCCGGCAGCAGCCGCGCGCCGGCCACCAGCGAGACGGCGACGAGCGGCACATTGAGGGCGAAGATCGCCCGCCAGCCGAGCGGCCCGACCAGGAGGCCGCCGAGCACCGGCCCGAGGACCAGCGCCGAGCTGCCGATCCCGGCCCAGATCCCGATCGCCCGCGGCCGCTCCTCGGGGCCGGTGTAGAGCTGGTTGACGACCGCCAGCGAGGTCGGCAGGATCGCCGCCGCGCCGAGCCCCTGGACGACCCGGGCGGCGATCAGCGCCGGCGCCCCCGGCGCCGCCGCGCAGGCCGCCGAGGCGAGCCCGAACAGGGCCAAGCCGAGCAGGAAGAGGCGGCGCGAGCCGAGCCGGTCGACGAGGTCGCCGGCGCTGAGCATGAAGGCGGCGAGGCAGAGCGCGTAGGCGTCGACCACCCACTGGAGCTCGGCCCGCGAAGCCCCGAGGTCGGAGCCGATCCGCGCCAGCGCGACGTTGACGATGGTGACGTCGAGGAGGACGAAGAAGTAGCCCGCCGAGGCGACGACGAGGGCGCTGCGGCGCTTGTCCATGTCGAATCCCATGCCTCCGAGGCTAGGTCCGAAACAGTTCGGCGGCGGCCGAATCGCCGCCGTCCTAGCCTGTGCTCATGGCAACGAACCGAGGCGACGAGGCCAGCGGCAACGGCGAGGTGGACATCGCCGCTGCGGCGCGGCTGATGGCGGATTCGAGCCGGGCGGCGGTCCTGGTCGAGCTGGTCGACGGCCGGGCGCTGCCGCCGAGCGAGCTGGCCGAAGTCGCCGGCGTCTCGCGCTCGACCATCTCCGGGCACCTCTCGCAGCTGCAGAAGGCCGGCTTCCTCGCGGTCGAGCGCGGCGGCCGCAACCGCTACTTCCGCCTCGCCGGGCCGGAGGTGGCGGAGGCGATCGAGGCGCTGGGAGCGCTCGCCCCGCGCCGTGAGGTGCGCTCGCTGAAGCAGGCCAACCGCGCCGGCGCTCTGCGGGCCGCCCGCACCTGTTACGGCCACCTGGCCGGCCTGCTCGGGGTCGGGATCACCGAGGCGATGAGCGAGCGCGGCCTGATCGAGCGCGAGGCCGAGGTCTTCCTGCTCACCGACGGCGGCGCCGCCTGGCTCGGCGAGCTGGGCCTCGAGCGGCCGCCGCGGGCGGGAAAGACCTGCAACGACTGGAGCGAGCGCCGGCCGCACCTGGCCGGCAAGCTCGGCGTCTCGCTGGCCAAGCGCCTGTTCGAGCTGAAGTGGCTGGAGCCGACCGAGGTGCGGCGCGCGGTCCGGGTCACCGACCTCGGCGCGCGGGAGCTGCGGGGCCGGCTCGGCGTGGATCTCTAGCGACGACCTCCATCTAGACTCGTCGCCTCGTGGACGCCGAGCGCCGCAAAGCCCTGGAAGCGACGACCCGCTGGGACCCCGGCGAGGTCGAGGCGCGCGTCTTCGCCGAATGGATGGAGGGCGGTTACTTCCACCCGGCCGCCGAGGGCACGCCGGAGGAGAACTTCTCGGTCGCGATCCCGCCGCCGAACGTCACCGGCGCTCTCCACATGGGCCATGCCCTGAACGGCTCGATGCAGGACGCGATGGTCCGCCTCAACCGGATGCGCGGCCGCAACACGCTCTGGATCCTCGGCACCGACCACGCCGGCATCGCCACCCAGGCGGTGGTCGAGAAAGAGCTGAGGAAACAGGGAGTCACGCGCCAGGAGCTCGGCCGCGAGGAGTTCGTCAAGCGGGTCTGGGCCTGGAAAGAGGAGTACGGCTCGCGGATCGTCGAGCAGTACAAGCGGCTCGGCGCCTCCTGCGACTACGAGCGCGAGCGGTTCACCCTCGACGAGGGCTACGTCAAGGCCGTCTACCGCGTCTTCAAGGTCCTCTACGACAAGGGTTACATCTACCGCGACAACTACATGGTCAACTGGGACCCGGGCACGCGCTCGGCGATCTCCGACCTCGAGGTCGAGAACCGCGAGGTCGAGGACGCGCTCTACGCGATCGACTACCCGCTCGAGGACTCAGACCGGGTGCTGACGGTGGCGACGGTGCGCCCGGAGACGATGCTCGCCGACACCGCCGTCGCCGTGAACCCCTCCGACGAGCGCTACGCCGACCTGGTCGGCAAGTTCTGCGTCCTGCCGCTGGTCGGACGACGGCTGCCGATCATCGCCGACGACCACGTCGACCCGGCCTTCGGGACCGGGGCGCTGAAGATCACCCCCGGCCACGACGTCAACGACTTCGAGATCGGCCGCCGGCACGGGCTGGAGGAGATCAGCGTGATCGGCGAGGACGGGCGGATGAGCCCGGAGGCCGGCGAGTACGCGGGGATGACGGTGGCCGCGGCGCAGGAGGCGATCGTCGCCGCGCTCCGCGAGGAGGGCCGCCTGCGCGGCGAGGAGCCCTACACCCACTCGGTGCCGTTCTCGCACCGCTCCGGCGAGCGGATCGAGCCGCTGATCAGCCTGCAGTGGTTCTGCCGCATGGACGAGCTGGCGCGGCCCGCGATCGATGCGGTGGAGCGCGACGAGGTGCGGATCGCCCCGGACCAGTGGAAGCGGGTTTATCTCGACTGGATGGGGGAGATCCGGCCCTGGTGCGTCTCGCGGCAGCTCTGGTGGGGGCACCGGATCCCGGTCTGGTACTGCGCCCAGTGCGAGGAGGAGATCGTCGCCGAGGTCGCGCCCGAGCGCTGCCCGGCCTGCGGGGGCACCGCCCTGCGCCAGGAGGAGGACGTGCTCGACACCTGGTTCAGCTCGGCGCTCTGGCCGTTCGCGACCCTCGGCTGGCCCGACGACACCCCCGAGCTGCGCGCCTTTTACCCGACCAGCTTCCTGACCACGGCGCGCGAGATCCTCTTCCTCTGGGTGGCGCGGATGGTGATGATGGGGCTCGAGTTCCCCGGCCGGGTCCCCTTCCGCGACGTCTACGTCCACTCGGTGATCCAGGCGCGGGACGGGCGGCGGATGTCGAAGAGCCTCGGCACCGGGATCGACCCGCTGGGGGAGATCGACGTCCACGGCGCCGACGCGCTCCGCTTCGGCCTGCTGGCGATGTCCTCGACCCAGGACGTGCGCTACTCCGACGTCAAGGTCGAGCAGGGCCGCAACCTGGCGAACAAGCTCTGGAACGCGAGCCGGCTGATCCTCCTGAACGCGGCCGAGGTCGAGCCGGCGCCGCGGCCGCTCCACGTCGAGGACCGCTGGCTGCTCTCGCGGCTGCAGGCGACGATCGCCTCGGTGACCGAGAAGCTCGAGGGCTACGACTTCGCCCACGCTGCCCAGGAGGCCTACTCGTTCGTCTTCCGCGATCTCTGCGACTGGTACCTGGAGATCGTCAAGCCGCGGCTCTACGACGGCGAGGAGGAGGCGGCGGCGACGCTGCTCTACGCGCTCGAGCGGGTTCTCGGCCTGCTGCACCCGCTGATGCCGTTCGTGACCGAGGAGATCTGGGCCTACCACCCGGCGAACGACGGTCACCTCGTCGTCCACGCCTTCCCCGGCGCCGAGGAGGCGCTGCGCGACGAGGGGGCCGAGGATGACGTCGAGACCGGGATCGCGCTGACCCAGCGGCTGCGCGCCTGGCGCGACCTCGCCGGGGTCCCGGTGGGGGCGACGCTGCCGGCTCGCTTCGACGGCGTCGAGCCGCCGGAGTTCGTCGGCCGCCTCTCGCGCTTTGCCTTCGACGGGGTCGGCGCCGACCCGGTCGCCTCGGTCGGGCCGGTCCGCGTGCTCGCCTCCGAGGCGCTCGACGCCGAGGCGGTCGAGGAGCGGCTGCGCAGGCGGCGCGAAGAGCTGGAGCAGGAGGTCGAGCGGGCCAGCCGCAAACTCGGGAACGAGGGCTTCGTCGCCAAGGCGCCGGCCGAGGTGGTGGAGGAGGAGCGCGGCAAGCTCGAGCGCTACCGCCAGGAACTCGCCGAGCTCGGTTGACCTTCGACCCCGACGCTTATCTAGACGCTCTGGAGCCGTTCGGCTGGCGGCTCGGGCTCGAACGGATGCACAGGCTGACCACGGCGCTGGGGCTGCCGCAGCGCCGCTTCGCCTCGATCCACGTCGTCGGCACCAACGGCAAGTCCTCGGTGACGCGGATGACCGCGGCGCTGCTGGAAGCTCACGGCGTCCCCTCCGGGGCCTGCCTCTCGCCGCACGCGGCGCGCTGGACCGAGCGGACGCTGATCCGCGGCGAGGAAATCTCGGCGACGGCCTGGGCCGAAGCGGTGGAGCAGGTGGCGCGGGCCGCCGAGGGGGTCAACCGGACCCTCGGGGAGGGCGAGGTGGTGACCGAGTTCGAGGCCGCCACCGCGGCCACCTTCGTCGCCCTGGCGCGGGCGCGGGTCAAGGCGGCGGCGGTCGAGGCCGGCCTCGGCGGCCGCCTCGACGCCACCAACACGATCCCCTCCAAGGTGACGGTGCTGACCTCGATCGGCCTGGACCACACCGAGTGGCTGGGGGAGACCGAGGTCGAGATCGCCGCCGAGAAGCTGGCGGTGCTGCGGGACCAGGCGACGCTGGTGCTGGGGCGGGTCTCGACGCCGGTGCACGAGCTGGCGGAACGGACCGCGGCCGAGCGCGGCGCCCGGCTCGTCATCGCCCCCGAGGACCCGGGGCCGGGGGTGAGCCTGCGGGCCGCAGGCGGCTTCCAGCGCCGCAACTTCGCCCTCGCCGCAGTGGCGGTCGAGGCCTTCCTCGGCGAGCTCGACCCGGAGACAGTGGCGGCGGTGGCGGCCAGCGTCGAGGTGCCGGGACGGCTGGAGCGGATCGCCGAGCATCCCCCGACCTACCTCGACGCCGCCCACAACCCCGACGGCGCCGCCGCCCTCGCCGAGGCGCTGCCGGCGGTGGTCGAGGGCCGCCGCGTCGTCGCCTGCCTCGCCGTCCTCGCCGACAAGGACGCGGCGGCGATGGTCGCGGCGCTGGCGCCGGCGCTCGACGCCGCCGTCTGCACCGAGGTCCCGGCCGCGGCGCTGCGCTCCCACGGCCGCCCCGGCGCCCGCTCCCGTCCCGCCGCCGAGCTCGCCGCGCTCCTCGAGGAAGCCGGCGTCGAGGCCGAGCCGGAGCCCGACTTCGCCGCGGCCCTAACGCGTGCAAGGGCTCTGGCCGCCGCCCCGCCCGAATCCGCCCTCCTCATCACCGGCTCCCACTACGCCCTCGCCCCGGCCCGCGCCGCCCTGGCCGCGCCCTGACGACCTCGGCTCGCCAGCTTCTCGGCGGGTTCCGAGGAAAGGACAACCACAAGGGCGGGGAGGGGGAGATGGGCGGGGGCGCCGGGGACCTGGTGGGCGGGTCGGGGCGTAGGAGAGGTGTGCGAGGATTTGCGGATGCAGCGCAGCGCCGGCTCGGAACTGCTGTCGATGATGGGGCTCGTCGCCGCCGTCGTCGCGATCGTGATCCTCGTCTTCTTCGGCGTCGGCTACCTGTTCGGGCGGCTGTTCCTCTGAGCAGACGCCTATCCTCTGACTGGTCCCGACGAGGGATCGCGCATCGGTCGGCGAAGTAGACTGCCCGATCCCTCACCCCCCAGGCGGGCTCGATAACCATGGCACTAGCGATCTTCGGAATCACGAACAGCGGGCTCAACCTGGCCGCATCCCTGTTCCTGTTGATGCTGATCGTGCTCTGGCTGGCGCTGATCGTCTACACCTTCCTCGACGCCCGCCGCCGCATCTCCGACCCCTTCCTGGTCGCCTGCGCGACGATCGCCTCCTTCTTCCCCTTCATCGGCACCGCGGTCTACGCGATCGTGCGGCCGCCGGAGTACCTCGAGGACGCGCACGAGCGCGAGCTCGAGATCCGCGCCGCCGAGCTGCGGGTGCGGCAGCTGAAAGACCAGAGCTGCCCGAACTGCGAATACCCGGTCGAGAAAAACTTCCTCCGCTGCCCGAACTGCGAGCGGCGCCTGAAGGACCCGTGCCCGACCTGCGGCAAGCCGGTCGACCCGCGCTGGGCGCTCTGCCCCTACTGCGAATCGACCCTCGGCGGCGGCGAGCGCCGCCAGCGCCGGCCGCGCCGCCCCGAAGACCGTGAGCGCCGCCCCGAGGGCGAAGCCGAACGGCGGCCGCGGCGCGCCGAAGGAGAGAGCCGCGCCGAGGCGGCACGCGAGGAAGGCAACGGCCAGGAGCAGAAACGCCCGCGGCGCAAAAAAGCCGCCGTCAGCGGAACCACCTCGAAAGCCGCCTCCAACAAAGCTTCATCCGCGAGCACGACCAAACGGGAACCAGCTCGCGGCGCCAGTGAGGCGCCCGCCAACCGAACCGAGCAAAGGAGCCCCAGTCGTGAGCCGGACCCTGATCCTCGTCAAGCCTGATGCCTTCGAGCGCGCCCTCACCGGCGAGCTGATCTCGCGCTTCGAGCGCAAGGGGCTGCGGATCGTCGCCGTCAAGTCGATGACCGCGACCGAGGCGATCGCCAACGAGCACTACGCCGAGCATGCCGAGAAGCCGTTCTTCGGCGAGCTCGTCTCCTTCATCACCGGCGGCCCGCTGGTCGCGATCGTCTTCGAGGGAGTCGAAGCGGTGAAGGCGGCGCGGCAGCTGATCGGCGCGACCAACCCGGTCGAGGCGGCACCCGGCTCGATCCGCGGCGACTTCGCCCTCGAGGTGACCTTCAACATGGTTCACGGCTCCGACTCCGACGAGTCGGCCGAGCGCGAGATCGGGATCTGGTTCCCAGAGCTGTCCTAGCCTCGGGCTCGCCGCAGCGGCGGGAGATCCTCGAGAAGCTGGGGATCTCCTTCGACGTTCGCGTCCCCGGGGTCGAGGAGCTGGAGCAGGGCGACGCAGCCGAGCTGGTCGTCGAGAACGCCCTGCGCAAGGCCAGGGCGATTCGCGATGAGCCCGGTCCCGCGAAGCTGATCATCGCCTGCGACACCGACGTCGTGCTCGACGGCGAGGTGCTCGGCAAGCCCGCGGACGCCGCCGACGCGCGCTCCTACCTCGACCGCATGTCGGGCCGCCCGCACGAGGTGATGAGCGGCCTGGTCGTCGTCCGCGACGGCGAGGAGCAGTCCGGCCTGGAGCGCACCACGGTCGTCTTCAAAGCGCTCTCCGATGCGGAGAAGGAGCGCTACGTCGCCTTCGGCGAGTGGCGGGGACGGTCAGGCGGCTACGCGATCCAGACCCTAGGCTCGACCCTGGTCGAGCGGCTCGAGGGCAGCGTCTCCAACGTCGTCGGGCTGCCCGTCGGCCTGCTCGCGGAGCTTGCTCCGGAGCTGTTCGTTCGTTAGCAAGCGCTCAGCAAACGCTCATCTGGAGCCGAATTTCGAGGGAACCCTCAGCCCCTGCTTCAGAGTTTGGCATCATCGCTTGCCTGAACTCCGGCAGGGACAACGACGAGTGAGCCTCATCGGCCGCCTCCTCCACCTCGGCGGACGCGACATGGCGGTCGACCTCGGGACCGCGAACACGCTCGTCTACGTGCGCGGGCGCGGCATCGTCCTCTCCGAGCCCTCGGTCGTCGCGATCGACTCGCGCAGCGGCCAGGTCCACGCGGTCGGCGCCGAGGCGAAGCTGATGCTCGGCCGCACCCCGGGCACGATCACCGCGATCCGCCCCCTCAAGGACGGCGTCATCGCCGACTTCGAGGTGACCGAGCAGATGCTGCGCTACTTCATCAAATCGGTCCACGCCAGCCGCTTCGCGCACCCGCGGGTGGTCGTCTGCGTCCCCTCCGGGGTGACCAAAGTCGAGAAGCGGGCGGTCGAGGACGCCTGCCTCTCGGCCGGCGCCCGCGAGGCCTACCTGATCGAAGAGCCGATGGCGGCGGCGATCGGCGCCGGCCTGCCGGTCGCCGACCCGGTCGGCTCGATGGTCGTCGACATCGGCGGCGGCACCACCGAGGTGGCGGTGATCTCGCTCGGCGGGATCGTCGTCTCGGAGTCGATCCGGATCGGCGGCGACGAGATGGACGAAGCGATCATCAGCCACTGCAAACGCGCCCACAAACTGGCGATCGGCGCCCAGACCGCGGAGGAAATCAAGCTCGAAGCCGGCTCCGCCGCGGCGCTCCCCGAAGAAGTGCGGATGGAGATCCGCGGCCGCGACCTCGTCTCCGGCCTGCCGAAGACGGTCGAGCTCGGCTCCGAAGAGGTGCGCGAGGCGCTCGAGGAACCGGTCGGCCAGATCGTCGAAGCGGTGAAGGACACGCTCGACCGGACGCCGCCGGAGCTGGCCGGTGACATCATGGATCGCGGCATCACCCTTGCCGGCGGCGGTGCTCTCCTGCAAGGCTGGGAGCAACGACTGCACGACGAGTGCCAGATGCCGTGCCAACTGGCAGAGTCGCCGCTGACCTGCGTCGCGGTCGGGTCGGGAATCTCGCTCGAGGAGTTCGAGACGATCCACCGCAGCAGGAAGAACTCCGACTTCCGCCGCCGGCATTGATGCCGGCACCGCACCCGCAAACCCCAAACCCGGTTCAGGATTCGTGTACCGAAAGCAAGTACGCCGCCGCCGCGCGATTCTCGCCCTGCTGATCCTCGGCAGCTTCGCGCTGCTGACGATCACCTACGGGCAGGGCTCGAACGGGCTCCAGCGCGGCGTCTCGACGATCTTCAGCCCGGTCCAGTCGGCGGCCGACCGGGCCCTGAAGCCGGCTCGCGACCTGGTCAACTGGTTCGACAAGACCTTCGACGCCAAGGGCGAAAACGACAAGCTCCACGGCGAAGTCGAAGCGCTGCGCAAGGAGGCGGTCGGGGCGCAGGCGGCGATCGCCGAAAACCGCCAGCTGCACAAGATGCTGAAGATGGACGAAGCCGTGATCCCCTCCGGCTACGAAGAGGCGACGGGGCGGGTGATCGCCCGCTCGCCGACGGTCTGGTACGCCGACGTGACGATCGACGTCGGCAGCGGCGACGGGGTCGCGGTCGGCGACCCGGTCATCAACGGCGACGGCCTGGTCGGCACCGTCTCGGCCGTGACCGGCGGCTCGGCCCAGGTGGCGCTGATCGCCGACGGCTCGAGCGCCGTCTCGGCCAAGGTCGTGCCGAGCGGGGTCCAGGGCGTGATCCGGCCCGAAGTCGGCGAACCCGGGGCGCTGATCCTCGACTTCATCGACTCCGCCAAGCACGTCCACAAGGGCCAGGACGTCGTCACCGCCGGCTGGCGGGCTGCCGAAATCTCCTCGCGCTATCCGCCGAACATCCCCGTCGGCGAAGTCACCAAGGCCTCGATCCTCGAGCAGGAGGCCCAGCAGCAGGTGCGGGTGCGACCCTTCGCCGACCTCCGCAACCTCGACCTGGTCCAGGTCCTGACCGGGGGCAGCCGCGGATGATCCTCACCGGCAAGATGCTCGCCCGGGTGGTCGTCGTCCTCGTCCTCGGCGTGATCCTGCAGCTCTCCTTCTTCTCGCAGGTGACGCTGTTCCACGTCAGCCCGGACCTGCTGCCGGCGCTGGTCGCCTGCTTCGGCCTGCTCGGTGGCACGATGACCGGCGCCGTCACCGGCTTCTCGGTCGGGCTGCTGCTCGATTGCCTGCTGATCGCGCCGCTCGGCGGCGGCTCGCTGGTGCTGCTCGCGACCGGGTACCTGGCCGGCGCCTACCGCGAGCGCTTCGGCTTCCCGAAACGCTTCGCGGCTCCGCTCCTCTGCGCGGCGCTGACCCTCTTCGCCGAGCTCGGCTTCGGCGCCGTGCAGGCGATGCTGGGGGAAGTCGGCTCCAACGTCAGCCCGCTGGTGGTCACCGACATCGCGGTGAAGACGGTCTTCGCCTTCTTCCTCAGCTGGCCGCTCTACCTCGGCCTGCGCCGCCTGCTGCGGCCGGCGCTGGTCGAGGAGCCGCGGCGGCGCCACCAGCCGGCGGTGGTGGAAAGCTTGAGGAGCTAGCCCTTGTTCCTGCGCAACAACGACCTCCCACGCGGCCCCCGCCTGACCCTGAGGCTCGCGGTGCTCGGCGGCATCGCGGTGACGCTCTTCGCGGTCCTCTTCTTCCGGCTCTGGAGCCTGCAGGTGATCGACGGCTCCCACTACCTGGCGGAGGCCCAGAACAACCGCACCCGCGAGTACACGGTGCTCGCCCCGCGGGGCGAAATCCTTGCCCGCAACGGCGAACCGATCGTCCAGAACCGGACCAGCCTGGCGCTCTTGCTGAACACCTCGAAGCTGCCGGCCGACGAAGCCGAAGCGACGGCGGAGCTGACGAAACTGGGGAGCCTCGCGCACATGTCGCTGAAGCGGGTGCGGGAGGTGATCGCCGAACAGGAAAAGGTCGCCGCCGGGGCGCCGGTGACGCTGCGGCGCGACGTCGGCTACCAGCTCATCTACTACCTGGAAGAAAACAAGCGCCGCTTCCCCGGCGTCTCGGTCGAGCGCGTCTTCGTCCGCGCCTACCCCGACGGGTCGGAGGCGGCGCACGTGATCGGGACCGTCGGCGAGGTGACCGAAGAACAGCTGAAGGAAAAGCGCTACTCGCAGCTCGAACCCGGGGAAGAGGTGGGCCAGAGCGGGGCCGAGTACGCCTACGACAAGTACCTGCGCGGCAAGCCCGGCGTCACCCGGGTCCAGGTCAACGCGATGGGGCTGCCGACGCCCGGCGGCCAGCTGGTGCAGGAAGCGCCGACGCCGGGCAGCGACCTCGTCCTCACCATCAACCCGGCGCTGCAGAAGGCCGGCGAAGCGGCGCTGGCCGAACGCGGCCTGCCGGGGGCCTTCATCTCGATGAACATCCACACCGGTGAAATCCTGGCGATGGGCTCGAACCCGACCTACGAACCGAAGGTCTTCACCGAACCGATGACGCAGGCGCAGGTGAACGAACTCTTCCGCGACCCGGTGCTGGCGCCGCTTGCCGACCGGGTGACCGAATCCGCCTACCCGACCGGCTCGACCTACAAGATCATGACCGCGCTGGCCGCGCTCGAAAACGGCGTCATCACGCCTTCGACCACGATCGTCGACAACGGCTACATCGAACGGGCCACGCAGAAATTCGAAAACGCCGGCGGCACCGCCTACGGGGCGCTCTCGCTGGTGCGGGCGCTGGAAGTCTCCTCCGACGTCTTCATGTACGAACTCGGCGGCCGCATGTGGGACAAGAACTACCTGCAGGAATGGTCACACAAGATGGGGATCGGCGACCCCACCGGGCTCGACATCCCGGGCGAATCCGAAGGGCTGGTGCCGAGCCAGAAATGGCGCGACGAACTGTTCGAAAACGGCGAAACCGAACGGCCGTGGTCAGAAGGCGACAACATCCAGCTGGCGACCGGCCAGGGCGACCTGCAGACGACGCCGCTGCAGATGGCGATCGCCTACGCGGCGCTCGGCAACGACGGCACGATCGTCACCCCGCACGTCGGCAAGGAAATCCGCGACGCCGCCGGCCGGGTGCTGAAGGAATTCGAATTCCAGGCGCGGCGCAAGGTCAAGATCGACCCCGCCTCGCGGCAGGCGATCATGGAAGGGCTGCACGGGGCAGCCCAGGGGCCGGAAGGCACGGCCTCGGCCGTTTTCGGCGGCTTTCCGGTGCCGATCGCGGGCAAGACGGGGACCGCGGAACGGCCGGGTCACGCCGACCAGTCCTGGTGGATCGGCCTCGCCCCGTACCCTGATCCCAATATCGTGACTGCCGTGACGATCGAGGAAGGCGGCTTCGGAGCCGAATCGGCAGCTCCCGCCGCCCTGAAGATCCTGGAAGCGTATTTCCACAAACAGGCCTCTGAAGTAAGCACCGTCGGCGGTGCCGAATGAGCTACATGGCCCGGCCGCGGCCGGTCACCGAGCCCTTCGCGCAGGCGCGCGAGAGCCTCGCCGAACGGCTCGGCTTCGCCCACTTCGACTGGCCGCTGGCGCTCGCCGCGGTCGGCCTGCTCGCCTTCAGCGCCCTGACCCTCGGCCAGGCGACCTCGCACGACATCCCCGGCAACCCGCACTACTACCTCAACCGCCAGATCATCTACGGCATCCTCGGCATCGTCGGGATGCTGCTGCTGACGCGGATCGACTACTCGCGCTTCCGCGAGCTGCGGGTCGGGATCTACACCTTCCTCTGCGTCAGCGTCTCGCTCGTCTTCGTCTTCGGCTTCGCCGCCCGCGGCTCTCGCCGCGCCTTCGAACTCCCGTTCTTCAGCTTCCAGCCCTCGGAGCTCGGCAAGCTCCTGCTGGTGCTGGCGCTGGCGGGCTTCGTGATCGACGGCGCCCGACGCGGCTCGCCGATCCAGCGCACCGTGCGCTACCTCTGCCTCGGCCTCGCGCCGGCGGCACTCGTCTTCCTGCAGCCCGACCTCGGCACCTCCCTGGTGTTCGTGGTCGCGACCCTCGCCGTGATGTACTTCGGAGGCGTCCCCTGGACGCACTTCGCGGTGATCGGCGCGGCTCTTGTCACCCTGATCGCCCTCGTCCTGGTCGTCGCGCCCGCAGTCGGGCACCCGATCCTCAAGGGCTACCAGGAGGAACGGTTGACGTCCTTCGTCCACCCGAACTCCGATCCGGGCGGCGCCGGCTACCAACAAAGCCAATCCAAGGTTGCGATCGGCGCCGGTCAGTTGACCGGCCGGGGCAGCCAAGCCACCCAGACGCGGCTGAACTTCGTTCCCGAGCGGCAGACCGACTTCATCTTCGCGGTGATCGGTGAGCGCTACGGGTTCGCGGGGGCCGCGTTCGTCCTATCCCTTTACGCCCTGCTCTTCTGGCGGGCGCTGCGGATCACGACGCTCTCGAAGAACTCCTACGGGACCTTGGTCGCGGGCGGCATCGCCGTCTCGCTGCTGTTCCAGGTGTTCGTCAACGTCGGGATGAACCTCGGCATCATGCCGATCACGGGCATCCCGTTACCGCTGATGAGCTACGGAGGGTCCTCCGTGCTCGCTACCTTCTTAGCGGTCGGAGTTCTCCAGAGCATCAACATCCAAGCGCGACTCAGCCAGAAGGACAGGTTCGCCTGGTGATGCCCCCCAAGCGGGAACCGGCATGCGTACCTAACCTGAACTGAGCTGAATCACAAATGAAAAAAACGATTTTGGTGTCCGCCGAGCGCGGCGAGACCCGCGTTGCCGTCCTCGAGTCGAAGCAGAAAGGCGGCAAAGGAAACGTCGCCGAGCTCTACATCGAGCGGCGCGGGCGTCGCTCGATCGTCGGCAACATCTACAAGGGGAAGGTCGACAACGTCCTTCCCGGCATGGAGGCCGCCTTCGTCGACATCGGCCTCGAGCGCAACGGCTTCCTCCACGTCGACGAGATCGTCCTGCCCGACGGGCAGCAGGCGCCGAAGCGCGGCCGGGGCTCCGGCCGCCGCATCAACGAGCTGATCAAACCGGGCCAGGAGATCCTGGTCCAGGTCGTCAAGGACCCGCTGAAGTCGAAGGGCGCGCGGCTCTCGATGAACGTCTCGATCGCCGGCCGCTACCTGGTCTACGCGCCGACCGGCTCGGGGGTCGGCGTCAGCCGCCGCCTCGCCGACAAAGAGCGCGACCGGCTGCGCAAGATGGTCGACCGCACCTACAAAGGGCCGGGCGGGCTGATCGTCCGCACCGCCGCCCACGGGGCGAAAAAACCGGACTTCGTGCGCGAGATCGCGTACCTGCAGAAGCTGAACGAAGTGCTGGAGCGGCGCTCCGACGAAACCAAGGCGCCGGCCCTGGTCTTCCAGGAGGCCGATCTCTCGGTGCGGGTCCTGCGCGACGTCTTCCTCAGCGAGTTCGAGAAGGCGATCATCGACTCCGAGAAGCAGTTCGAACGGGTCACCAGCTTCTTCCAGCGGACCGCGCCGGAGCTGGTCGACGGGGTCGAGCTCTACAAGGGCCAGAAGCCGCTGTTCGAGAAATGGCACATCGACGAGGAGATCGAGTCGACCCTGAACCGGCGCGTCGACCTGCCCTCGGGCGGCTACCTGATCATCGACTACGCCGAGGCGCTGACCGTGATCGACGTCAACTCCGGCAGCTTCACGGGGCGCGGCAAAGGCGGTCTCGAGGAGACGATCACCAAGGTCAACACCGAGGCGGCCGAGGAGGCGGTGCGGCAGCTGCGGCTGCGCGACATCGGCGGCATCATCGTCGTCGACTTCATCGACATGGCGCGCGCCTCGAACCGCGACAAAGTGCTGAAGACGATGCGCAAAGCACTCGACGCCGACAAGTCGAAGAGCTACGTGGTCGAGGTCTCGCCGCTCGGCCTGGTCGAGATGACCCGGCAGAACGTCACCGACGGGGTGCGCGAGATCCTCACCGAACTGTGCCCGACTTGCCACGGCGAGGGCGTCGTGCTCTCGGCCGAGACGGTCGCCCTCGACGGGCTGCGGAAGCTGCGCGAAATCGCAGCCGCCAACGCCGAGGTCGAGGCCTTCCTGCTGCGGGTCAACCCGAAAGTCGCGCAGGTGCTCACTCACGAGGACAGTGGCCTGGCCGAGATCGAGGAGGAGACCGGCAAGCGGTTCCACTTCGAGGGCGGCGACGCGCTGGCGATCGAGACCTTCGAGCTGGTCGACCGCGGCACCCGCGAGCAGATCGAGGAGCGGGCGCTGCCGTTCAAGGTCGGCGAGGAGGTGCTGGTGAAGATCGACGAGCCGCACATGTACAACGCCGACGACGCGGTCGCCCGGATCGACTCCTACATCGTCAGCGTCACCGGCGGCGGCCCGTTCGTGGGCGAGCGCAAGCTGGTGCGGATCGAGGACGTGCGCCGCTCCGAGGCGGTCGCCTCGCTGCTCGGCGGGACCGATTCGCCCAACGGCAACGGCGCGGCCGCCGAGGAGAACGGCTCCCAGCTAGAATCCGACGCCCCTTCGCGCAAACGCAGCCGTGGCCGCCGAGGCGGCCGGGGACGATCGCGCGCCAAACAAGCCAGCACGGACGAGTAGTCGGAGACAGACGGAAACATGTACGCGGTAATCGAAAGCGGCGGCAAGCAGTACCGGGTCGAGGAAGGCACTTCGCTCCTCGTCGACCGGCTGGACGTCAAACAGGGCGACAAGGTCAGCCTGCGGCCGGTGATGTTCCGCGACGGCGACGTCTTGATCGGGGAGAAAGCCCTGGCCGGCGTCAAAGTCGAGGCGACCGTCGCCGAGCACCTGCGCGGGCCGAAGATCAAAGTCTTCAAATACAAGGCGAAGAAGGGCTACCGGCGCCGTGCCGGTCACCGCTCCGAGCTGACCAAGCTCGAGGTGACGAGCCTCAAAGCGGGCAAAAAAGCCGCGGCCAAAAAAGAGCCGGCAGCCAAAGAGCCCGCCGCCAAAGCCGAGAAAGAGGAGAGCTAGAGATGGCTCACAAGAAAGGCCTCGGTTCGTCGCGAAACGGTCGCGAATCGAACCCGAACATGCTCGGGGTCAAGGTCTTCGCCGGCCAGCAGGTCCATGGCGGCGAGATCATCGTCCGCCAGCGCGGGACCAAGTTCTGGCCCGGCGACGGCACCGGCATCGGCCGTGACCACACGATCTTCGCCACCCAGCCGGGCAAGGTCGACTTCTTCACCGCCCGCAAGGGCCGCACGATCCGCGTCCTCGCCGAGGACTAGAGACTTCGCATCGCGCGTTGGCGCTTTAGTCCCCTGCGCGGGGGACTAAAGCGCCACTACTCTCTTCGCGTGTACGACAAGGCGAAGATCTGGGTCGAGGGCGGTGCCGGCGGCAGCGGCTGCATCTCGTTTCGGCGTGAGGCGCACGTTCCGCGCGGCGGCCCCGACGGTGGTGACGGTGGGCACGGGGGTGACGTTGTGCTCGTGTGCGATGCCTCCAAGCGCGACCTCGGCGCGATGCGCGGCAGCAAGCACTTCCGGGCGCCGCGGGGGCGGAACGGCGAAGGCTCGAACCGCCATGGCGCCCGTGGCGAGGACCTCGAGATCCCGGTGCCGCCGGGGACCCAGGCGGAGGCGGTCGACGGCAGCCGGATCGACCTCACGGTGCCGGGCCAGCGCGCCGTTGTCGCCCGCGGCGGTCGCGGCGGCCACGGCAACAAGCGCTTCGCGACCTCGACCCGGCAGGCGCCGCGTTTCGCCGAGAACGGGACCGGGGCCGAAGCCGATTGGATCGAGCTGCGGCTGAAGCTGCTCGCCGACGTCGGCCTGGTCGGCCTCCCCAACGCCGGCAAGTCCTCGCTGCTGGCGCGGCTGACGCGGGCGACGCCGAAGGTCGGCGACTACCCGTTCACGACGCTCTCGCCGGTGCTGGGGACGATCGAGGGCGAGGACCGCCAGGCGGTGCTGGCCGACATCCCGGGGCTGATCGAAGGGGCGGCGGCCGGGGCCGGCCTCGGCCACGAGTTCCTCGCCCACGTCGAGCGCTGCTCGATGCTCGTCCACCTGGTCGAGCTGGATCCGGTCGACGGCGACGCGGTCGGCAACTACGAGACGGTGCGGGCCGAGCTCGCCGCCCACGGCGCCGGCCTCGAGCGGCTGCCGGAGCTGGTCGTGCTCTCGAAGCGGGATCTGCTGCCGGCGGAGGAGGTCGAGGCCGCCGTAGCCGAGTGGCAGGAGCAGCTCGGGGAGGGTGCGCTGGGGGCGCTCGCGGTCTCCTCGGCGACCGGCGAGGGCCTGGAGGAGCTGCGCCGGGCGATCCTCGCCGAGCTGCCGCAGCTGGCCGAGGAGCCGGCGCTCGCGGCCTCGGCCGACGCCGCCGAGTTCGAGGCCGAGCACCGCGTCTACCGCCCGGCCGGCGAGGGCGGCTACTGGGTCGAGCGCGAGGACGACGGCGGCTTCCGGGTGATGGGCCGCGGCGTCGAGCTGCTGTTCGAGCGCCACGACACCGGCAACGAGGAAGCGCTCGCCTACCTCGAGCAGCGGCTGACCGAGATCGGCGTGATCGCGGCGCTGAACCGGGCCGGGTTCGAGCCGGGCGACGATGTGCGGATCGGCGAGCTCGAGTTCGAGCTGCACATCTAGAGGATGAAGGGCGCCAGTCCCTCGCGGACCCAGTCGGGAATCTCGGTTTTCTGCCACGACCGGGCGTCGACGAAGACGTAGCGGAGCCGCGCCTCGATCAGCAGCTCCTCGCCGCGCTTGAACCCGAGCCGCAGCACCGCGCTCGTCCGGCCCAGCGGCTCGAAGCCGCCCTCGATCCCGAGCACGTCGTCGAAGCGGGCCGAGGCCCGGAAGAGCAGGTTGGCCTCGTGGACGACGGTGTCGACGCCGCGCTCGACCATCGAGTCGTAGGAGCCGAAGGCAGCGCGCCAGAGCTCGGTCAGGGCGACGTCGACGTAGGCGAGGTAGTTGGCGTTGAAGACGATGCCCTGGGCGTCGCACTCGCCGTACCGGACGCGCAGCTCGTGGCGGAAGACGGGGGGTTCACTCCTAGACTTGCCGGTCATGACGCTGGGAGTAAAGCGGGGCTCATCGATCGTCGCCGCCGACGACGGCGAGCTGCGCACCGACGTGCTCGACTCGATCTGCCACCAGGTGGCCGAGCTGGCGCGCTCGGGCGAGGAGGTCGTGATGGTCACCTCGGGCGCGATCGCCCGCGGGATCCGCCTGCTCGGCCTCGATGCGCGCCCGACCGACATGGACGCGCTGCAGGCCGCCTCGGCGGTCGGCCAGGGCGATCTCTTCCGCGCCTACGAGGAGCGCCTCGACCGCGAAGACGTGCGCGCGGCGCAGGTCCTCCTGACCCTGGCCGACGTCTCCGAGCGGGCGCACTACCTGAACGCGCGCCAGACCCTGCTGCGCCTGCTGCGCTGGAGCGTCGTACCGATCATCAACGAGAACGACACGACCGCGACGGATGAGATCACCTTCGGTGACAACGACTTCCTCGCCGCGCTGGTGGCGGGGCTGCTGAAAGCGCGGCTGTTGGTGCTGCTGACGAACACCGACGGGGTCTTCACCGCCGACCCGCGGGTCGATCCGCAGGCGACGATGCTGACCGACGTGACCGCGACCCAGGACCTCGACGCGGTGCAGGTCGGCGAGACGTCGCAGTTCGGCCGCGGTGGCATGGGCCGCAAGATCACCGCCGCGCGAATCGCCGCCGAGTCCGGCGTCGCCGTGTCGATCTGCAACGGGACGACACCGGGAACGCTGCGCGCCGCGGTGGCCGGCGAGCAGGTCGGCACCCGCTTCCGCGCCCAGCCGGCCGGCTCGGCATCGCCCTACAAGCTCTGGCTCAAGTACGCCAAGAAGCCGGCCGGGACGCTGGTCGTCGACCAGGGCGCGGCGCGGGTCCTGCGCGAGAGCGGCTCGAGCCTGCTGGCGGTCGGGATCGTCGGCGTCAAGGGCAACTTCGTCGCCGGCGACGCGGTCAGCGTCGTCGCCGACTCCGGCGAGGCGCCGATCGGCAAGGGCATCATCGAGTTCGGCTCCTCCGAAGTCGCGCAGATCCGCGGCCGCAAGAGCGACTACCTGCGCGAGCGCTTTCCGGACTCGCCGGACGAGGTCATCCACCGCGACCGCTTCGTCCTCCTCTGAGCAGCGCGAGCGGCGCCAGCTACCCTTCTGCGAATGGCCGTCACGACCAGCACCGTCGCTGAGAGCTGCGGCGCCGCCAAGCGCGCGGCGCGGGCGCTGGCGAGCGCTCCCACCCCCGCCAAGGACGCCGCCCTGGCGGCGACCGCGCGGCTGCTCGAAGAGCGGGCGGGGGAGATCCTCGCAGCCAACGAGGGCGATCTCGGCGACGAGCGCGCCGCCGGACTGACCGCGGCGCTGCGCGACCGGCTGACCCTGACCCCGGCGCGGGTCGAGGCGATGGCCGAGGGCGTGCGGGCGGTGGCGGCGCTCGGCGACCCGGTCGGCGAGGAGCTCGAGCACCGGGCCCTGGAGAGCGGGCTCGACCTGCGCAAGGTGCGGGTGCCGCTGGGGGTGATCGCGGTCGTCTACGAGGCGCGCCCGAACGTGACGATCGACTGCGCGGCGCTGACGATCAAGAGCGGCAACGCGATCGTCCTGCGCGGCTCCCACTACGCAGAGCGCTCGAACGCGGCCCTGGCCGCGGTGGTTCGCGAGGCGCTGGCCGAGGCGGGGCTGCCCGCCGACTCGGTGACCCTGCTGCCGGCCGGCGGCCACGACGACCTCGGCGCGCTGGCGACCCAGGAGGGGCTGGTCGACCTGCTGATCCCGCGCGGGGGAGAGGGCTTGAAGGAGGCGATCAAGGCGGTGGCGACGGTGCCGGTGATGTACGCGGCGGCGGGCAACTGCCACGTCTACGTCCACGCCGAGGCCGATCTCGAGATGGCGCGGCGGATCGCCTTCAACGCGAAGACGCAGCGACCGGGGGTCTGCAACGCGGCCGAGACGCTCCTGATCGACGCCGCGGTGGCCGAGGAGTTCGCTCCGGCGGCGCTGGCCGAGCTGGCGGCGGCCGGGGTCGAGCTGGTCGGCGACGAGCGGGCGCAGGCGGCGGCCGGCGAGGTCGCGGTGGCGCCGGCCACCGACGAGGACTGGGACACCGAGTACCTGGGGATGAAGCTGGCGGTCGCGGTGGTCGACTCGGTCGAGGAGGCGATCGAGCACGTCAACGCGCACGGGACCGGCCACTCGGAGGCGATCGTCACCGCCTCCTCGGAGGCCGCCGAGGCATTTGCCGCCGGGGTCGACGCCGCCGCGGTCTACGTCAACGCCTCGACCCGCTTCACCGACGGCTTCGAGTACGGGATGGGGGCCGAGATCGGCAACTCGACCCAGAAGCTCCACGCCCGCGGCCCGATCGGGATGCGCGAGCTGACCACGTTCAAGTACGTCGTCCACGGCGACGGCCAGGTGCGTGGGTAGCGTCGAGCCGGGGTCCGGGATCGGTGTGCTCGGGTCGGCTTTCAACCCGCCGCACCTCGGTCACCTGGCGCTCGCCCAGGAGGCGCTCTGGCAGCTCGGGCTGCGCGAAGTGGTGCTGGTCCCGACCGGCCAGGCGCCGCACAAGCGGATCGCCGAAGACCCCGGCAAGGAGCAGCGGTTGGCGATGACGCGGCTCGCGGCGGCCGACGACGCGCGCTTCTCGGTCTCCTCGCTCGAGGTCGAGCGCGAAGGGCCGTCCTACACGTATGAGACCTTGGAGGCACTTGCAAAGGAACGCGGGGACAGCGAGTTGGTGTTCGTGATGGGAGCGGACGCTGCCGTGGGCTTGGAGAGCTGGCGCGAGCCGGAACGGGTGGTGGAGCTGGCGCGGATCGCGGTGGCGCGGCGGGCGGGCGTCGCCGACGCCGACGTGGCGGCGGTGCTGCGCAGCCTCGGCGCCGCCGAGCGGGCGACGACGCTGGAGATGCCGCAGTTCGGAATCTCCTCCTCAGCCGTGCGCGAGCGGGCGGCGACGGGGCGGCCGCTGCGCTACCTGGTGCCCGAGCCGGTCGCCCGCTTCATCGAGGAGAGGGGGATCTACCGATGAGCCCGATCGCCCCCGAGCCGCTGGCGCGGCGCCTCGTCGCCCTCGCCGACTCGAAAAAAGCCGAGGACCCGCTGCTGCTCGACATGCGGGAGCTGGTCGCCTACACCGACTTCCTGGTGATCGTCAGCGCCCGCAACGAGCGCCAGGCGCGGGCGATCGTCGACGAGGTGCGGGTGGTCGTCAAGCGCGAGTCGGGTCTGCTGCCGGGCGGGGTCGACGGCGGCGGCGAAGCCGGCTGGACGATCCTCGACTACCTCGACGTGGTGCTCCACGTCTTCACCCCGGAGGCGCGCGACCGCTTCCAGCTCGAGGAGCTGTGGCGGGACGCGCCGCGGCTCGAGCTGGAGCTCGACGAGCCCGAGGCGCCGTCCGCCGCCACCGGCTGATCCGCCCGCGGCCATCTGTGACGAATTGCCGTCCGACGGCCGGCTTAATTTCCCGGCCATGGCCCCGTTCAAGCGCGCCCTCTTCGGCTACCGCCGTGCCGAGGTCGACGCCGCTCTCGCCTTCCGCAACGGGCAGATCGGCGCCCTCGAAGCCGACCTCCATCGCGACCGCGAGGCGCTCGCCGCGCTCGAGGGGGAGACCACGGCTCTGTCGGGGATGGTGATCGAGCGCGAGCGCGAGATGCGCACCCTCGAGGCCCGCCTCCAGGAGGCGCAGGAATGCCATGAGCGCAGCATCGCCAGCCTCGACGCGGTCACCGGGCGGCTGGAGGAGATGAATGCCCAGGCGCGCGGCCAGGCGACCCGGATCCGGATGAAGGCCCTGCGCGAGGCGATGGAGGTGACCCGCCGGGTGCAGGTGCTGAACGAGGTGACGGACGGCGAAGCGACGGAGAGCACCGCCGCGGCCCCGAACGGCGCCCACGCGAACGGCAACGGCAACGGCAACAACGGGGCGGACCCGATCGACTTCGACGGCCTCTACGAGGGCCGGATCAGGCTCGAGATCGGCCCCCTCGGCGACTTCTCCCAGCTGGTCGGCTTCGAGGACGCGATCGGCGAGCTCGGCGCCTCGGAGATCTCGGTCGAACGCTTCTCCGAGGGTCGGGCGACCCTCTCGATGCACCTCGAGGAGCCGGTCGACCTCCTGCACGAGCTCGAAGAGCACGCCACCCTCGACTTCAGGGTCCGCCACACGGCCCCCGACAACCTCGTCCTCGACATCGACGACGAGGACCCCGAGCAGTTCGCCGCATAGAGCGGGCTCAGAAGACAACACGTTCCGCCGAACGCCGTGCGAACATGTGTTCGTGTCGGTCGAACGGAACGCGAACCACAAGGGCAATGCCGCCGAGCTGGCGATCGCGGCGGAAGCGGCACGGCTTGGCCTCTCGGTCTTCGCACCCCTCACCGAGCACGCCCGCTACGACCTTGTGATCGAGGTCGGCGCCAGGCTGCTCCGGGTGCAGTGCAAGTGGGGATGCTGCGACGAGGAGACGATCACCGTCCAGCTCGCCTCCTCGTATCACTCGCCGACCCGGGGCTACGTCCGCAGGTCCTACTCGGCAGAGGAGGTCGACGCGATCGCGGTCTACTGCGAGCAGGCCAGGCGCTGCTATCTGGTGCCGATCGAGGAGGTTGCGGGGGTCGGCAGATTGACCCTGAGGCTGACCCCGGCACGAAACAACCAGCGCGCGGCGTTAAACTTGGCCGCCCACTACGAGTTTCCTGGGGCTGTAGCTCAGCTGGAAGAGCGTCTGACTGGCAGTCAGGAGGTCACGGGTTCGAGCCCCGTCAGCTCCACTCTGGGTGGCGCCGGCGTCATCGACGTCGGCGCCCACGAGTTCCGCAACCACTTCGGCTACTACATGGAGCGCGCCTCCACCGGCGCCGAAGTCAACGTCAGCCGCCGCGGCCGCCCCTATGTCCGGATGTGCGGGGCGTGCGCCACCCTCAGAGATCGCGTGGCCGCTGCCGATGAATAGAGCTGATGAGCGCTGTCAATCAGCACGTGTTCTCGCACGGCCTGCAGGACACGCGGGAGACGATCGATGCCTGGAGCGGGAGGCCTTGGCCGGTCCTGCGTGGCTGGGTGGCGCTGAGCCTGGCGATCGCGTTGACCCTGCTCTCCGCGGTCTGGTTCGTCTCCGGCCTGCTCACCCCGGATCTGACGCCGCTGCACCTGCCGGGCCTGACCTCGCCTTCGGAAGCGAGCGACATGCTGCCGATCCTCTACCGCAACTCGCTGGTCCTCGCGCTCCACGCCACCGCCTGCGTCGCCGGCTTCATTGCCGGCGCCTCGATGCCGATCGCGGCCGAGCAGCGGACCGGCTTCTCGCGCTGGGTCCACGTCAAGGCCGGCGAGCTGGCGATCCTCTTCGTCTGTGCGGTGACGATCTTCTCGCTCGGCACCCAGGCGCTGTATCTCGGCTTCCAGGGCTCGACCCTCTCCTACCAGCTCCACATCAGCCGCTTCGAATTGATCCTCAGCGTGCTGCCGCACGCGATCCCCGAGCTCACCGCCCTGTTCCTGCCGCTCGCGGCCTGGCTGATCGCCAGCCGCCGCGGCGAGTGGAACCAGCTGCTGGCCGCCACCTTCGTAACGGTTGCGATCGCGATCCCGACCCTGGTTGTCGCCGCGACGATCGAGGTCTACGTCTGGCCGCACATCCTCCGCTCGCTCTCCGACTACCACTACACGTTGCAGAGCTGGACGCCGCCGCCGGGCTGGCGATAGCCGCGGGCGCCCCGCGCGCCGCCTCCATAAGATCGCTGCTCCAGCGATGAGCGCGTACGAGCCGAAACAGATCGAGTCGAAGTGGCAGGCGGTGTGGGCCGAGGAGCGCACCTGGGAGGTCGCCAACCCCGGCCAGCCCGGCTACGAGTCCGAGAAGCCGAAGGCCTACGTGCTGGAGATGCTTCCCTACCCGTCCGGCGAGCCGCACGTCGGCCACCTCAAGTGCTACGCGGTCGGCGACGCGATCGCCCACTTCCGCCGCCGCCACGGCTTCGAGGTGATCCACCCGATGGGCTACGACTCCTTCGGGCTGCCGGCGGAGAACAACGCGATCAAAACGGGTGAGCCGCCGCGGGTCGCGACCGAGCGCTCGATCGAGTCGTTCCGCCGCCAGTTCCGCTCCTGGGGCATCTCGATCGACTGGTCGCGCGAACTCGCCACCCACACGCCCGAGTACTACCGCTGGACCCAGTGGATCTTCCTGCAGCTGTTCGAGAACGGCCTCGCCTACCGGACCGAGGCGCCGGTCCAGTGGTGCCCGAAAGACGCCACCGTGCTCGCCAACGAGCAGGTCGTCGACGGCCGCTGCGAGCGCTGCGGCACGCCGGTCGTGCTGCGCAACCTCGAGCAGTGGTTCTTCCGCATCACCGATTACGCCGACCGCCTGCTCGCCGACTTCGACTCGCTCGAGTCCTGGCCCGAGCACGTGGTGACGATGCAGCGCAACTGGATCGGCCGCTCCGAGGGCGCCGAGGTCGTCTTCCGCTGCGACGAAGTCGACCTCGACTTCCCCGTCTTCACCACCCGCCCCGACACGCTCTTCGGCGCCACCTTCTTCGTCCTCGCCCCCGAGCACCCCGAGCTCGAGCGCCTGGTCGCCGGCACCCCGGCCGAGGCGGCGGTGCGCGAGTACGTCGACCGCGTCGGCCGCGAGTCGGCGGAGGAACGCGGCGCCGAGGACCGCGAGAAGACCGGCGTGCCGCTCGGCCGCACCGTCGTCAACCCCGTCAACGGCGAGCCGATCCCGATGTACGTCGCCGACTACGTGCTGATGGAGTACGGCACCGGCGCGATCATGGCCGTCCCCGCCCACGACGGCCGCGACTACGAGTTCGCCCGCGCCTTCGACCTGCCGCTGCAGCGGGTGATCGAGGGCACCGACACCGAGGCCGCCCGCGACGAGCAGGGCCTGCCGTACCCCGGCGACGGCCCGATGACCGGCTCCGGTCGGTTCGACGGCAAGCACAACCGCGAGGCCTACGACGAGATCGTCGCCTGGCTGGAAGAGGACGGCCGCGGCAGGCCGGCGGTCAACTTCCGGCTCCGCGACTGGCTCGTCTCGCGCCAGCGCTACTGGGGCGCGCCGATCCCCGTCGTCTACTGCGAGGCCTGCGGCGCTGACGGCGCGCCGGCGATCGTCCCGGTGCCGGCCGAGCAGCTGCCGGTCGAGCTGCCCGAGGTCGAGGACTACTCGCCGAAGGGCAAGAGCCCGCTGGCCGCCGCCGAGCAGTGGGTCGCCACCGAGTGCCCGCGCTGCGGCGGCCCGGCCCGGCGCGAGACCGACACGATGGACACCTTCGTCGACTCCTCCTGGTACTTCCTCCGCTACCTCGACCCGCGGAACGACCAGGCTCCCTGGGACCGCGCCGCCTCTGACCACTGGTTCCCCGTCGACCAGTACATCGGCGGCGTCGAGCACGCGATCCTGCACCTGATGTACGCGCGCTTCTTCACCAAGGCGCTGGCCGACCTCGGCCACGTCGGCGCCGGCGAGCCGTTCGCCAACCTCTTCACCCAGGGCATGATCACCCGCGACGGCGCCAAGATGTCGAAGTCGCGCGGCAACGTCGTCAGCCCGGGCGAGTTCGTCGACCGCTACGGCGCCGACACCGCCCGCACCTACATCTGCTTCATGGGCCCGCCGGAGCGCGGCGGCGACTGGACCGACGAGGGCGTCGAGGGCGTCAACCGCTTCCTCGCCCGCCTCTGGCGCCTGGCCGAGGAGGTCGAGGAGCGGACCGAGCCCGGCGAGTGGGAAGCGGCCAGCGCCGGCGCCGAGTCGCGCCAGCTGATGGCGAAGGCGCACTGGGCGATCGACAAGACGACGCGCGACTTCGGCCGCGGCTTCCAGTTCAACACCGCGATCGCCGCCGTGATGGAGCTGGTCAACGACTGCTACCGGCTGAAGGACGAGCTCTTCGGCACCGCCGACGGCGACGCTGCCCTCCGCTTCGCCGCCGCCACCGCCGCATCGCTGATCTTCCCCTTCGCCCCGCACCTCGGCAGCGAGGTGTTCGAGCGGCTGCGCGGCGAGCGCGTCTGGGAGACGCCCTGGCCCGAGGCCGACCTCGCCCTGCTCGCCTCGGAAACGGTCACCCTGGTCGTCCAGGTCAACGGCAAGCTGCGCGACCGGATCGAGGCTGCGGCCGAGGCCGATCGCGACGAGCTGCTGGAGCTGGCCCGCGGCAGCGAGAAGGTCGGCCGCCACCTCGACGGCAGGGAAGTCGTCAAGGAGGTCGTCGTCCCGGGCAAGTTGGTCAACTTCGTCGTGCGCTGATCTGGTACAAAGCCGCGGATGCTCGTCAGGCGTCTGGAAGAAGCACCAGTCGAGGAGTGGCACCGGCTCAGCGCCCATCTGCTGATGGACGCGGGGGAACTCGGCGCCCGCAACCTCACCGTCAGCTGGCTCACCGTCCCGGCCGGAGCCGAGCAGACCCTGCGCTCGCACGAAGAGGCCGAGCAGGTCTACGTGGTGGTGCGCGGCCGCGGCTCGATGTCGGTGGCCGGCGACACCCAGCAGGTGGGGGAGGGCGACCTGATCCTCGTCCCGCCGGCGACCGAGCACTCGATCTCCAACGACGCCGAGGACGAGCTCGCCTGCATCTCGATCCAGTCGCCCCAGGTAGCCGCCTCCGAGCTCTACAGCGACCAATTGGCCGAGGTTGCGGGATACGACTACGACGACGACGATCTCTAGACGGAGACGCGACGAAGTCGTTTGATTGAGCGCACCACGCGTGCGCCTTTTCCGGCCACGATCGGCCGGTGCCAGAGCTCAGCCGCACCCAGGTGGTCGTCTACGGCGCCGTAGCCGTCGCCCTGCTGCTGGTCGGCGCCCAGGCGATCAGGGGCGAGGGCGGGACCCCGAGCGGCGAGGGGACGTCCTGGAGCGACTCGGGCGAATGGAGCGATTCGGCCGGGGACGAAGAAGCGGGTGGCGAGGAGGCCGGCGGCGAATTCGAGCTGAGCGGGCAGGGCGGCGACGTCGTCGTCGACGTCACCGGCGCCGTCGAACGTCCCGGCGTCTACCGCCTGCCGGCCGGGAGCCGCGTCACCGACGCCGTCCAGCGGGCCGGCGGCGCGGCGCCGAAGGCGGAGCTCGAATCGGTGAACCTGGCGGCGCGGCTCGCCGACGGCCAGCAGGTGGTCGTTCCCGAAAGCGGGGTGGGAGGGACCGCCGCCGGCTCCGGCGCCAGTGCCGCCGAAGAAGGCCCGATCAGCCTCGGCACCGCCAGCGTCGAGCAGCTCGACACGATCGACGGCATCGGCCCGGTGACGGCCGAAGACATCGTCCAGTTCCGTGAAGAGCACGGCGGCCTCTCCTCGGTCGAGCAGCTCGACCAGATCTCCGGCATCGGGCCGGCGACGATGGAGGCGCTGCGGGCGCGGCTCCAGCCGTGACCGTCGGTTCCCGATCCGGCAGCTGGGCGCGCCCCGTGCGGAGCGCCCGCATCTCGCTGCCCGTGCTGGTCGCGATCGCCGCCCTGCTCGCCGTCGCCCTGGCCCACAGCGACGAGATTCGCGCCCGCGCTGCGGCCGGCCTCGTTCGCGGCATGCCGGCGCGCGAGGCGGCCCTGGCCCGCGGCTTCGTGCTCGGCGAGGACGAAGAGGTCGACGCCGCCACCAAGGAAGACTTCACCCGCGCCGGGCTCAGCCACCTGCTCGCGGTCAGCGGCGAGAACGTCACCCTGCTGGCGCTGCTGGCAACTGCCCTGCTCGGTGCCTTCGCCGTGCCGCTGCGCGAGCGCCTCCTCTGGGTGCTGGCGCTGATCGCCCTCTACGTGCCGCTCGCCGGCTCCGGGCCCTCGATCCAGCGCGCCGGCGTGATGGGCGCCGCGGGCCTGCTCGCCACCCTCGCCGGCCGCCGCGCCTCGACCGTCTACGCGCTCGCCCTCGCCCTGCTCGTCACCCTCGCGGTCGACCCGAGCGTCGCCGCCGACGTCGGCTGGCAGCTCAGCTTCGCCGCCGTGCTCGGGATCTACCTGCTGGCGGGCCGGATCCGCGACGCGCTGCTCGCCCGCAGCGCTCGCGCCGGCCGGCACCGTGCAACGAGCGGCCTGCGCCGGGCCCTCGCCGAGGGCGCCGGCGTCACCGTCGCCGCGACGCTCGCCACCGCGCCGCTGATCGCCTTCTACTTCGAAGAAATCTCGCTGACCACGCTCGTCGCCAACCTGATGGCGATGCCGGCGGTGGCGCCGGCGATGTGGCTGGGCATGGTGGCCGCTGCTGCGGCCCAGCTGTCGGGCCTGCCGCTCGAGCCGCTGAACGGCCTCGACGCGCTCCTCCTCGCCTACATCGCCCAGGTCGCAGCCTGGTGCGGCCGTCCCGGCTGGGCGGTCGTTCACGTCCACCTCGGTCCCTGGGGCGTGGCGGCGGCCTACGCCGCCCTCGGGGCTGCGGTCGTCGCGGCGATCCGCCTCGCTCGCCACCGTCGGCTCGCCCGCGCTCGCGCCCGCTCCGGCAGCGCAGGCCGGGGATGTGCGCGACGCATCCCTCACCCGAGCCGGCGTCGCGGAGCCCGGGTCGCGGCGCTCGCGGTTGCGCTCGCGGCGCCGGCGCTCGGCGCGGCGCTGCTGGTCCAGGGCGGTGCCACGGATCCCGCCGCACCTCCCTACGGCCTCCGCGTCGAGGTGCTCGACGTCGGCCAGGGCGACGCGATCCTGCTGCAGCCCGCGGCGGCACCGGCGGTGGTGGTCGACGGCGGGCCGCCGGGCGACGGGCTGGCGGGGAAGCTCGCCGCCGCCGGGGTCGAGCGGCTCGGCGCCGCAATCGTCAGCCACGACCAGTCCGACCACGCCGGCGGCATCGACGAGCTGCTCGGCTCGTTCCCGGTGGCGCGGCTGATCTACGGCGCCGCCTCGTCCCGCCTCGCCGCCGAGGCCCGGGCTGCCGGCGCCCGTCCGCTCCAGATCGCCCGCGGCGACGCGGTCCGCTTCGGCAGCCTGCGCCTCGAAGTGCTGTGGCCGCCGGCCGAGCTGGCCGTCGAACCGCCTGCCGGCAGCGATCCCAATGAGCTGGCGCTGGTCCTGCTCGCCCGCTGGCACCGCTTCTCGATGCTGCTCACCGCCGACGCCGAGGCCGAAGTCGTCCCCATCGACCCAGGGCCGGTCGACGTCTTAAAGGTCGCTCACCATGGCTCCGACGACGCCGGCCTCGGCGCCCTCCTCGACCGCACGCGGCCGCGCCTGGCGGTGATCTCCGTCGGCGCCGGCAATCCTTTCGGCCATCCGACGCCGGGGACCCTCGCGACCCTCGCCCGGCACCGGATCCGGACCCTGCGCACGGATCGTTTCGGAACGATCGAAATCGCGGTTCGGCGCTCCGGGGTGGCGGTACGATCGCCATAGGAGAGGAGCGAGGCGCCGGCGATGAATTCTGGACGTATGTCCCACCTAATAGTTGGAGATTTCGATCTATAGGTTCGCGGGGGCGGTCGCAGGGCCGATGATGAGGACGTGAGCACTGCAAGGGCATGGGTGGCAACGAGGTGGGCCAAGCGCCCGACCTTTGCCGGCGACGGCCTGATCGAACGGCTGCGCACCACCAGCTTCGCGATCCTCGGGCTGACCGCGGTCGGCGGGATGGTCACCGTCGCGCTGCTGGCCAGCGCCGGCTACCCGAACCTTCCGCCCGGCCCGCCGCCCACCGGCCCGCTGCAGGCGATCGGCTCGGCGCAGTCGCTCGGCGGCGGTGTCGGCGGCGCCGTTGCCGGCTTCGGCTCGGCTGTCGGTGGCGCCGGATCTGCCGCGGCCGACAGCGGAACCCCGGCTTCGCTGCTCGCCTCTTCGCAGCCGGGCGGGACTCCGGCCGGCTCCGGCGGCTCGCCCAGCTCCAACCCGAGCGGCAACGGCGGCGACGCCGGCGGTGGCGTCGGACTCGCCGGCGCGACTCTGCCGCAGGTCGTCGCGCCGAGCTCGCCGCAGGGCGCCGCCCAGCCGGTGCCCGGCAATCCCACCTCGAGCCAGCCCTCGGCGACCGAATCGCCCTCGACCGGCCCGACTGAATTCGCCAGCCTGCCGACGCCGTCGTCCGGAGCCGGCGCCGCCGGCTCCGAATCGGGCTCGAGCGCCGCCGCCGGGGCCGAACCGCCGAGCAGCGGCAACGGCACCCCGGGGCGCGGCACCGCCGGCACGCCCGGCAGCGAAGAAGCCGAAGAACAGCCCGACTCGCCCGAAGAAGAAGCCGAAGCCCCGAGCGAAGGCGAACCGCCGGAATCCGAAGCGCCCGGCGGCGAAGAACCGCAGGACCCCGAAGCCGAAGACTCGCCGCCGCCGCTCGAAGCGCCGGAACCGACGCCGGTCGAACCGGAAGTGCCTGCGGTCGAACCGGAACCGGAAGCGCCGCCGGCCGAACCGGTCGCCGAATCTCCGGAAGCCGAAGCAGCACCGGAAGCGGCGCCTGAATCGGAACCGGTCCCGTCGCCCGCCGGCGAAGACGACGACGGCTAGCACCGGCGCGGCGCCGGCGCGGGTCGCCGCCGGGGCTCTCTAGACTCGCCCTCGTGGCCGACGAGATGCGAGCTCTCTACCTGATCTCCGGCACCGACGGGGCGAAAATCGACGCGACCAGGACGCGCCTGCGCGCCCGCGCCGAGCGCGAGGCAGGCGTCGACGCGCTGACCGTGTTCGAGCCGGGGGACGGGCGGGCGATGCCCGACCACGAGGCGCTGCTGGCGGCGATCCCGGCCCTTTCCTTGACCCAGGAGCGGCGCTACCTGCTCGCCGACGGGGTCGAGAAATGGCGCGACAAGCAGCTCGAGGCAGTCACCGCCGCGGTCGGCGCCCTGCCGCCCGACCTCACCCTGGTCCTGATCGCCCGCGCCAAAGCCCCGCCGAAGCTGCTGAAAGCGGTGAAAGCGGCGGACGGGGAGATGCACCACTTCGAGGCGCCGAAAGCCCGCGAGCTGCCGCGGCAGCTGGTCGGCGACGCCAAGGCCCTCGGCTTCCGGCTCGACCCGGGCGCCGCCCGGATGCTGGTCGAGCGGATGGGGGCCAACCCGGTGCGGCTGCGCAACGAGCTCGAGCGCCTGGCGCTGTGGGCGGGCCCGGGAGGCGAGGTCGGCACCAAGGATCTGGAGGAGATGGTCGCCGACACCTCCGAGGCCGCAGTCTGGTCGCTCTCCGACGCCCTGCTCGAAGGCGACGAGGCCGCCGCCCAGCGGCTCGCCGAGCAGCTG
>DASXOF010000192.1:0-32999 GCA_036494495.1 Solirubrobacterales bacterium | reverse complement strand
TGAAGATGCGGCTGCGGAAGAGCATGTCGCGCATCGCCCGCACCTTCAGCTGCAGCAGCACGTACTCGCGCATCGACTCGTCGGGGTCGATCGAGATCGACCAGAGGTTCTCCTCCATCTCGACCTCGTGGAAGCCGACCTGGGCGTGGTCGAACATCCGCGAGGTGTTCTCCTGGGCGGAGACCTCGCAGACGATCGTCCGCTTGCCTTCGGCCGCCGCCCGCATGCCGAGGGCCACGGCGACCGTCGTCTTGCCGACCCCGCCCTTGCCGGTGACGATCACCAGCCGCTTGTCGAGGAGTTCCGGTATCGGGCAATTCCTAGCAATTTCGGCTTCAGGGGACCCGCAGGCAGGAAAAAGGGCACTCCATTCGAATATCCGCGCAATGGGATTCCTAAGCCGCAAGAAGAACAAGCCCAAGCCCGCCGAGCCCGAGCGCATCGAGCGCGAGCCCGTCGACCACGCCACGATCGACCGCGGCCCCGCCGTCGCCGAGGAGTCGCACCCGATCGTCGAGGAGCTGCAGCAGATGGAGCGGGCCGTGCCCGAGCGCGGCTTCGACGGCGACTCCTACGAGGAGAACGGGTACGCGGAGGAGCATGAGGCCGAGGAGCACGAGGACTTCGAGGACGAGCACGAGCACGAGGTCGAGCCCGCTCTCAACGGCGAGCACGACGACCACGAGGCTCACGCCCATCCCGGCAACGCGATGCCGCAGCAGGCGGACGAGGTCGAGGAGGACGAGGAGCCAGAGGAGGACGACGGGCGGATGAAGGCCGTCGACCTGATCGCCCCGACCCGGCTCGACTTCATCAAGCGCGAGGAGGAGGAGGCCGCCGCCGTGGACGAGACCGCCCACGCCGAAGTGATCGCCTTCGCCAACCAGAAGGGCGGCGTCGCCAAGACGACGACCACCCTCAACCTCGCCGTCGCCTTCGCCGAGTCCGGCTACCGGGTCCTCTGCATCGACCTCGACCCGCAGGGCAACCTGACGATGAGCCAGGGGATCGACCCCGACAAGGTCGAGAAGAGCCTCTACGACGTGCTGGTCAACGACGCGCCGATCTCCGAGGTGATCATGCACCGCGAGATCGACATCGCCGTCGCCTCGATCGACCTGGCCGGCGCCGAGATCGCGATGAGCACCAAGATCGGTCGCGAGCGCACGCTCGAAAAAGCGCTCAAAGAGGTGAGCGCCGACTACGACTTCGTCTGCATCGACACGCCGCCGAGCCTCGGCCTGCTGACGATCAACGCGCTGACGGCGGCGAACAAGGTGATCGTCCCCGTCCAGTGCGAGTATCTGTCGATGCGCGGGCTGGTCCAGCTCCAGAACACGCTGCGAATGATCCAGGAGAACCTCAACCCCGAGGTCCGCATCGAGGGCATCCTGCCGACGATGCTCGACACCCGGACGATCCACGCGAAGGAGGCGGTCGAGATCCTCGAGGAAAACTTCGGCGACCTCGTCTTCCGCTCTCGCATCCGCAAGGCGATCAAATTCGCCGAGGCGCCGGTGAAGGGGTCCAGCGTGCTCAAGTACGATTCCGGCTCGAGCGCCGCGAACTACTACCGGGAGCTGGCTAAGGAGGTTCTGGCGAATGGCTCGGCGTAACAAGCGAGCGAGCATGCGCGAGGGTCCGCTCGCCGATCTCTTCCGTTCGACCGCGGACGACGCGCCGGTCGACCCACCCGAGCTGGACGCGCCCCGCTACGGGCGCGAGGATCCGGCCGAGGCGAAGAAAGCCGCCGAAGACGCGCGGCCGATCGAAGAAGGGGCCGACGAGCCCCGGCACGCTGCTCCCGCTGCAAGCGAGGAATCTCCGCCGCCTCCGCCTGAGCGCCCGGCCCCGCCGCCACCGGCCGCAGAGGCCGCACCTCCAGCCGACGCCGACCCCGCTTCCGGCGGCTTCTACGACCAGGAAAGTGAGGCGGAAGCCGGCATCAGCGACAGTGCGCCGCCGGCCGACGAGCGCCTGAAGAAGGTCTTCGCCGAGGAGCCGCGGCCGCGTCTCGATCGCGAGGACTACCTGCCGGGCTCGCCACGTTACGGGCGCGAGGAGCCGGCCTACGAGCCGCCCGGCTCGGGCGAGCCGCACCAGCCGGTGATCAAGGTCGTCGGCGTCGGCGGCGCCGGCGTCAACGCGGTCAACCGGATGGTCGACGCCCGCATCCCCGGGGTCGAGTTCATGGCCGTCAACACCGATCTCCAGTCGCTGCAGCTGTGCGTCGCCGACGTCACCGTCCACATCGGCGACCAGCAGACGCGCGGCCTCGGCGCCGGCGCCGACCCCGAGGTCGGCCACCGCTCCGCCTTCGAGGAGCAGGACAAGATCAAGCGCCTGCTGAAGGGCTCCGACATGGTCTTCGTCGCCGCCGGCGCCGGCGGCGGCACCGGCTCGGGCGCCGCCCCGGTCGTCGCCCGCCTCGCCCGCGAGGTCGGCGCCCTGACCGTCGGCATCGTCACCAAGCCGTTCAGCTTCGAGGGCAGCCGCCGCGCCGACCAGGCGCAGAAGGGCATCAACGCGCTGGCCGAAGAGGTCGACACCCTGATCGTCGTCCCCAACGACCGCCTGCTGCAGGTGCTCGACCAGCAGACCTCGATGGTCGAGGCCTTCCAGGTCGCCGACGACGTCCTGCGCCAGGGCGTGCAGGGCATCTCCGACCTGGTGACGCTGCCGGCCGTGATCAACCTCGACTTCGCCGACGTGCGCTCGATCATGTCGGACGCCGGCCGGGCGCTGCTCGGGATCGGCATGGCCTACGGCGACGAGCGCGCCGTCCTGGCAGCCGAAAAAGCGATCTCCTCGCCGCTGCTCGAGACCTCGATGGAGGGCGCCCGCTCGATCCTGCTCTCGATCACCGGCGGCTCCGACCTCTCGCTGGTCGAGGTCTCCGAGGCCGCCAAGGTGGTCGGCGAGGCAGCCCACCCCGACGCCAACATCATCTTCGGCGCCAACGTCGACGACGAGCTCTCCGACCAGATCTGGGTCACCGTCGTCGCCACCCGCTTCGACGGCCGCCCGCCGACGCCGCGGCGCGAGGCCGAGCCGATGATCCGCCGCACCGCCGACACCGGCCGCGGCCGCGGCCGCGGCGAGCAGCGCGACACCGAGCTCGGGATCGACGTCCCCGAGTTCCTCCCCGGCTAGCCCGGGCCAACCGACGGAGCGCCCGCGAGAGATGAAGGGGGTCGTCGCAGCCGGCCACCCGGAGACGGCGGCCGCCGGGGCCGCGGTCCTGCGCGAGGGGGGCAATGCGGTCGATGCCGCGGTGGCGGCGGTGCTGGCCTCGTTTGCGGTCGAGAGCCCGTTGACCGGGTTCGGTGCCGGCGGCTACATGATGGTCCACCGGCCCGGGGACGCCGAGGCGACGCTGATCGACTTCTTCGTCGCCGCGCCGGGGCTGGACGGGATCGAGCGCGGCGCCGAGCTGGTGCCGGTGCCGGTCCACTTCGACGCCGACACCGTGCAGACGTTCTACGTCGGCCCGGCCTCCTGCGGGGTGCCGGGGACGGCGGCGGGGCTCCAGCACGCGCTGCGGCGCTTCGGGACGATGCCGCTGGCCGAGCTCGTCGGGCCCGCGGTGCGGCTGGCCCGCCGGGGCGCTCCGGTCAACCGTCAGCAGGCCTACGTGCTGGAGATCCTCGCTCCGATCCACGAGCAGATGAGCGGCACCCGCGAGCTCTACGCGCCGGGCGGGCGGCAGCTGCGCGAGGGGGACCACTTCGCCTTCTCGGAGCTGGCCGCGGCGCTCGAACGCTACGGCGCCGAAGGGGCGGAGCCGTTCTACCGAGGCGCGGTGGCGCGGGCAATCACCGACTTCGTCGTCTCCCACGGCGGCACCCTCGGCCCCGGCGACCTCGCCAGCTACGAGCCGGTCGAGCGCAAGCCGATCGCGGCACCCTTCCGCGGCCACCAGGTGCTGACCAACCCGCCGCCCTCCTCGGGCGGGATCCTCGTCGCCTACTGCCTCGGCCTGCTCGAGCGCTTCGGCGCCGAGAGCGGGCCCGAGCAGCTGGTGGCGGCGATGAGCGCCGCCGACGAGCGCCGCGACCTCGAGTTCGCCGAGGCGCTCTACCGCGAGGGGATGGAGGCCGGCTTCCTCGACTCGGTCGGCCTCGACCTCGCCGCCGCCGACCTGCTCGGCTCGACCACCCACATCGCGGTGATGGACGCGGCCGGCAGTTGCGCCAGCGTCACCTGCTCGAACGGCTCCGGCTCCGGCGTGCTCGTCCCCGGCACCGGCGTGATCCTCAACAACATGCTCGGCGAGGAGGACTTGAACCCGCTCGGCTTCCACCGCACCCGGCCGGGGCGGCGGGTGGCGTCGATGATGGCGCCGACCCTGGTCCTGCGCGACGGCGAGATCGTGCTCGGGCTGGGGAGCGCCGGCTCGAACCGGATCCGCTCGGCGATCCTGCAGACCGTCGTGCGGGCGGTCGAGCAGCGGCTGCCGGTCGCCGAGGCGGTGGTGGCGCCGCGCCTCCACTTCGAGGCGGGGGCGGTCCAGGCCGAGCCGGCGATCGACCCGGCGGCGCTCGCGCGGATCGAAGCCCGCGGCCTGGCTGTCGTCCGCTGGCCGGCGATCAACCTATTCTTCGGCGGCGTGCAGGCGGTGGCGCGGGATCCGCGGACGGGGGACCTGAGCGGCGGGGGAGACCCGCGCCGCGGCGGGGCGGTGGCGAGCGCGTGACCGACTTCGAAGCCGAGGGGCTGCTCGACGGAGTCGAGGGCGAGGCGCGGGCGGCGCGGCTGGGGCTCCTGCAGAGGCTGGAGTCCGAAGGGGTGCCGCTGGAGGAGCTGCGGAACGCGGTCGCCGCCGGGCGGCTGGCGCTGCTGCCGGTCGAGCACGCGATCGCCGGCGACGGCGCCCGCTACACGGCCCGCGAGGTCGCCGAGCGCAGCGGCCTCGACGTCGAGCTGCTGCGCAAGTTCCGCGCCGCCCTCGGCGTCCCCTACGTCGACCCGGACGAGCGGGTGGCGACCGAGGCCGACCTCGAGGCGGCGCTGCGGACCAAGGCGATCCTCGACGCCGGCTTCCCGACCGAGGACCTGCTGCGGAACGCCCGCACGATCGGGATGGGGATGGGGCGGATCGCCGAAGCCAACCGCGAGCTGGTGGTCCGCAACCTGACCGCCCCGGGCGACACCGAGCGCGACGTCGCCGACCGCCTCGCCCTCACCGCCCAGCAGCTGCTGCCGCTGGTCGGCGACACCCTCGTCTACGCCTTCCAGACCAACCTGCTGGAGCAGGTCAAACGCGACGTGATCGCCGCCGCCGACCTCGAATCGGGCGAGCTCGGCGGCGCCGTCGTGCGCACCGTCTGCTTCGCCGACCTGGTCGAGTTCACCCGCCTCGGAGAGGAGATCGCGCCGGAGGAGCTCGGCCTCGTCGCCGGCCGCCTCGAGGAGATGGCGACCGCCGTCGCCGAGCCGCCGGTGCGGCTGGTGAAGACGATCGGCGACGCGGTGATGCTGGTCTCGCCCGAGGCCCGCGACCTGACCGAGGCGGCGCTCGCCCTGATCGCCGCCGCCGAGGCCGAAGGCGAGGAGTTCCCCTGGCTCCGCGCCGGCCTCGCCACCGGCCCGACCCTGCCGCAGGCCGGCGACTACTACGGCCGCTCGGTCAACCTCGCCAGCCGCATCACCGGCGTCGCCCGCCCCGGCAGCGTCGTCGTCGACGCGGTCACCCGCGAGGCGGCCGGCGAGGACGGCTTCGCCTACTCCTTCGCCGGCGAGCGCCGGCTCAAGGGCATCGACGCCCGCATCAAGCTCTTCCGCGTCCGCGAGCAGTCGTAAACGTCCCCGAGTTCCGCCCGTAACCGCCCCGAGGCGCCCGCGCCGGGGGCGAACCCCACCCGCTGCAGTCCTTTGGGGGCCTATGGACCCCCAAATCGCTGCAGCGCGAAGCAGGGCGGCCTGGGCCTTGGCCCGGCGCCAACACGGCGTCGTGACTCGCGCCGACTTGTTGCGCCTCGGCTTCGGCCCCGATGCGATCAAACACCGCGTGCGAACCGGGCGCCTGCATCCTGTCTACCGCGGCGTCTACGCGGTCGGCCGCCGCGAGCTGACGCAGAAGGGACGGTGGATGGCGGCGGTGCTGGCCTGTGGGCCCGATGCCGTCCTGAGCCACGGCAGCGCGGCAGCCCTCTGGGGCATCGGTCCCTCTTGGAAGCAAATCGAGACCACCGTACGCCGGCGCACCTGGCCACAACATGACGGGATCAAGGTCAGAAGCCGCCCCTCCCTACCCAGCCAAGACGTCACCTTGCACCGCTGCATCCCGGTCACCACCCCCGCCCGCACGATCCTCGACCAAGCCGCCCTGCCGATCTCCGACTCCTCCCTCGAGCGCCTCGTAAACGAAGCCGACGCCAGCGACGACATCGCCGTCGACCCACCATCGCTGCGCTGCTACTGCGCCCTCCGTCCCGGCGAGCCCAGGGTCAAACGCCTGCGCAAGTTGCTCGACCCCTCACCAAAGCCTTCGTCAACGACTTCGAAGTCGACTTCTACTGGCCCGACCTTCGCCTCGTAATCGAGACCGACTCCCTCCGCTACCACCGCACCGGCTTAAAGCAAACGCGCGACTTCCTCCGCGACCAGGCCCACACCGCCGCCGGCCTCACCACCCTGCGCTTCACCCACTGGCAGGTCCGCTACGACCCGCGCCACGTCGCCGAAACGCTCCGGGCGACCGCCAGCCGCCTCTAAGCCGGCTTCCGTCCCGAAACCAGCAGGTTGTAGAAAAGCTCCGCCGGCAGATGTGGCTCCAGAACACTCGTGTCCACCCTCTGCAGCGCGATGTAGCTGCTGAACGCGAACCGGCGCCAGCGGAACGGGACCGATTCGGGCTCGGCGCTCGACTCGACCGTGCGCAGGCCCCAGCCCCAGGCATTTGCCAGCAGCTCCTCGCCGCCGACCCGGCGCTGCTCGAAGCCGGCCTCGCGGAGGAGGCGACGGAGATCGGCGGGGGCGAAGGCGTGGACGTCGACCTCGGCCTCGAGCGAGTGGTCGTGGGACTGCTCGGCTTCCGGCACGGCGCGGTCGCTGGCGCCGACCAGCTTGCGCCAGGCCGGCGCGGCGAGCATCCCGGCGCGCTTCGGCAGCGCCGCCAGGCGGTCGCCGTAGCGCGAGGGCTCGCCGGCGAAGGCGATCACCCCGCCCGGCCGCAGGACCCGGCGGAATTCGGCGAAGGCGCGGTCGAGGTCGGGGATGTGGTGGAGGACGGCGTGGCCGAAGACGAGGTCGAAGCTCTGATCGGCGAAGGGCAATTCCTCGGCCTCGGTTGCGACCGTGGTCACCTCCCCGAGCCCGAGTCCCTTCGCGGTCGCCGCCAGCCGCTTCAGCATCCCCGGCGAGATGTCGGTCGCGGTCAGCCGCTCGACCAGCCCGAGCTGGACCAGGTTGAGCGAGAAGTAGCCGGTTCCCGAGCCGATCTCCAGCGCGTCGCCGAAGCGCTCGCCGTCGAGCCCGCCGAGCGCCTTGTCGAGCTTCAGCCGCACCTGCCGCTGGCCGACGGCGCCGTAGTCGATCCCCCACTTGGCGTCGTACTCGTCGGCCGCCGCGTCGTGGTACCGGGTGTTGACGTCCTTGATGTGCTCCGGCGTCGCGGTCGGGGAGGCGGGCATCGGGCGGGCACTCTAAAGGTCCGCCTCTAATACGGTCCCGAGCCGTGGAGGATCGCTACGTCCAGCGCGACCAGCCGCCGGGGGTGCCACCGCTGCCGTTGACCGGCGAGCGGACGCTGCCCGACGTCCCCGACGAGAACTACTGGTACCGCCGCCATCTGGTCGTCTACGAGTGGATCGCGGCTCGGGTCGGCGAGGCGCGGGTGGTCGACATGGCCTGCGGCGAGGGCTACGGCTCCGACGTCCTCGCCGGTGCGGCCGCGAGCGTCGTCGGCGTCGACGCCAACCCCGAGGCCCACGAGCACGCCCGCCTCCGTTACGTGCGCCCCAACCTGCGCTTCGAGCGCGACCTGGTCGAAACCTTCGCCGAGCCCTGCGACGCCGTCGTCTTCCTGCAGACGATCGAGCACGTCGAGGACCCCGGGGCGATCCTCGAGCACTTCAAGTCGATGCTCGCGCCGGATGGCGTCGCCTACGTCTCGACCCCGAACCTGCTGACCCTCGCCCCGCCCGGGGCGGAGAAATCGGAGAACCCCTGGCACCTGCGCGAGTACCGCGCCGCCGAGTTCGGCGAGCTCTGCCGCGCCCACTTCGGGAAGGTCGAGCTGCTCGGCCTCTTCCACGCCCGCAAGCTCCGCGCCCACGAGCTGGCGCTGCGGCTCGGCTGGGACGGCGTCCACAAACGCCTGCACCTGACCAAGCCCTTCTACGACCGCTTCACGCCGGCGATCTCCGCCTCCGACTTCTCGCTCCGCCCGGGCAACCTCGACGCGGCTCTCGACTTCGTCGCCGTCTGCCGCCCCTGATGGAGGGGACCGCCGGCGACCTGGCGATCGTCCTCCACAGCCACATGCCCTACGTCGAGGGCTTCGGCACCTACCCGTTCGGCGAGGAGTGGCTGTTCGACGCCGTGATCCGCTCCTACCTGCCGGTGCTCGAGGTGGCGCGCGACCTGACGATGACGGTGACCCCGGTGCTCGCCGACCAGCTCGAGGACGGGGGCGCCGCGGCGCGGCTGCGGGACTTCCTGCGCGGGTGGCGGATCGGCGCCGCCGAAGCCGACCTGCGTGACGTCAGCGCCGAGCTGCACCCGGCCCTGCGCGCGGAGCAGGCCCGCTACGAGCGGGCGCTGGAGCTGCTCGACGCCGCCGGCGGCGACCCGCTGCGCCCCTTCCAGGAGGCCGCCGCCGAGGGCCGGATCGCCCTTGCCTCCTCCGCTGCCACCCACGCCGTGCTGCCGCTGGTCGCCACCACGCCAGGCCTGCGCCTGCAGATCGATGCTGGGCTTCGCTCGCACCGCCGCCGCTTCGGCTGGAACGGCGGCTTCTGGCTGCCGGAGTGCGCCTACGCGCCGGGGCTCGAGTGGGCGCTGGCCGAGGCCGGCGTCGGCTGGTTCTGCGTCGACCAGAGCGAGCACCTCGGGGACCCGCTCGACGCGCTCGCTCCGATCGCCACCGCCGCCGGCCCGCTGGCGCTGCCGATCGACTGGGAGGCGATCTCCTGGCTCTGGGCGCTCGACGGCTACCCCTCCGACCCTGCCTACGCCCAGTTCGACGGCAAATCGCTGCGCGGGATGCGGCTCTGGCGGATCGGCGGCGGCCCCTACCAGCCCGAAGAGGCGGCGGACGCCGCGCGCCGCCAGGCGGGCGAGTTCCTCGCCGCCGTCGCCGCCCGGCTGCGCCGCTACGCCGAGAGCCGCGGCCGCCGCGGCCTGCTCGTCTTCGCGATCGACACCGAGCTGCTCGGCCACTGGTGGTCGGAGGGGCCGCTGTGGCTGCGGGCGGTGCTCGACGGCGCCGCTGCCGCCGGCGTCCGCACCGTCGACCTGCCGACCGCGCTCGCCGAGCACGAGCCGGTCGAGCGCCCGCTCCGCGCCTCGACCTGGGGCGAGGGCAAGGACTTCCGCACCTGGGACTCGACGCCGGTCGCCGACCTCGCCTGGGCGGCGCGGCGGCTCGAGCTGCGGCTGCTGCGGGCGCTCGGCGCCGGCCTCCGCGGCGACGCCGCCGCCCGCGCCGCCCGCGAGCTGCTCGCCGCCCAGGCCAGCGACTGGGCCTTCCTCGACGCCCGCGGCCAGGCCGGCGACTACGCCTTCGTTCGCGCCACCGACCACGGCGAGGCGCTCCTGCAGGCAATAGAGTCCCGATTCGACACCGATCCCTGTATGCGTTCGCTGGCGCCGGACCTCAGCCTGGCGCCCTTGCTGGAGCCATAGGACTGCCGCCAATCACCGCCCCCACCCAGTGACCCGCGCCCTCATCCTCTCCTGGGAGTACCCGCCGCTGATCGAGGGCGGCCTCGCCCGCCACGTCCGCAAGCTCTCCGAGGCGCTGGTCGAGCGTGGGGTGGAGGTGCACGTGCTGACCCGCGGCGGTGAGGAGTCCCCGGCCCACGAGCAGTCGGGCGGCGTCTTCGTCCACCGCATCCGCGAGCCGAAGCGACCGACCGACCTCGGCGAGTTCGTCGCCTGGGTCGAGCGGATGAACTCCGACATGCTCGCCGCCGGGGTCGGCCTCGGCGACGCCTACGACTTCGACCTCGTCCACGGCCACGACTGGCTCGTCGCCAACGCCTGCGACCACCTCGCGCGGCGCTTCCGGGCGCCGCTGATCACGACGATCCACGCCACCGAGCACGGCCGCCACCAGGGCTGGGTCGAAAAGCACCCGCAGTCCTACATCCACGGGGTCGAGCGCTGGATCACCAACCGCTCGCAGCGGGTGATCGCCTGCTCCCACTACATGCGCGAACAGGTCGCCGACATCTTCGGCGTCGAGGAGGAGCGGATCTCGGTGATCCCGAACGGGATCGACCCCGACGACCTGCCGAACCAGGACGCTGCGACCCTGACCCGCCTGCGCGCCGACTTCGCCGCCCCGGACGAGCGCCTGGTCCTGCTGATCGGCCGCCTCGTCTACGAGAAGGGGTTCCAGCTGGCGCTGGAGGCGATGCCGCGGCTGATCGCCGAGGTCCCCGGGACCCGCTTCCTGGTTGCCGGCTCCGGCACCCATGAGGCCGAGCTGCGCCGCCAGGCGGAGGAGCTGGGGCTGATGGAGCACGGCACCTTCCTCGGCTGGATCGGCGACGACGTCCTCCACTCGCTCTACCGGATCGCCGACCTCACCGTGGTGCCCTCGATCTACGAGCCGTTCGGCCTGGTGGCGCTCGAGGCGATGGCCTCCGGCTGCCCCTGCATCGTCGCCGACACCGGCGGCCTGCGCGAGGTCGTCCCCCACGAGGAGGCCGGGCTGCGCTTCCGCTCGCGCGACCCGGAGGCGCTGGCCGAGGTCGCGATCCGCGTCCTCTCCGACGACGAGCTCGGCCGTCGCCTGGTCGCCGAAGCCTACGAGCACCTGCGCCGCTTCGACTGGGCCGACGTCGCCGAGCAGACCGAAGCCGTCTACGCCGAGCTCACCGCTGCCCCGGCTCCCCGCCGTCCGAGCGACCTGGCGAGCTAGCGCCGAGCGGGGATCAGGAGGCGCGGCCCCGGCGCGGCGGCTGCGCCGGCGCGCCGCTGACGTGGAAGCGGCCGCGGCTGGGGCCGCCAGCCGTCCAGTTGATGCCGTCGAGCAGCTCTTCGGGCTTGACCCCGAGCGAGCTGGCGATCTTGATCAGGGTGTCGATCCGGGCGACCCGGTGGCCGCGCTCGATCAGGCCGATCTCGGTCCGGTGCAGGGAGGCGCCGACCGCCAGTTCCTCCTGCGACATCGCTGCTCGTTTGCGCGCCCGCCGCAGGTTCTGACCGAAGCGCCGGGCGATTTCTTCGGCCTGTTTTTTGTCCTTCGCCACATCGGCAGCATCCACTATAAGAGCTTCTGTCTGACAGACAATCGTCTCTAACGGTCGTCGGAGATCGTCAGCTCGCCCTCGGTCATCACCGCCGGTCTCCATTCGAGACCCGCCAGCAGCTCTTCCGGCCTGACTCCGAGCGAGCCGGCGAGCTTGACCAGGGTGTCGGTGCGGGCGACGCGTTCTCCTCGCTCCAGCTGTCCGACCGCGGTCCGGTGCAGGCCCGCCCGCAGGCCGAGCTCTTCCTGGGAGAGCGTCGTCCGCTCCCGGCAGCGGGCGAGGTTGTGGCCGAAACGCGTCGCGAAGTCCAAGCCGCGAGCCTCGCTGGCCGGCAACGGCTCTGCAACCTGCTCCGCCAGGCGCGGTGAGGCGAACAGCTCGAGGCGAATTCCACGGCGTTTGCCGCTCCGTGCGCGAGATAGGCGGGTGTGCGGTTTGCGCTGTAGCGTGGACACGTCTTGTCGACATATACTCGAACGAGTCGAAAGCGTCACCAAAGCCCCCACGCCTGAGAGGAATCTCGCAATGACCTACTCGTTCAGCGACCCGAAGGCCGAGAAGGATCTGGCCTGGATAGCCGGGGCCACTCGCGACTCGAAGGTCGCGATCCTGCGGCGGCTGATCGGGGCGGAGAAGAAGCGGCTCCGCCGCAAGTTCAAAGACGGGTAGCGGCTGGAATAGAGTTCTTGAAAGCAGAAAACTTGGCGACTAAGAGATTGCAGTGTCGAACGACTGGTCAGAGCAGTGGGGGAGCGCCGAGTGGGCGGCGGCTCAGGACACCCCGAAGGGGAAGCTCGAAGCGGAGCTGATCGGGGAGGTCCGCGGCTACCAGACGGCGGTCCAGCAGATGGACGAAGCGGCGCACCGGGCGCTCGGGATCAACGCCACCGACGGCCGCTGCCTCGACATCGTCGACCGCCGTGGCCTTATCAGCGCCGGCCAGCTGGCGACCGAGGCCGGCCTCACGACTGGGGCGGTCACCGCCGTCCTCGACCGGCTCGAGGCCAGGGAGCTGGTTCGCCGGGTCCCCGACCCCGACGACCGTCGCCGCATCCTGGTCGAGGTCACCGACAAGCAGCGCAAGGCGGCGGCCGATTTCTACTTGCCGATGAAAGCGATGGCCGACCCCTGGTTCGCCGGCCTCAGCGAAGACGACCTCCGCCTGCTGGTCGACTTCAACCGGGTCGGGCGCGAGATCAACGAACGGCGGGCGGCGGAAGTCCGCGCCGAGCACGGCTTCGAGTAGCGGCCGCCCCCGGGCGACTCAGACCCGGTCGGGCTGGGGGAGGGTGGCGCTGGCCTCGGGGTCCGGTTCGACCGGATGCGGCCAGCGCAGCTGCTTGGGCGCCTCGCGCATCCGCAGCACCCGCGCCGGCACGCCGCCGACGACCGCGTTCGCCGGCACGTCCTTGGTCACCACCGCATTGGTCCCGATCACCGAGTTGTCGCCGACCCGGACGCCGCGCAGGATGCAGGCCCCGTAGCCGATCCAGACGTTGGAGCCGACCTCGACGTCGCGCTTGTAGATGCCCTGCAGGCGGATCGGCCGCTCGACCTCGACGACGCCGTGGTCGAAGTCGATGAACATCGCCCGATCGGCGATCACGCACTGCTCGCCGATCCTCACCCGCTGGTAGGCGGAGATCGTGCACTCCTGGCCCATCACGGTCTTGGCGCCGATCTCGACCTCGCCCTCGTGGCAGCGGATCTTGGTCCGGTCGCCGATCCAGACGAAGCGCCCGAACCCGACCCGGCCCCGCCGCGAGACCTCCAGTTCCAGGCCGCGACCGAAGAAGACGGGGCCGTCGGTCTCCCAGCGCCGCCCCGCAGCGGTCAGCCAGCGCCGCCACGTGTAGCGCCAGAGAAGCCGCGCGTAGCGCCAGTTGAGCATCCCGTTGCGAGCGAGGAAGCGGAGCATCGCGGGGCCAGTCTAGAGTTGCCACGCAGTGACCGATGTCGCGAAGAGCGCCCCCCTCGCCGAGCGCCTGGTCGCCGGCGACAAGCGTGCCCTGGCGCGGGCGATCACCCTGATCGAGTCCGACGACCCGGCCGGCTGGGAGCTCGTCCGCGAGGTCTATCCGCGCACCGGCAAGGCGCGGATCGTCGGTTTCACCGGCCCGCCCGGGGTCGGCAAGAGCACCCTGATCGGGGCGCTGACCGGCGAGCTGCGAAAGGCCGAGCGCGAGGTCGCGGTGCTCTCGATCGACCCCTCGAGCCCGTTCACCCGCGGCGCCCTGCTCGGCGACCGGATCCGCCTCACCGACCACTTCCTCGACCCCGGCGTCTTCATCCGCTCGATGGCTTCGCGCGGCGCCCTCGGCGGCCTCTCCGAGGCGGCGCTGCAGGTGGCGCTGGTGATGGACGCCGCCGGCAAGGACGACGTCCTGATCGAGACCGTCGGCGTCGGCCAGGCCGAGATCGACATCGTCGACCACGCCGACACGATCGTGCTGGCGCTGATGCCGGGCTCCGGCGACTCGATCCAGGCGCTGAAGGCGGGGGTGATGGAGATCCCCGACGTGATCGTCGTCAACAAGGCCGACCACCCGATGACCGACACGATGGTGCGCGAGGTCCGCGGCGTCCTCGCCCTCTCCCACGACCCCGAAGGCTGGAAGGTGCCGATCCTGCGGACCGAGGCGGCGCGCGGCGAGGGGGTCGAGGAGCTGGCGGCGAAGATCGAGGAGCACCGCGAGTTCATCGAGGCGGAGGGGACGCTGGCCGATCGCCGCGCCCGCAACCTGCGCAGCGAGGTGCTCGGGATCGCCGCCTCGCGGCTGCGGCGCAAGCTCGAAGCGGAGGTCGAAGCCGACCCGGCGACGGCGGAGCTGCTCGACCGCGTCGTCAGCCGCGAGCTCGACCCCGCCAGCGCCGCCGGCGAGCTGCTCGAGAGGCACCTCGATGAGTGAGGCCGGCGTGGCGCCGAGCGCCGAAGAGGCCGCGGGCTGGGTCGGCGCCAGCCTGACCGAGGCCGGCGGCGACCGGGTCGGCGCGGTCGAGGGCTTCTACGTCGACAGCGAGGCCGGCGAGCCGGTCTGGCTGATCGCCCGCCTCGGGCGGCGCCGCGGCACCCGCGTCGTCGCCCTGCCGATGGCCGAGTGCGCCGGCCTGCCGACCGGGGTCTGGACCGCGCAGAGCGCCGACACGCTGCGGCGGGCGCCGGTCGTCGACCCGATCCGGCCGCTGCGCCGCGAGCACGAGCTGACGATCTGCGGCCACTTCGGGATCGGCTCCCGGGTAGGCCGCCACGCCGCCGTCGCCAACCGCCCCGAGGACGCGGTCACGGCGACCCCACCGATCGCCTGAGGCGGCGATCCGCCGCCGTCATCTCCTCGTAATCACCCTCTGCGAGGGTTCGATCCAGTGGCACTGCTGATCATCTTCGGCTTCGTCGCCGGGGCCGCGACCGCGGTCTCGCCCTGTGTCCTGCCGGTGCTGCCGATCGCGCTCTCCGCCGGCGCCAACGGCGGCCGCCGCCGCCCGCTCGGGATCGTCGCCGGCCTGGTCGTCTCCTTCACCTTCGCGATCGTCGCCCTCGTTTACGTGATCGACGCCCTCGGGCTGCCGGGCGACCTGCTGCGCAAGATCGCGATCTGCGTCCTGCTCGGATTCGGGCTGCTGCTCCTGGTGCCGCCGCTGGCGGCCCGGGTGGAGGCCTTCGGCTCGCGCTTCGCCGGCCGCGTGCCGACGCCGCGCGGCGGCGACGGCTTCTGGTCGGGCACCGTGGTCGGGGCCAGCCTCGGCCTCGTCTACGCGCCCTGCGCCGGCCCGATCCTCGCCGGCGTCATCACCGTCACCGCCTCGCAGTCCTTCGACGCCGGCCGGCTCGCCGTCGCCCTCGCCTATGGCCTCGGCTCCGCCGCCGTCCTCTACGCGCTGATGGTCGGCGGTCGCCGCGCGATCCGGCCGCTCGCCCGCCGCGGCGGCGCCTTCCAGGTCGCCACCGGCGCGGTGATGGTGGTGGTCGCGCTGGCGATGCTCGGCAACTACGACACCCGGTTCGAGAGCGCGATCGCCTCCGACTGGCCGAGCTGGCTGACCACCCCCGCCGAAGGCCTCGAAAGCACCGGCTCGGCGAAGTCGGCGCTGGCCTCGATCAGCGGCTTCTCCGCCCACGGCCTCGGCGCCCGGGCGACCGCAGGGTCCGAAGAGGAAGAAGTGACCCGCACGCCGCCGTCGAAGCTCGCGGCCGAGAAGATGAAGCTGCCGGTCTACGGCAAGGCACCCGAATTCACCGACACCGAGCGCTGGTTCAACACCCCCGGCGGCCGGCCGCTGACCCTGCGCCAGCTGCGCGGCAAGGTCGTCCTCGTCGACTTCTGGACCTACAGCTGCGTCAACTGCATCCGCACCCTGCCCTACCTCAACGCCTGGTACCGGCGCTACCACCGCGACGGCTTCGTGATCGTCGGCGTCCACACCCCGGAGTTCCCGTTCGAGCGCGAGGCCGGCAACGTCGAAGCGGCGATCAAGCGGGAAGGGATCCACTACCCCGTGGTCCAGGACAACGAAGCCGGGACCTGGAGCGCCTACGGCAACCTCTACTGGCCCTCCGAGTACTTCCTCGACGCCAACGGCGAGGTTCGCTTCGCCGACGCGGGGGAGGGCGAATACGGCAAGAAGGAAGCGGTGATCCGCCAGCTCCTGGCCGAATCGGGAAAGCGGGTCGGCCGGGCCCGCGCCGACGCCCACGGGATCGAACCCTCGGACGCCCAGCTCACCCCGGAGACCTACCTCGGCCCCTACCGGGCCGAACGCAACGCCAACGGCGGGCTCGGCGAAGGGCTCTCCTCGTTCACCCAGCCCGCCTCGCTGGGGGAGAGCGAATGGTCGCTCGGCGGTCGCTGGCAGGTGGACCACGAGTCGATCACCGCCAGCGCCGGCTCGACCCTGCGGCTCGACTTCCAGGCCCGCCGCGTCTACCTGGTGCTCGGCTCCCGCGGCGGCCCGCGCCGCATGCAGGTCCTGCTCGACGGCAAGCCGATCGCCGCCGTCGACGCCGGCGAAGACGTGCACGGCGGCGAGGTCACGGTCGGCGCCCACCGCCTCTACAACCTGGTGGACCTGCCCGAAGTGGAGCACCATGTCCTCGAGCTGCGGCCGGAAGCGGGGATCATTGGCTATGCCTTCACCTTCGGATAACGGCGCCCGCCGCGTCCTCGTCGTCGACGACGAGCCGACGATCGTCGAGATCGTCGGCCGCTACCTGGAGCGGGCCGGCTACGAGGCTGCCGGCGCCGCCGACGGCTTTCAGGCACTGGAGGCTGCCGCGACCGCCCGCCCCGACCTCGTCGTCCTCGACCTGATGCTGCCGGGGATCGACGGGATCGAGGTGATGCGACGCCTGCGCGAGCTGCCCGGGCCGCCGCTGGCGGTGATCCTCCTGACCGCGCGGGGGGAGGAGTCCGACCGCTTGGTGGGGCTGCGCCAGGGCGCCGACGACTACGTCGTCAAGCCGTTCTCGCCGGCTGAACTGGTCGCCCGCGTCGGCGCCGTCCTGCGCCGCACGATGCCGCCCGAGGCCGACGCCGAGGAGCCGCCGATCGAGGTCGGGCCGCTGCGGATCGAGCCCGCCAGCCGCCGCGTCACCCTCGACGGCAAAGAGGTTGGGCTGACGATGCGCGAGTTCGACCTCCTCGCCTTCCTCGCGATGCACCCCGGCCGCGTCTACTCGCGCGACCAGCTGATGGAATCGGTCTGGGGCGAGCCCTACTTCGAGGACACCAGCACCGTCACCGTCCACATCCGCCGGCTGCGCGCCAAGCTCGGCGACGATCCCTCCCAGCCCCGCTTCATCGAGACGGTCTGGGGCGTCGGCTACCGGTTGCGGCCGTGAAGCGCGCGCTCCCGATCGCCCTCGCCGCCTTCCTCGCCGGCGCCGCCGCGGTCGCGGTGCCGAGCCGGATGGGGGTCGTGCAGGCGCTGCTGGTGCTGCTCGCGGTCGGCGCCGCCGCCCTCGCCGCGGCGCTCGCCGTGCGGCTCTCGATGGAAGAGCGGGCGCGGCGCGAAGTCGAGGAGGCACGGCGGGCGCTGGTCGCCGCCGCCTCGCACGACCTGCGCACGCCCCTCGCCTCGCTGCGCCTGCTGGTCGACGCGATCGAGGACGGCGTCGCGACCGGGACCGATCGCGACCGCTACCTGGCCGAGATCCGCACCCACGTCCGCGTCCTCAGCGACCTGATCGACGACCTCTTCGAGCTCTCCCGGATCGAGGCCGGCGACATCTCCTGGTCCCTGCGCCAGGTGGAGCTGGGCGAGCTGATCGGCGAGACGGTGGCGGCGATGCGGGCGCCGGCCGAAGAGCGCGGCGTCCACCTCGCCGCCGAGCTGCCGCCGCCCGGGGTCCGCGCTGAGGCCGACGCCGAAAAGGTCCAGCGCGTCCTCTTCAACCTGATCCAGAACGCGATCCGCCACACCCCCGCCGACGGCAGCGTCACCGTCCGCGCGCGGCCCGACGGCGACGCGGTAGAGGTCGAGGTCGCTGACGACGGAGAAGGGATTCCGGCCGGGGACGGCGAGCGGGTCTTCGAGGCCTTCTATCGCGGCGATGAGTCGCGCGGGGAGGACGGGGCGGGCCTCGGCCTCGCCATCTCCCGCGCCATCGTCGAGGCCCACGGCGGTCGCATCTGGCTCGAGGACGGGATGCCCGGCACCCGCGTCCGCTTCACGTTGCCCGCTGCGTAACGGAGGCGCGTCACCCTCGATTTCGATGCGTCTGCGATTTGCCGCCATATGGACGGCGAATGACAGACGCGCGCGTTTGCTCGACGAGGTTGCCTTTTCGGGCGATATGCGCCTGAAAAGGCAACCTCAACGATCGCCGGCTGTCGCTACAGCTGCAGGCTCTTGACCTGGAGTAGCTCCTCGATGCCGAAGCGGCCGTTCTCGCGGCCGTGGCCTGATTGCCCGTAGCCGCCGAACGGGGCGACGGGGTTGAAGGCGGCGCCGTTGATCTCCACCTGCCCGCACCGCAGCCGTCCCGCAACCGCGATCGCGCGCTCCGGGTCACCGGACCAGACCCCGCCCGCCAGGCCGTACGCGGTGTCGTTGGCGATCCGCACCGCGTCGTCCTCGCCCTCGTAGGGCTGGATCGCCAGCACCGGGCCGAAGATCTCCTCCTGGGCGATCGTCATCTCCGGCTCCACCTCGGAGAAGACCGTGGGGCGGACGAAGTAGCCGCGCTCGAGGCCCTCGGGCGCCTCGGCGCCGCCGGTCAGCAGGCGGGCCCCCTCCGCGACGCCCTTCTCGATGTAGCCGCGGACGCGGTCGCGCTGGGTCGCGGAGACCAGCGGGCCGAGCGTGGTCCCGTCCGCGAAGGGGTCTCCCGGGGTGAAGCTCTCGGCGGCTGCCTTGGCGATCTCTTCGGCCTCGGCGAGTCGCTGGCGCGGCACCAGCATCCGGGTCAGGGCGCTGCAGGTCTGGCCCGAGTTGAGGAAGCACTTGGCGACGCCGTCGGGGATCGCCTTCGCGAGGTCGGCGTCGTCGAGGATCACGTTCGGCGACTTGCCGCCGAGCTCCATCGCGACCGGCTTGACGGTCGCGGCGGCGAGCTCGGAGACGCGCCGGCCGGCCCGGGTCGAGCCGGTGAAGGAGACCAGGTCGACGCCGGGATGGGCGGCGATCGCCTCGCCGACCACCGGCCCGATGCCGCTGACCAGGTTGAAGACGCCCGGCGGCAGCCCGGCGGCCTCGATCACCTCGGCCAGCGCGAAGGCGTTCAGCGGCACCACCTCGCTCGGCTTGAGGACGACCGTGCAGCCGGCGCCGAGCGCGGCCGCGACCTTCGCCCCGATCTGGTTCAGCGGGTAGTTCCAGGGCGTGATCGCGCCGACCACGCCGACCGGCTCGCGCACGATCCGCGAGGCGCCGAGGTCCTCCTCCCAGGCGACCTGCTCCATCAGCTGCGGCGTCACCGCGAAGTGGTTGATCCCGAGCCCGACCTGGACCAGCCGCGACAGCTTCAGCGGCATCCCCAGCTCCTGGGTGATCATCGCGGTCAGCTCGTCGGCCCGCGCTTCGAGCCCGGCGGCGATCGCGGTCAGCATCTGCGCCCGCTCCTCGCGCGGCGTCCGCGACCAGCCCTCGAAGGCCCCGCGCGCCGCCTCGACCGCGCGGTCGATCTCCACCGGGGTGCACCCGGGCACCGTCGCGATCGTCTCCTCGGTGGTCGGGTTGACCACCTCGATCGGCTCGGCCCCGCTCGGCTCGACCCACTCGCCGCCGATGAAGACCTGCTCCCGCGCCTGCAGCTCAGCTGCCGTTGCCATCCCAAACCTCCGCCCTTGCTCGATTCCGTTCAAGCAAAACTAGCGGGTGCTCCTGGCTCCCAACCGCGGCGCAGCGGTACGGCGCTGTTAACGATCCAGCTCGCCGGCCACCGGGAGCGTGGCGCTGACCGCGGCCTCCCAGCCGGGGCCGGGGACCTGGCGGGCGTCGCGGGCGTGGAGGACCTCGCCGCAGCGCTCGCAGATGCCGCGGTCGGAGATCTCGCCGCCGCACTCCTTGTGGACGATCAGCCGCGGCGGTCCCTCGGGGCCGGACGAGTAGCGGTCGCCCCAGTGCATCAGCGCGATCAGCGCCGGCCAGAGGTCGAGGCCCTTCTCGGTCAGGAAGTACTCGTAGCGGGCTGGGCTCTCCTGGTAGGCCCGCCGCTCGAGGATGTCTTCGTCGACCAGGCGCTGGAGGCGGGAGGAGAGGACGTTGCGGGCGATCCCCAGCGACTGCTGCATCTCGCTGAAGCGGCGGTGGCCGTTGAGGACGTCGCGGACGATCAGCAGCGACCAGCGCTCGCCGACCACTTCCAATGACTTGGCAATCGAGCAGAACTGGCCTGGATAGTCGGAACGCAGCATCTCTGTGAAGTTTTTCACACGTGGTTGCATCAAGCAACCGTCTCCGCTAGGCTCGCGCTCGCAATAGGTTGCTTGACGAAACCGAGCGACCAAGCACCGATCGGAGGCGATCGACATGAGGCTCGTCCCAAGGCACAGAAGGCGCCAGCGGAGCGCCGGAATCCCGTCGCGGATCGCGATCAGTCAGGCGGAGATCACCGCCGACCTCACCTACCGAGGCGAGGCCCGCCGCCTCGACCAGGCTCAGGCGAGCCCGGGGCGGGGGCGCCGGTGAGCGCCGAGGGACTGACGCTGCCCGCCGATGCGAGCGCGGCGGAGGTCGCTGAGGCCTTCGCCGCCCGCAGCCCCGAGGCCTCGCGCAGCCGCACCCTGACCTGGCAGGACCCGGTCGCGACCGCCGCCGCCGGGGCGACGATGAGCGGCATCGAGTACATGCGGGCGATCGTCGCCGGCGAGCTGCCTCCGCCGCCGATCGCGGTGACGATGCGGCTGCGCCCGATCGAGCTCGGCGAGGGCCGGGTGGTCTTCGAGGGCGAGCCCGGGGAGGAGCACTACAACCCGATCGGCGTCGTCCACGGCGGCTACGCCGCGACCCTGCTCGACTCCGCCCTCGGCTGCGCCGTCCACACCACCCTGCCGGCCGGCAGCGGCTACACCTCGCTCGGGCTCGAGGCGAAGTTCGTGCGGCCGATCAGCCGCGACACCGGTCGCGTCCTCTGCGCCGCGGAGGTGATCTACCGCGGCCGCCGCCAGGCGACCGCCGAGGCCCGCCTCACCGCCGCCGAGAGCGGCAAGCTGCTGGCCCACGGCCAGTCGACGCTGATGATCCTCGGCGGCTGATGACCTCGCCGGGCTCAGCCGGACTCGCGCGCGAGGGCGACCAACAGGCGGACGCCCCAGCCGCTGGCGTCCTTGGCGGCGTACTCGCGGCCGAGGTCCCAGGCGGTGCCGGCGATGTCGAGGTGCGCCCACGGCGTCTCGCCGACGAACTCCTCGAGGAAGGAGCCGGCGGTGATCGTCCCCGCCTCGCGCTTGGAGCCGAGGTTGGAGAGGTCGGCGACCGTCCCCTTCATGATCTCCTTGTACTCGGGGTGGAGCGGCAGCCGCCAGACCAGCTCGCCGGTCTCATCGGCGGCGGCGGTGACCGCGGCGGCGAGCCCGTCGTCGTTGCCGATCAGCCCGGCGTAGGTCGAGCCGAGGGCGATCAGCACCGCCCCGGTCAGCGTCGCCAGATCCACGACTCGCTCGGCCCCCAGCTCGATCGCGTAGGCGAGGGCGTCGGCGAGGATCAGCCGCCCCTCGGCGTCGGTGTTGTTGACCTCGACCGTCTTGCCGTTGTATTGGGTGATCACGTCGCCGGGCTTGACCGCCGTCCCCGAGGGCATGTTCTCGGTCGCCGGGACGACGGCGACGAGGTCGATCGGCAGGCCGAGCTCGGCGATCGCCGCGACCGCCTCGAGCACGACCGCGCCGCCCGACATGTCGTACTTCATCTCGTGCATCCCGGCGCCCGGCTTCAAGGAGATGCCGCCGGTGTCGAAGGTGACGCCCTTGCCGACGAAGCCGAGGGTCGGGCCAGAGCCGCCGCCGCTGTAGCGGAGGACGATCAGCCGCGGCTCCTCGGCGCCGCCCTGGCTGACCGCGACGAGGCCGCCCATCCCCTTCTCCTCGATCGCCGCCCGGCCGAGCACCTCGGCGCTGACCGAGTCGTGGGCGGCGGCGATCTCCTCGGCGCGCTCGCCGAGGAAGGCCGGGGTGGCGAAGTTGGCGGGGGTGCTCTGCAGGTCGCGGGCGCGGTTGGCGGCGGCGGCGACGACCCCGGCCGCAGCCGCGGCCTCGGCCGCCGCGGCCGGCCCGACCAGGGCCAGCGACTCGATCCGCGGCGCCGGGCCCTCGTCGCCCGCGGCCTGGAAGCGGTCGTAGCGGTAGGAGCCGAGGACGGTGCCGGTGACGATCGCCTCGGCGGCGACGGCGGCCTCGATCCCCTCGGGGAGCACCCAGGCCAGCGCGCCCGCCTCGAGCGATCCCGCCTCCTTGGCGACCAGCGCCGCGGCGACCCGCAGTCGCTCGGCGTCCAGGTCCTCGACCTTTCCGAGCCCCGCGACGACGACCCGGCCTCTCCCCGGCAGCAGGGTCGAGAGCCGCTTGTAGGAGCCCTTGGCGGCGGCGGCGCCGGGAGCGTCGGCGAGCTCCGCCGGCAGCGACCCGCCCTCCACCAGACCGACCGCGAGCAGGTCGGCGTCGACTTCTCCCAGCTCGCGCTGAATCACCTCGATCTTCATCGCCGGGCAGTCTATGCAGCTCCCGGTATCGTCACGCCCAGCCGCGGGCCAGGAGGCCCCGGGCGCAGAACTTAAGGCAAGGAAAGGGAACCGATGTCCAGCTCAGTGATCCTAGGAACCGCGCGCACCCCCGTCGGCAAGATGGGCGGAGCGCTGGCCTCGCTCGACGCCACCGAGCTCGGCGGCATCGCGATCGAGGCCGCGCTCGAGCGCTCGGGCGTCGGCGCCGAGCAGGTCGAACAGGTCGTCTTCGGCCAGGTCCTGCAGGCCGGCCAGGGCCAGATTCCCTCGCGCCAGGCCCAGATCAAGGGCGGGATCCCGAAGGAGGTTCCCTCGGAGACGATCAACAAGGTCTGCGCCTCGGGCATGCGGACGCTCGGCCTTGCCGACCAGGCGATCCGCGCCGGCGACCTCGAAATCGCCGTCACCGGCGGCATGGAGTCGATGAGCCAGGCGCCCTACCTGCTGCCGAACGCCCGCTTCGGCTTCCGGATGGGCGACGTCCAGGCGCTCGACGCGATGACCCACGACGGGCTGACCAACCCCTTCACCGGCAAGCAGATGATCAACGAGGCCTCCGAGGTCTCCAACGAGCTCGAGATCACCCGCGCCGACATGGACAAATTCGCCGTCCGCTCGCAGCAGCTGGCCGGCGAGGCGACCGAGGCCGGCCGCATCGCCGAGGAGATCGTCCCGGTCACGGTCAAGTCGCGGAAGTCGGAGACCACGGTCGAGGTCGACGAGGCGCCGCGGCCGCAGACGACGCTCGAGGTGCTCGCCAACCTGAAGGCGGTCGGCGGCGAGGGCGCCACCCACACCGCCGGCAACGCGCCGGGCGTCAACGACGGCGCCGGCGCGATCGTCGTCGCCTCCGAGGAGTGGGCCCAGAAGGAAGGCAGGACCCCGATCGCCAGGGTCGTCTCCTACGCGGCCGTCGCCGACGACTTCGCCTACCTCGCCCGCACCCCCGGCAACGCCGCCCTGAAGGCGCTCGAGAAGATCGGCAAGACGCCGCAGGACGTCGACCTCTGGGAGATCAACGAGGCCTTCGCCTCGGTCGTGATCGGCTCGATGCGGATCCTCGGCATCGACGAGGAGAACGTCAACGTCAACGGCGGCGCGATCGCCTTCGGCCACCCGATCGGGGCCTCCGGCGCCCGCATCGTCGGCTCCCTGGTCCACGAGCTCGGCCGTCGCGGCGGCGGCCTCGGCGTTGCCGCGATCTGCTCCGGCGGCGGCCAGGGCGATGCCATAGTCATCGAGGTTTGACGGACGGGCTCGAGCAGGACCTGAACGCGCCGCCCGCCCCGAGCGGGGCCGGGCGGCGCGCCGCTGCCTTTTTCGACCTCGACAAGACCCTGATGGCGGGGTCGAGCGGGATGCAGTTCGCCCGCGTCGCCACGCGCCAGGGGATCGTCGGGCGCCGGCAGCTCGCCCACTGGGCGGTCGAGCACCTGCGCTACCGCCTGCGCGGCACCACCGACGAGCGCACCGGCGAGGTGCTGCGGGTGGCCCGCGAGCTGATCACCGGCGTGCCGGCGGTGAAGATCGCGCGGATGGGCCCGGAGGTGATGGCCGACATCCTGCCCCGCGTCTACCCGCAGATGCTGGCCGAGGTCCACGCCCACCAGGACGCCGGCCGGCCGACCTTCATCGTCAGCGCCGCCGGCAACGAAATCGTCGAATCGCTGGCCCGGGTGCTGGGGATGGAGGGCGGCATCGGCACCAGCTACGAGGTCGACCCGGCCGGCAACTTCACCGGCCGCCTCGACGGCCCCTTCGTCTACGGCCCCGGCAAGGTCGAGGCGATGGAGAGCTTCGCCGCCGCGCACGGGATCGACCTCGCCGCCTCTTACGCCTACTCGGACTCGCTCTCGGACCTGCCGATGCTGCGCGCGGTCGGCAACCCGGTGGCGGTCAACCCCGACCCGCCGCTGGCGGCGATCGCCAAGCAGGAGGGCTGGCAGGTGCTGCGCTTCGAACGCCTCGGCCGCCGCCTGCTGGCGGTCCTCGTCACCGTCCTCGCGACCGCGGCCGGCCTCACCGCCTCGCGCGCCTCGAAGGCCCGGCGCTCGCGGGCCGCAGCGCCCCGGGCCGGCCGGCTGCTGCGCCGGTGAGCTCGCGCGCCTGGCTCGCCTTCGCGGCGATCTCGCTGCTCTGGGGGATCCCGTACCTCTTCATCAAGGTCGCCGTCGACGGCGGCATGCCGCCGCTGCTGGTGGCCTGGGGGCGGATCGCGCTCGCCGCCGTGGTGCTGGTGGCGATCGCCCGGCGGGCCGGAACCCTGGCGCCGCTGCGCGGCCGCGGCCGCTGGCTCGTCGCCTTCGCGGTGGTCGAGCTGGCGATCCCGTTCCCGATGATCGCCTTCGGCGAGGAGCACATCGCCTCCTCGACCGCGGCGATCGTGATCGCCACCGCGCCGCTGATCGTCGCCGGCCTGGCACTGCGCTTCGAACCCGGCGACCGGGTCGACGGCCGCCGGCTCGCCGGCCTGCTGCTCGGCCTCTGCGGGGTGGCGGCGCTGGTCGGGATCGACGTCGCCGGCTCGGGCAGCGAGATGCTCGGCGTCGGCTGCATCATCGTCGCCGCCTGCTGCTACGCGATCGGCCCGATGATCCTCAAGCGCCACCTCGCCGACCTCGATCCGATCGCCTCGATGGGCGCCTGCCTGGCGATCGCCGGCGTCCTCCTCACGCCGCTCGCCGCGGTGGCGCTGCCGAGCGCCGACCCGAGCGGCGGCGCCTTCGCCTCGGTCGCCGTCCTCGGCCTGCTCTGCACGGCGCTGGCGCTGGTCCTGATGGCGATTCTCGTCGACGAGGCCGGTCCCGGCCGGGCGCTGGTGATCACCTACATAAACCCGGTGATCGCGGTCGCGCTGGGGGTGATCTTCCTCGGCGAGGATCCCGGCGCCGGCGCGATCGTCGGCCTCGCCGCGATCCTCGCCGGCTCCTGGCTGGCGACCCGCGGCGGGCCGCCGGCCGAGCCCGAGCCCGCCACCCTCGCTGGCGGGGCCCCGTGACCGGGCTTCGGCCGTCGGCGCTGCCTCGGGATAGGCGGCATTCCTCCTAAACGTCTAGATTTCGTGCCGATGAGCACCGCCACCGCCCGCAAGATCCGCGTCGTCGTCGCCAAGCCCGGCCTCGACGGCCACGACCGCGGCGCCAAGATCATCGCCCGCGCCCTGCGCGACGCCGGCATGGAGGTGATCTACACCGGCCTGCACCAGACCCCGGAGCAGATCGCCGAGACCGTGATCCAGGAGGACGCCGACGCGGTCGGCCTCTCGATCCTCTCCGGCGCCCACATGACCCTGGTCCCGCGGGTCGTCGCGCTGCTGAAGGAGCAGGGGGTGGACGACGTCCTGGTGACGGTCGGCGGCACGATCCCCGCCGACGACATCCCCGAGCTGAAGAAGCTCGGCGTGGCCGAGGTGTTCACGCCGGGAGCGGGAACCGACGAGATCGTCGACTTCGTCCGCCAGGGCGCCGCCGAGCGCCACGCGCAGGGCGAATAGCGCGCCTGCGCCCTCCCTGGCGAGTTCCGACTTCCATTGCACGGATCGATGCATAGGTCCGCAGGAGTGGCTATAGTCCTGATTGACTCGTCAGTCAATACCGCTGACTCGATAACATGCCCGGCCGCCACGGGACCGCGAAGGCGCTGACCGCGGCCCGCCCCAGACTGTGAATCGTTTCCCCAAGGAGGCTCTGAGTTGAAGATCTGCGTCCTGGTCAAGGAGGTTCCGGACGCCGCAGTGCAGAAGCGCATCGATCCCAGCACGATGCGCCTCGACCGCAGCGGCGAGAAAAATCTCAACCCCTTCGACACGCACGCCCTCGAGGCGGCGATGCAGATCAAGGAGGGTGGCGCGATCCCCGTCGAGGAGGTCGTCGCGGTGACGATGGGCCCCGATTCGGCGGTCCGCGCGCTGCACAAGGCGGTGGCGCTCGGCGCCGACCGCTCGGTCCACCTCGCCGATGACGCGCTCGCCGGCTCCGACGTCTGCGCCACCGGCTACGCCCTGGCCAAGGTGCTCGAGTCCGAGAGCCCCGACCTGGTCCTGCTCGGCCAGCAGTCGGACGACGGCGAGTGCTACACGATCGGCGCCGTCGTCGCCGACCACCTGCAGATGCCGTCGCTGACCCAGGTGATCAAGATCGACGTCACCGACGGCAAGCTGCGCTGCGAGCGCCAGGCCGAGTACGGCTATGACACGGTCGAGATCGAGCTGCCGGCCGTGATCAGCGTCGGCGACGCGATCAACGAGCCGCGCTACCCGAGCCTGAAAGCGATCATGGGCGCGAAAAAGAAACCGCTCGACGCGAAGGCGACCGGCGACGTCGGGATCGACGCCGGCAAGGTCGGCGAGGCCGGCTCGCAGACGAAGGTCCTGGCGCTGAACCCGCCGCCCGCCAAGGAGGCCGGGGAGATCATCGAGGACGAGGACACCAACGAGACGGTCGAAAAGATCGTCGCGTGGCTTGACGAGAGGAAGCTGATCTAGATGCCGGGCATCCTGGTTTACGCCCTCCACGACGACGAGGGCAACTTCAACAAAAACTCGCTCGGGGCGATCTCCGAGGCGGCGAAGCTGGCCGGCGAAATCGGCGGCGAGGCCACCGCGCTGGTGGTCGGGGACGTCGCCGACGACGCCGCCGCGAGCCTCGGCAACTGGGGCGCGGCCAAGGTCTACCGGGCCAAAGGCGTGCCGGAGGGCCTGGCGCAGCCGATCGTCGACGCGATGGCGAAGGTGATCCAGGACAACGGGATCTCCTACGCGCTGTTCGGCGGCGGCCTGCTCGGCTTCGAGATCGGCGCCGGCCTCACCGCGCGCCTCGGCGCCGGGGTGACGATGGAGGTCACCGCGGTCAAAGTCGACGGCGGCAAGCTGGTCGCCGAGCGGCCGATCCTGCAGGACTCCGAGATCGCCGACGTCGGCTACGTCTCCGAGCCCGGGATCATCATCGGCCGCCTCAACGCCTTCGACGCCAAGGAGTCCGGCGGCACCGCCGCGGTCGAGGACGTCGACGTCGAGCTCTCGCCCTGGTCGACCAAGGCGACGATGGTCCAGCGCGGCGAGCAGCGCGGCGCCGACGTCAACATCGAGGACGCCGACATCCTCGTCGGCGGCGGCCGCGGTCTCGGTGCCGCCGAGGGCTTCAAGCTCGCCGAGGAACTGGCCGAGTCGATGGGCGGCGCGGTTGCGGCCACCCGCGCGGTCGTCGACGCCGGCTGGTACCCCTACGCGGCCCAGATCGGCCAGACCGGCAAGACGGTGGCGCCGAAGCTCTACCTCGCCGCCGGCATCTCCGGGGCGATCCAGCACAAGGTCGGGATGCAGAACTCGGAGAACATCCTGGCGATCAACAAGGACCCGAACGCGCCGATCTTCGAGTTCTCCGACCTCGGCGTGGTCGGCGACCTGCACAAGATCGTCCCCAAGCTGACCGAGGCGATCAAGCAGAAGAAAGGCGGCTGAGCTCCGGCTCGGCCGTCCCTCGCCCGAGGAGGAATCCCCAGATGGCAGTTGCACCGAGCGAGTACCCGCCGCCGTTCGACTCGGCGAGCGTGATCACCGCGCCGACCGACCCGGTCGACGAGCGGATCGAGGTTGGGGTGGCGATCGTCGGCGGCGGCCCGGCCGGCCTCGCCTGCGCCAACAAGCTGATGCAGCTGCTCGAGGACGAGCCGGAGCTGACCGAGAAGCTGGGTGAAGTGCCGGTTGCGGTGATCGAGAAGGGCAAAGTCGCCGGCGCCCATCTCCTCTCCGGGGCCAACATGAAGCCCTCGGCGATGGAAGAGCTGTTCCCGGACTTGCCGAAGGAGGATTGGCCGGTCTACCAGGAGGTGGAGAAGGACGCGGTCTACGTGCTGACGCCGAAGAAAGCGTTCCCGTTGAAGCCGCCGCCGCCCGGGTTCAAAAACCACGGCAACTACGTCACCTCGGTCTCGAAACTGGGCCGCTTCCTCGCCGACAAAGCCGAAGAGGCCGGCGTCTACATCCTTGCCGAGACGGCTGCGACCCAGCTGCTGGTCGAAGACCGCGTGGTGCGCGGGGTCCGCTCCGGCGACCGCGGCCGCGGCAAGGACGGCGAGGAGCTCGCCAACTTCGAGCCCGGCTCCGACGTGGTCGCGAAGGCGACCTTGCTCGCCGAGGGCACCGTCGGCCACCTCACCTACGCCGCCTACGACTACTTCGACATGCACGGCGCCGACCCGATGCGCTGGGAGCTCGGGGTCAAAGAGGTGTGGGAGGTGAAGGAGCCGCTCGACCGCGTGATCCACACGATGGGGTGGCCGCTGCGGACCGGCGCCCGCTGGAACGAGTTCGGCGGCAGCTTCATCTACCCGATGGGCGAGGACAAGATCTGCATCGGCATGGTCTGCGGACTCGACTACGCGGACGCCAATTTCAGCGTCCACGACGTCCTCCAGCTGCTGAAGACGCACCCCTTCATCAACAAGCTGATCGAGGGCGGCAAGCGCGTCGCCTGGGGCGCCAAGACGATCCCTTCCGGCGGCTACTTCTCGATGCCGAAGCGCTTGGCGGTGCCGGGCATGATGGTCGCCGGAGACGCGGCCAGCATGGTCAACATCCCGACCCTGAAGGGCGTCCACTACGCGATGCACGCCGGCATCTACGCGGCCGAAACGATCGTCGACGCGCTGAAGCAGGACATCGAGAGCGTCAACTTCGAGGCCTACGACGAGAAGATCCGCAAGTCGGCGATCGAGAAGGACCTGCACGAATCGCGCAACATGCGCCAGCCCTTCTCCAAAGGCTTCTTCGTCGGCGGCGCCCTGGCCTCGGCGATGACCGTGACCAAAGGCGCCTTCCCCGGCGGCCACTGGAAGCAGGAGCACGACTCCGAGGTCGAGATGACCCTCGGCGGCGCAGCCGACAAGTACCCGAAAGCCGACAACGAGCTGACCTTCAACAAGCTCGACTCGGTCTTCCTCTCCGGCAACGCGACCCGCGACGACGCCCCCAACCACGTCCGCATCCAGACCCACGTCCCGCGCGAGGTGGCGCAGACCTGGGTGTCGATGTGCCCGGCCCAGGTCTACGAGATCCCCGAGGACCAGCTGTCGAGCGAGGCGGCCGAGGTCGACGTCCACGTCACCGCCTCCAACTGCGTGCAGTGCGGCGCGATCACCGCCAAGGGCGGCCGGCTCACGTTGCCCGAGGGTGGGGACGGGCCGCTTTACCAGGAGGTGTGACGGAGTCCTGACGAAGTCGGCGCATTCCGCGCGCCACCCGTGCGCTTTTGCCGGCTAGCGTCGGCGGTGTGCCACTGCTTGCCTCGTTTTCCTCTCAGATTCCCGTGGGAGTGGGCGCCATCGCCGCCTGCATGGCGATTGGCGGGTTTCTGGCGCAGACGCGCCCGGCGATGAAGGGTGCGGGCGAGGGTGGAGCTCCGCAGAAAGGCGGCGTTCGGCGGATTGCTGGGCTTAGGTGCTGGAATAGTTGTCATCGTTTTGGCTGCTACGCTTTCGATATGAGCCGGCGTGAAGTAAGGACTTACCTCGCTTTCGCCGTCTTCGTTCTCATAGTTACCGCCGGCACGATGGTTGGGATGGCCTCGCTGGGCGCCCGTGACGAACTGACTGTGGTCGCAACGATCGGCGTGTACGGGTTCGCGATGTTCCTGGGCGGCTGGCTTCCGTCCGGCCCGTCCGACGACCGCCGCTGAGCCGCCCCGCCGCTCTCTAGGCTGGCGCGATGGTCGCCCTGGGGATCGTCTGCGCTGTCGCTGCGTCGCTGCTCTACAACACCTCGATCGCGCTGCAGGCGCTGGAGGCGCGGGACGTCTCGGGGGACCACTCGTTGCGGCTCTCGCTGCTGGGGCGGCTGCTGCGGAACCCGCGCTGGCTGGGGGCGACCGTGCTCGGGTTCCTCGGCTGGCCGTTGGAGATCGTGGCGCTGCTCTTGGCGCCGCTGACCGTGGTCCAGCCGTGCCTGGCGAGCGGCTTGGTGCTGCTGCTCGTCCTCGGCGTCACCAGGCTGGGGGAGACTCCGGGGCGGCGCGAGTACATGGCGGTGGGGGCGATCGTGCTGGGCGTCGCGGGGATTGCCTGGGCGGCGCCCGACCGCACCACCGACCACGCCGGCACGGCGGCGATCGCGATCGCGCTCGCCCTGGTCGCGATTCCGGTCGTCCTTCCATATGGGCTCAAAGCGACGGGGTGGGGACGCTCGGCGGGGACGGTCGCGGTGATCAGCGCCGGCTTCGGCTACGCCTGGACGGCGATCGCCTCGAAGCTCTTCACCGACGAAATCTCGGCCGCCGACGGCGTCATCCTCGTCGCCCTCGCCTGGCTCGCCTCGGCCGCCGCCTCCGAGGGCCTGGCGCTGCTCTCGGAGATGAGCGCCCTGCAGCGGCGCCCCGCGACGCGGGTGGCGCCGGCGATGTTCGCGGTCCAGGTCACGGTGCCGGTGATCCTGGCGCCGCTGATCTTCGAAGAGCGCTGGTCGACGACGCCGCTCAGCGGCGGCGCCCTGGTCTTCTTCGTCCTCGTCGCGCTTGCCGGCGTCGTCCTGCTGGCCGGCTCGCGCGCCGTCGGCGCCGTTCTCGAGAGCGCCCACGCCGAGGACCATGGCTCCCCCGGTGCCGGCCCGGCTACCTAAAACCGCTGCAAGCTACGGACAGAAGTCGAAGTTCAAGCCGGTTTCATGTTTTGCTCCGGTTTCGCTGCTAGCCTTGCGCGCGCTTCGGCGGCCCACGCCCAACGACCCGCTGCCGAGCACGACGACGACTCACCCAGCCAAGGAGCCACCGTAGGGCCCGCAGAGACAACCCGGCCTGACGCGACCAAGTTCGCGATCGGGTTCGACCACCGTGACCGTGCCAGGCTGTTCGATCTCTGGACGGAGGTGCTCGACTCCGAGCAGTGGTCCGAGGGCGCCAAGCTCGAGGCCTTCGAGCAGCGCTGGGAGCAGTGGAACGGGCTGCCCAGCCTCGGCCTCTCGAGCTGGGCCGGCGGCGCCCTGGCGGCCCTCGAGTTCGCCGGCGTCAAGGGCGAGACCGTCCTCTGCCCGTCCAACACCTTCATGGCGACGCCGCTGGCGGCGATCGGCGCCGGCGCCGCGGTCGAGTTCGTCGACTGCAACCGCGAGGACCTCTGCATGTCCTTCGAGGACTTCGAGCGCAAGGCCGAGCGGCACAAGCCGCGGGCCGCGATCCTCGTCCACATCGGCGGCCACATCGCCTTCGACGCCGAGAAGATCGCCGAATTCTGTGGAGCTGAAGGAATCTTCCTGCTCGAGGACTGCGCCCACGCCCACGGCGCCGAGTGGGCCGAGCGCCGCCCCGGTGCCTTCGGCGACGCCGGCGTCTACTCGCTCTACGCGACCAAGACCGTCTCCACCGGCGAGGGCGGCGTCCTCGTCTCCGGCGACGAGGGGCTGATCGAGTTCGCCCGCAAGTTCCGCAACTACGGCAAGTTCGAGCACGAGGTCGACGGGCTCAACTTCCGGATGAACGAGTTCACCGCGGCGCTGGCCCTGGTCCAGGCCGAGCGGATGGAGGAGATCGTCGCCTGGAAGAACGAGTACGCCCGCGAGCACCTCGACCCCGTCCACCCGGGCCGGCTGCAGCTGCCCGAGGGGATGACCTCGGGCCTCTACAAGTACATCGTCTTCGAAGAGCTGGAGAAGAGCACCGGGCGGGTCTACGACCAGCCCTGCCACCGGATCATGGGCCGCCACGACGAGCTGCCGAATACCGACTGGGTGGCGCGCAACCATTCCTGCGTGCCGCTCTACTACCGACCCGAGAGCCGCGAGGCGGCGCTGGCCAAGGAGGGCTCAGAGTGAGGGTTCTTGTCACCGGGGGCGGGGGCTTCATCGGCTCCCATGTCGTCGATCGGCTGCAGCAGCGGGGGATGACGCCGCGCATCTTCGACCTCAGCGCCTCGCCCTATCACTCGCCGCTCGAAGTCGAGACCTTCACCGGCAGCATCACCGACCCCGCCAACCTCGACCTCGCGATGCGCGACTGCGACGCGGTGATCCACCTCGCCGCCGTCGCCGACGTCTCGCACGTGCTCGCCGACCCGGTCCTCGCCGAGGAGGTCAACACGCGCGGCACCCTGAACGTGCTCGAGGCCGCCTGCCGGGCCAATGTCGGCCGCGTCGTCTACGGCTCGACCACCTGGGTCTACAGCGACTGCCCCGAGCAGGAGGTCGACGAGGAAACCGCGATCCCCGCCCCGCGCCACCTCTATACCGCGACCAAGCTCGCCGGCGAGACCTACTGCTCCGGCTACGCCGAGCTCTACGACCTCGAGTCGACGGTGCTGCGCTTCGGCATCCCCTACGGCCCGCGCGCCCGCGCCGCCGGCGTCGTCGCCAAATTCACCGACCTCTCCTTCGAAGGCAAGGCGCTGACGATCGCCGGCGACGGCAGCACCACCCGCAGCTTCATCTACGTCGAGGACCT
>DASXOF010000191.1:0-11744 GCA_036494495.1 Solirubrobacterales bacterium | reverse complement strand
CGCCCTGGCGCTGGCGATGATCTGCGCGGTGACGATGGTCACCGACTTCCTCTTCGGCACCGCGACGACGATCGTCGTCGTCGTCCTCGGGGTCGGGCTGTTCGGGACCCTGTGGCTGGCGCTGCCGCTGCGCCGCCGGCTCAAGTACCGGGACGAGGGCCTGCCGCTGCTAGATCCGCCCGAAGCAGGCTGAGCGCCGCGTCGAGGTCGTCGAGGAAGGGCAGCTCCGGCACCTCGCGGCGCAGCATCGCGGCGTCCTCCTCCCAGACTTCGAGCTTCAGCTCCAGCGGCACCTTGAACTCCTCGCGGACCGAGTCGCCTTCGCGCTCGAGCGTCTCGTGCAGCGTGCTCGAGTTGGTCAGCTTGTCGGCGCCGTAGATCGCGAAGGCGTCGCCGTCGAAGCGCCGCACCCGCGCCCGGTGCTCGTCCTTGCGCTCGCGGTAGTCGTCGATCGATTCGTCGTCGCTGAGGGCGGAGACGAGCTCGGCGACGCGGTCGCCGAACTGCTCGCGCAGCTCCTCGACGGTGGTCTCGGAGTCCTCGACGACGTCGTGCAGGAGCGCCGCCGCCAGCACCTCCTCGCCGTAGCCGTGGCTATCCAGCCGGGCCGCGACCGCGGCCGGGTGCTCGATGTAGGGCATGCCGCCGCTGCCGTTGCGAACCTGGCCCGAGTGGGCGGCGCTGGCCTTCTCGTAGGCGGCGCGGACCAGCTGCGAGCGTTCGGCAGCAGACTCGATCCGGGGGGAGCAGGACTGCACCGGCCGAGCCTAACGCTCCGCCCAGCTCGCCGCAAATTGCGGAGTCAGGCGAGGGCCGCGGCGCCTGGGGCGTGGGCCGGCAGCTCCAGCTCCTGACCCTCGGCGCCGACCGTCACCGCGCCCGGCTCGCCGCCGAGCTCGGCCCAGCGCTCGCTCGCCTCGGACCCGAACCGGTCGAGGTAGGCGTCGGAGTGGGTCGGGTCGTGATGGAAGAGGACGGTGCGCTCGGCGCCGGTGCGGTGGGCGAAGCAGAGCGTGTCGCCGAGCGCCGAGTGGCCCCAGCCGAGGTGGTCGGGGTACTCCTCGTCGGAGTACTGGCCGTCGTGGATCAGCAGCGTCGCGTCGCGGGCCAGCTCGAAGCCGGAGATCCACTCCTCGGGCAGCCGGCGGAGGTCGGCGCCGAGCGCCGGCTCGTGGTCGGGGATGTAGGCCAGCGAGGAGCCGGCGTCGTCGATCCGGTAGCCGAGGGTCGGGCCGCGGTGGGTGACCGAGGCGGCGCGGATCCGGGCCGGGCCGATCTCCCACTCGGCCTCCGGGCAGTGGCGGAAGGAGACGTCGCAGGGCAGCTCGCGGACCTCGACCGGCGAGAGCGGGGCGGAGATGTAGCGGGCGATGCGGTCGCGCAGCGAGGCCTCCGGCGAGGACGGCCCCCAGATCACCAGCTCGGTCTGCGGGCGGAAGGCGGGGGCGAAGAAGACGAGGCCCTGGATGTGGTCGAGGTGGAGGTGGGTGAGGAGGATGTGGAGGCGGCGCGGCTCGTCGTCGAGCGCGAGGCCGAAGTTGCGGATGCCCGAGCCGGCGTCGAGGACCAGCAGCGAGCCGTCGGAGAGGGTGACGCCGACGCAGGAGGTGTTGCCGCCGTAGCGGACCGTGTCCTCGCCGGGCGAGGGAATCGAGCCCCGGGTGCCCCAGAGCTTGACCTTCACGCCGGCCTCGCTCCGTTGGCCTGGGCGGACCCATGCGCCCGCTCGCGCTCCTCGCTCGGCCACAGCATCGCCAGCGCCCCGCGCGAGCCGTGGGCGGTGAGGATCGGGAAGGCCGCGGCCTGAACCGCGTGCTCGGCTCCGTCGGCGGAGCGGATCGTGAACTCGGCGTGGGCCGGGAGGCCGCTGCGGACGGCGCTGACCAGCGGCAGCTCGTCGTAGGGGACCGGCTCGCCGTCGGCGCCGAAGGGCCCGAACAGGGCGCCCCACTCGCGCTGCGGCACCGTCCCCAGCTCCTCGAAGCGTTTGCCGAGCAGGACCCCGGCCGCCTCGTTGTAGAAGACGAGGACGCCGCCCTCGTCGACCAGGAAGGCAGGGGTCGAGAGCGAGGCCATCAGGTTACGGGCCAGGATCAGCTCCAACGGCTTCTGGGTCGACTGGGTCACAATTGTCACTTTAGTCCCTGCGCGCAGGATTCCCATGCCCTTTGGGCAGCCCCGCAAACACCCGGAAACAGCAGCTTCTTCAGAGCCACGCACCGTTGACGTGACATCCATCACTTAGGTGTCGGCGACCGATCGGAGGCGGCTAGCCGGCGGTTTCGGCGCTGCGCAGGCCGCCGCGAGACCAAAGCGCGAAGACGAGGCCGAGGGCGATCGCGATCCCGAAGGAGAGGGCGATAACGGTCGGTTCGCCGGCGATGAAGCCGCGGCCCGCCTCGAGCAGGGCGGTGACCGGGTTGACCGAGGCGACCGTGTGGATCCAGCCGCTCAGCAGGTCGAGCGGGACGTAGACCGGGGCGACGAAGAGGATCAGGAAGACCGGCAGCTGGATCAGCGGCCCGGCCTGGATCGAGCGGAAGCGCATCGCGACCCCCGCCGCCCAGAGGGTCGCGGCGATGTTGAGGAGCAGGGCGAGGCCGTAGAGGCCGACCAGTTCGACCCCGCTGCCGCCGATCTGCATGCCGGCGATCAGCGCCACCACGGTCAGCACCGTCCAGATGAAGACGGCGCGGGTGAGGGCGGCGATCGCGTAGCCGGCGATGATCCCGTTGCGGTTCGCGGCCGCCAGCAGGAAGCGACGGGCGAAGCCGGTCTCGAAGTCGCGGGCGATCCCGAAGCCGGTGAAGACGCCGCCGAAGGCCGCCGACTGCAGCAGCACGAAGACGTACTGAAAGGCGGTGTAGCCGCTCGGGAAGTCGAAGCCGGGGACGTCGCCGACGGCGGAGAGGCCGCCGGCGAAGGCGGCGAAGAAGAAGAACGGGAAGATCAGCGCCGGGACCAGCAGCGCCGGGTTGGTGAAGAAGTTGTGGATGCTGCGCCAGCCGACGGCGCCGGCGATCGCGCGGAAGCCGGGCGTCCTGGTGTGCGGGGCGACCGGGCTCACGTCCGCAGCATCCTCGTCTTCAGCGCGCTCGAGGCGGCGGCCATCCCGATCGCGAAGAGGGCGGCGGCGATCGCGAAGCCAAGCGCCAGCTCGCCCGGCTCCCAGCCTTCGATCAGCAGCGAGCGGAAGGCCTGCAGCAGGTAGGAGACCGGGTTGATCGTGGCGATGGTGTGGAACCAGTCGGTCTGGATCAGTTCCAGCGGCAGCGAGCTGGAGGAGAGGAAGAGGAAGACGAAGAAGACCGGGAAGAGGCCCTGCACCGCCTCGCCGGAGCCGGTCCGCAGCGCCGCGAACATCCCGATCGTGCCGAAGGCGGTGGTGACCGCGACCGAGAGCAGGACGAGGACGACGGCGCCGCCGAACCCGGCGGCGATCTCGACGCCGCCGGCGACGCCGACGACGAGGTAGACGACGCCCTGGATCACGCCGAGCACGATCGATCCGGCGAGCAGGCCGGTCAGCAGCGCCATCCCGCGCAGCGGCGTCAGGGCCAGGCGGTTGAAGAAGCCGGTCTCGATGTCGCGGGCGAGGTCGGTGCCGGAGTTCATCACCGAGAAGAGCGCCCCCTGCATGAAGGTGACGGCGACCGCGAAGGTGATGTAGGAGTCGGTCGGGAAGCCCGGCAGGTTGGTGACGTCTTTGAGCCCGCCGGAGTTCACCGCCAGGAGGAAGAGGGGGAAGATCAGCGCCGGCACGAACTGCGCCGGCTGGCGCATCGTGCGGATCACCGAGCGGCGGGCGAGCTGTCCGACCTGGGTGGTGAGGCCCTCGTTCACGCCGGGGCCCCTTCGGCGACCGCGTCCTCGCTCTCGGCCTCGTCCTCCTCGGCGCCCTCGAGCGAGCGGCCGGTCTTGGCGAGGAAGACGTCGTCGAGCGAGGGCGCGTGGAGGTTCAGGCTCTCGATCGCGATCCCGGCGGCGTCGAGGGCGCGGACGACGTCGGCCAGTTCGGTCTCGCCGCCTGCCAGCTGCACGGCGCCGCCCTTGTGGTCGGTCTCGGCGCACTCGCCGAAGCGGCCGAGGACGTCGATCGTGTGCTGGCGCTCGGCTGCGTCGCGGGGGACGGCTTCGACCGTCGGCCGCCCGATCTCGGACTTGAGCTCGGCCGGCGTGCCCTCGGCGACGATCTTGCCGTGGTCGATGATCCCGACCCGGTCGGCCAGCGCATCGGCCTCCTCGAGGTACTGGGTGGTGAGGAAGACCGTCACCCCGTCCTCGGCGGCGAGCCGGGCTACCTCGTCCCAGAGCGCGGTGCGGCTCTGGATGTCGAGGCCGGTGGTCGGCTCGTCGAGGAAGAGGATGCGCGGCTGATGGGCGAGCGCCAGCGCCAGGTCGAGCCGCCGCTTCATCCCGCCCGAGTAGCCGCCGACCTTGCGGTCGGCTGCCTGCGAGAGCCCGACGCGTTCCAGCAGCTCGGTGCCGCGGCGCTCGCGCTCGCCCTTGCCGATCCCGTGCAGGGCGGTCTGCAGGCGCATGTGCTCGCGACCGGTCAGCAGCGGGTCGAGCGCCGCCTCCTGCAGCGCAGCGCCGATCGAGGAGCGCACCTGCGGGCCTTCGCTGACGACGTCGTGGCCGGCGACCCGGGCGCTGCCGGAGGTCGGCGGGAGGAGCGTGGTCAGCATCAGCACCGTGGTCGACTTGCCGGCGCCGTTGGGGCCGAGGAAGCCGTAGATCTCACCTGGCTCGACCCGGAGGTCGATGCCGTCGACCGCGCGCGGGCCCTTCTTGAACTCGCGGACCAGGCCGACCACTTCGATTCCCGCGGCGCTGGTGCTGGCTGGATTGTCCGGCATGCGTTCCTCTCGATCCTCGGTGAGTCTCAATAGTTGAGGCTAGCAAAGATTGAGCTAACATAGCTTTATGCAGACGGCCGCCGACAAGAAGGGGCTCGACTACGAGGTGTGGGGCATGCTTGCCCGCCTCGTCTACCCGCCGCGCTTCATCGACGTCGCCCGCGGGCTCGGGCTGACCCCGGCGATGCTCGGGGCGCTGGCGCGGCTGGACGAGCCGCGGACGATGGGGGAGATCGCCGAGATGCTCGGCTGCGACCCCTCGAACGTGACCGGGATCGCCGACGGGCTCGAAGACCGGGGCTTCGGCCGCCGCCGCCCCTCGGCACAGGATCGACGCGTCAAGGTGATCGAGCTGACCCCGAAGGGGGAGAGGATGCGGGGCCGCGTGATGGCCGAGCTGAGCGAGCCGCCGGAGTGGCTGCGCGCGCTCTCGGCCAGGGACCAGCAGGCGCTGCGCGAGGTGCTCGCCCGCGCCCACGAAGCGACCGGCTGACCCGAAACCGCCCCGCGCGGGTCAGCGGCGAGGCGGTAGAACTCCGTCCGCGATGCAGGAGCGGACCCGTACCTACCGCGCCGCGATGGCGGTCGCCAGGCCAGTCGCCTGGTGGGGCCGCCTGCGCGTCGAAGGCCTCGAGAGCATCCCCACCAGCGGGCCGCTGCTGATCCTCGGCAACCACGACAGCCACTGGGATCCGGTGATGGTCGGGGTCGCCGCCCTGCGGCGCCGGCAGATCCGCGCCCTGGCCAAATCCGAACTGTGGAACGTCCGCGGCCTGGCGCCGGTGCTGAACGGGATGGGCCAGATCCCGATCGAGCGCGGCAAGGGCGACCAGCAGGCGCTGGGGCGGGCGATCGAGACGCTGCGGGCGGGCGCCTGCATCGGCGTCTTCCCGGAAGGGACGCGCTCGCGCGGCAAGGTGCTGCGGGCGCGGAGCGGGGCGGGGCGGCTGGCGCTCGAGGTGCCGGAGGCCCACGTCACGCTGGTCGCGGTCGAGGGGACCGCCGACCTCACCGGCTTCCCGCGGCGGCCGCGGATCCGGCTGCGCTTCTTCGACCCGGCCGGCGGTCAGCCGCAGCCGGGGGAGGACCCGGCGGAGCTCTCGGCCCGGCTGCTCGCCGAGATCCGAGAGCTCGTCCCGCCGGTCATCTCCTACCGCAAGCGCGGCAGGATCGAGAGCTAGTAGCCGCTGTAGCCGCCGGCACCGCCGCTGGTTTCTTCTTCGGTGGTGGTTTGTTCGCCGCCACCGCCGTTGTCCTCGGGCTTTTCGCCGCTGCTCGTCAGCGCGTACCACTCGGCGCCGAAAGCGTCGATGTTGTTGCCGTTCGCTTCGCCCGGCGCTTTGTCGCCCTCGAATCCGTAGAGCGGCCGGCCGGCGTAGGTCACCTGCATCGTGCCGTCTTTGCGTTTCGTCGTCCCCAGCTGGGAGGCGTCGGCGCCGTTGCTCGGCTGCGGTTCGCCTTCGGTCAGGAGCGGCGGCCAGGCCTTCGCGCATTCGCCGTAACAGGTCGATTCTTCGCCCTGGTCTTTCTCGAATTCGTAGAGCGTCATGCCCTTCGAGTCGACCAGCACCATGCCGAGCCCGTTGACGTTGGCGAGCGAGACGAAGGTGGTTCCTTCTTCGGCGTTCGGCGCTGCCGTTACCGGTTCGCTTTCCTTGGCCGCGGAGCTGTCGGTTTCGGCGCTCGTTTCGGAGCCGGTGGTCGAGCCGCCGCCGCCGCACCCGGCGGCCGCCAGCGCCAGCACCCCGGCTGCCAGCAGGGCGAGTGCGTAGATCTTCCTGTTCACGTCGGGTCCTCCTCGTTCAGTTGGACAGAAGCGGTGGCGGCCCCCGCGCTGACCGGGGCGACGAAGGTGCGGTCGCCGGCGCGGACGCCGATCGCCTCGGTGCGCGAGAGGTCGAGGGCCGAGCTCAGCATCGCCTGCGATTCGTCGCCCCAGCGGTAGCGGAAGCTGCCGGCGGGATAGCGATGGCCGTCGGTGCCCCTCAGGAAGACGCGGCAGAGGGTGCCCGAGCGGACCCCGCTGACGTACATGCGGATCTCGGTGCCGAAGGCGTGCGGTTGCAGCGTCGCCTCGATCTCGATCCCCTTCGGCACGTCGTGGAAGGCGATGTGCTGTTCCGGCGCTGGCTCCTGGCTGCCGCCGCCGGCGAAGACGACTATCGCCAGCACCGCGGCGGCGGCCGCGGCGGCGACGCCGCCGAAGGCGAAGCCGAAGCGCCGGCGCCGCCGGCGCTTGCGCTCGCTGGCGCGCTCGGCGCCGATCACGGCTTCGATCCGCTCGCGCAGCTGCGCCGGGGGCCGCGGTGCCGGCGCAGCGATCCGCGCCGGGTCGGCCAGCGGCATCAGCTCCGCCACCCCGCGCAGCGCCTCGGCCTCGGCGCGGCAATCGGGGCAGCCCTCGAGGTGAGCCTCGAGGCCGGCTCGCTCGTCCGGCGCCAGCTGCCCGAGCGCGTAGGCGCCGAGCGAGATCCGCCACTCGCGGCAGCGATCAGTCGTCATAGCCCATCTCCTCCAGCACCACCCGCAGGGCTCGCAGCCCGTAGTAGACGCGGCTCTTGATCGTTCCCTCCGGAACCCCGAGCTCCGCCGCCACCTCGGCATACGGACGGCCGCGGTAATAGGTCTCGAAGATCACCCGGCGGTGGTCGTCGCCGATCCGCCGCATCGCCTCCTCGATCTGCCAGGCGGCGAGCGCGTCCTCGAACGGCTCGACGGCGGGCTCGATCCCACCCTCGGCGACCCCCGGCCGCACCGCCCGGGCGCGGCCGAGGTCGATCACCACGTTGCGCAGGATCGCGAACAGCCAGGTCCGCAGCGAGCCGATCTCGGGGTCGAAGCGCTCGCCCGCGCGCCAGGCGCGGACGAAGGTCTCCTGCACCGCCTCTTCGGCCAGCCCGGCGTCGCCCAGCGAGCGCACCGCGAAGCCGTAGAGCTCGCCGGAGTGCGCGGCATACGCCTCGCGCACGTCTCGCTCACGCGTAAAGGTCGTCATCTGCCCGGGGTACGGAGCATGAACCCCCGGCGTTCATTCGGGCGCCGCTAGCGCCGCCTGCGGTCCTTCTTGCGCCTGAACAGGGGCGCCAGGAAGTCCTCTCGGAGGATCTGGAAGAAGGTGCGGTCGAACGAGACGCTGCGCATCTGCAGCAGCCGTTCGCGCAGCTCCCTTTCGGGATCCAGGAGGACGCCGCGCCTGGCGTATGCCGGAAGAGGTCTTTTGTCTGCAGGCATTTCCGCCATCTCAGCCCGCTGCGATCGCGATCATCCAGAGGAACACGTCGATGGCGACCGCGACGCTCGCCAGCTGAAAGAGCAGGGTCAGGCCCGGCCCGGGGCGACCATCGATGGTCAGCAGGGCGTCGGATGGTGCGGCTGCCTCGCCCGGACGAGGCCAGAGGATGGCCAGGCAGAGGCTCGCGCTCGTCGCGAAGCCGCCAAGGGCGAGCCAGGCGAGAAGGCCCGGGCTGCCGCTGCGCATGGCCTGCGATCCGAGAAAAGACGCGGTGATCGCCGCGGCGGAGATCAACTGGCCGGTGCGAGCTCGCAGGCTGTCGGCGATGCCGACCTGCTCCGACAGCGCGCGCGTCGCCTCGGCGTGGAGGACTTCGTAACCGGCGGCATTGTCCTCGCGACCCACCGGGGCCTAAGGCGGCTCGGGGTCGCGACGCTCCCCCACTGGCCGCGAATTCAGCCGCTCTTCACCCCAACTTCCGGCGCCGTCCGGCACCGCTGGCCGATCGCGGCGCCGGAGGCGGCAGCTGGAGAGAGCGCTCTAGTCGAGTTTCCCGATCTTGAAGATTTTCGTCCCGCAATCGGGGCAGACGCCCTGGATCGCCGGGCGACCGTTCTTCATCGTCACCTGTTTGGCGTCTTTGATCTCGACCTTCTTACGCTCTTTCACGCAATAGCCTTCGGGCATTGAAGGCCCTCCTTTCGCTGCCGCTCCGGCGGCATCTCGCATCCCAGCGCGAGGTGGATTGGGGCGAATGTAACGGAGTCGGGGGACGAGACGCGGCTTGAACGTGCGTTTCGTCACATTTGGCTGGCTGGCCGGTCGACTAGGCTCCCGCCCCGAGATCGTCCCCATTCCGGCACCGAAGGAGAACTCCGCATGCCCGAAGCAGTCATCGTCGACACCCTGCGCACGCCGATCGGTCGCGCCTTCAAGGGCTCGCTGGCCTCGCTGCGCCCGGACGAGATGGGCGCCTACGTCGTCGACCAGCTGCTCGCCCGCAACCCCGAGGTCGACCCGGCCTCGGTCGAAGACCTCTTCTGCGGCGTCGGCATGCCGCAGGGGCTGCAGGCCTTCAACCTCGGCCGGATCATCTCGCTGCTCTCGGAGAAGCTGCCGGAGACGGTCAACGGGGTCACGGTCTCGCGCTACTGCTCCTCCAGCCTCGACGCGATCCGCCACGCCGGCAACGCGATCAAGGCCGGCGAGGGCGACGTCTACATCGCCGCCGGGGTCGAGTGGGTGAGCCGCTACAACGAGCGGACCGAGGCAGCCGGCGTCGACGATCGCAACCCCAACCTGATCGGCGAGAACGGCCAGCCCAACGCCTACATCGACATGGGCCTGACGGCGGTGAACGTCGCCAAGAAGTATGAGGTCAGCCGCGCCGACATGGACAAGTTCGCGCAGCGCTCGCAGGAACTGGCGGTGAGGTCGCAGGAGGACGGCTTCTTCGACCGCGAGATCGTCCCGGTCGAGGTCGGCGACGTCGAGGTCGCCAAGGACGACGGCCCGCGCGCCAGCTCCACCCTCGAGAAGCTGTCCGAACTGGACGAGGCGTTCGGTGGCGGCGGCGTCACCGCCGGCAACTCCTGCCCGCTGAACGACGGCGCCGCCGCGGTGCTGCTGATGAGCGACACCAAGGCCAAGGAGCTGGGCCTCACCCCGCGCGCCCGGATCATCACCGCTGCCACCTTCGGCAACGAGCCCGAGTACATGGGCGTGGCGCCGATCGGGGCGATCAAGAAGGTCCTCGACCGGGCCGGGATGACGATCGCCGACGTCGGCACGGTCGAGCTCAACGAGGCCTTCGCCGCCCAGGTGATCCCGATCATGGACGAATGCGACATCCCGCTCGAGAAGCTGAACACGCACGGCGGCGCGATCGCCCTCGGCCACCCGTTCGGGATGACCGGCGCCCGGATCATGGGCACGCTGCTGAACGTGATGGAGACCGACGACCACCAGGTCGGGCTCGAGACGATGTGCGTCGCCGGCGGGCAGGGCAAGGCGATGCTGGTCGAACGGGTCTAGAGGAATTGCAAGGTCAGCGGCCGTCGGGCGCCGCGCATTGATTTGATTCGGGAGTGACCGACCTCTCCAGAGCGACGCCGGCCAGCTACCGGGACTTCGCCCGGGGCACGTTCCCGGGCGAGCTCGGGATCGAGCCGCTCGAGATCGAGGACGAGTTCGCCCTCGGCCGGATCCTGGTCGAGGAGCGCCACCTGCATCCCGGCGGCTTCGTCCACGGCGGCGTCTGGACCGCGCTCGGCGACACCGTCGCCGCCTGGGCGACCTTCCGCACGATCCCGCCGGGCTGGGACTTCACCACGATCGAGCTGAAGCTGAACGTCTTCGGCGCCGGCCGCCTCGGCGACGAAATCGTCGCCGACGCCCGCCCGCTGCACGGCGGCCGCAGCACGGTGGTGATCGAGGTGCGGATCGATCGGGTGCGTGAGGGGGTGCGGAAACTGGCGGCGAACTTGATCGTCACCCAGTTCGTGTTGCCGCCGTCCGCGCCGGCGTTCGACTGAACGTAGGAGGCCTCCGCGTCATAGGGTCCCCTGCGGTGGGAGCCAGGCGCCATCCGCAGTCGCGGGACCAGCTGAGGTCGCTGTTCGTCAAGATCGGGACCCCGACCCTGATCGCGATCCTCCTCGGCCTGATGGTCGGCGCGGCTCTGCTGTTCGCCCTGGTCCTGGCCCTCGCGTCCGCTCGTCCCGGGGCTGGCTTCTTCACCGTCTGGAAGGACGAGCTGATGATCCTGCTGGGCCTCCCGGTCGACGGCCTGGCGGCCAACCGCGGCTCCGGCGTCGCCCAGGGGGTCGCGGTGGCGGCGGGCGTGCTGGCGCTGATCCTCCCCGCTCTCTACGTCGGCGCGATCGTCTCCCGCCTCTTCATCCACCCGGACGTGTTCGTCTTCAGACGGAAGATCGCCCTGCTTCCCAGCCCGGAGACCTTCCGGGACGAGCTCGCCCAGGACGGGCACGTGATGGCGATCCGCCTCTACAACGGCTCGCGGATGCGGGCGCTCGACGTCCACTTCGAGGTCGTCCACCAGCATTGGTTCGACACCGGGAGCGGCTCGATCGTCAGGAACCTCGCCGTCGGCGTCGCCAATCCCAGCTGGCCGATGGCGGACCGGCACGTCCCCTACACGCTGTTCGCCTGCCTCGTTGACGGCGACGTTGCGAGGGACGACGATCATCTCGTGCTGCGGGCGATCAAAGGGCGGGCGATCGACCCTCGGGATCGGCTCGTCGTTCACGTCCTCGGGACGATGCCGGAGGTGGGGGAGGCCTTCAGCGAGCGCCACGCGTTCAACCTGGCGGGCGCGGTGACGGACGAGTCGTGGGGAGGGGTCGACGTCAGCTACGGATCCAACCCCCGGTCCTGGCATGGGTGGGAGCGGTTTGACGGCTGATCGGGAGCCGGCCGTCGAGTACGTATTCGGCTACGGATCGCTGGCCGCGCTGCGCGATCCGATCCGGGTCGGCGGCCGGGTCTACAACCCGGTGCCGGGAGCGCTGCGGGGATTCAGCCGCGTCTGGGGCGTCGCGATGGACAACCTGGATGCCGCGCCCGACGAGAAGCACTACGTCGATCCGGTCAGCCTGTCGCCGCCCGCGGTCCGGGTCGCGTTCCTCGACCTC
>DASXOF010000190.1:0-39588 GCA_036494495.1 Solirubrobacterales bacterium | reverse complement strand
GCTCACCTCGACGTAGTACGGGAGGTCGTCGTTGAAGGCGTCGCAGTCGTAGCGGAAGCCGCCCTCCTCGACCAGCAGCTCGCGGGTGTTTAGCCCCGCTGTGAAGCGCGTGAACCAGCCCAGCGGGCGAACCCCGTAGAGGCGTTCGAAGGACTCGACCGCGGCCCGGATCCGGCCTCGCTCCTCCTCGCGACGGAGCGGCCAGTGGTCCTCCCAGCGCCAGCCGTGGCAGCAGAGCTCGTGGCCGGCCTCGAGCGCCCGTGAGCCCACCTCGGGGTTCTCCTCCAGCGCCACCGCGCAGGCGAAGAAGGTCGTCTCGCACTCGTACTCCTCGAACATCCGCAGCAGCCGCCAGATGCCGGCGCGACTGCCGTACTCGAAGACCGACTCGACGTGGAGGTCGCGCTGGTCCTGCGGCAGCACCACCGGGACCTCGGCGACCGTCTCGTGGCGCTCGTCGCCGGCCGGGTAGGAGAGCTCGGAGCCCTCCTCGTAGTTGACGACGATGCTGAGCGCCAGGGACGCCCCGCCCGGCCACTCGACGACGGGCGGCTCCGGCCCGTAGCCGACGAGGTCGCGCGGAGCGCCGGGGAAGTCCTTCCTCTCAGGCCTCGCCACGGAGGTACTTGCGACGCCGGACCTGGTCGGTCGCCCAGGCGATCCAGGAGACCTCCTCGCCGGTCCAGGTGCGGGCGGGGCCGTAGTGGTGGACGGCGACGATGCCGACCACGTTGTCGCCGACGAAGATCGGCGAGAGCATCTGCGCCCCGACGTTCTCGACGTCGAGCATCTCCTGCGGCGGATGGGGGGCCTCGCGCGTGTCGTTCTGAACCAGGATCCGCTGTTCGTTGATCTGGAACTGGACGGTCTCGACCTGGACGAGGTCGTAGTCCATCGGGCCTTTGGCCGATTCGGCGCCGTCCTCGAGCGACTCGGCGGCGACCGGGAACTGCTCGTCGGGGTGCTCGAGGCGGAGCACCGTCCGGAAGGTCTTGACCTCGCTCCGGAGCTTGTCCATCACCTCCTGGTAGAAGCTGACGTCACTGTCGGTCATTCGCCCTCCTGTGCCCACGATCGCATTTTCCCAAGCTTTCGTCGACTATTGTACACAGCGGGACATCACTGTGCAGCGACCTGTAGTGTGTGGTCTCGATGAGCGACGAGCGCGCCGACAGCCTCCGTTCGATCCCGACCGCGACGGCGAAGGAGATCCTCCGCGAACTCGGCCTCGAGGATCCCGTGATCCCGGGCCTCCGCCCCTTCGGCGGCGGCTCCCTGGTCGGGCGGGCGCGGACGCTCCGCTACCTGCCGTGGCGCGGCCAGCCCGACCCCGAGCGGGCCGGGCTCGGCCGCCGCGCGATCGAGCAGCTCGGGCCGGGCGACGTCCTCGTCATCGACGCGATGGGCCGGCCCGAGGGAGCGGTGCTGGGCGACATGCTCGGCACCCGCGCGGCGCAGCTCGGCGCGGTCGGAGCGGTGGTCGACGGCGTCGTCCGCGACGTCGGCACCTTCGCCGAGCTCGGCCTCACCGTCTTTGCCCGCGGCACCCATCCCGATCCCGCCCGCCACCACATCACCCCCTGGGAGTGGGAGGTGCCGATCCAGTGCGGCGGCCAGCTGGTCGAGCCCGGGGACTGGATCCTCGCCGACGCCGACGCAGTGCTGGTGATCCCCGACGAGCTGGCCGACCGGGTCGCCGCCGCCGGTGCCGAGCGCAACCGCCGCGACGAGCAGAGCCAGCGGCTGCTGAAGGGCGGCGCCAGGCTCGACGACGCCTACCCGCTGCCGCCGGGCGCCGACTCGAAGGCCGCCTGAGCGTCGACCCCGGCCGCCAGCGCGACCAGCAGCCGCAGCCGCGCCTTGACCGGCGCCAGGGTCCCGGCCGAGATCAGGCCCAGGGCCCGCAGCTCGCGGTCCGCCCCCGGGCCGGAGTAGGTGTCCCGCAGCACCGGGCCGGCACCGGTGCGGCTGCCGAGCACCACCGGCAGGCCGCCGGCGACGATCTCGCCGAGCGCCTCCGCCATCGCCGGCGGCACGTGGCCGCCGCCGAGGCCGGCGACGACGAGGCCGGCGGCACCGGCCTCGACCGCCGCCCGCGCCATCGTCCCGTCGCTGCCGAGCACCGCCCAGATCAGCTCGACGCGGAGATCGAGCTCGGCGGGCGAGGCCAGGTACTCGCCGCCCGCCGGCAGCGCCCAGAGGTGGACCCGGCCCTCGTGCACCGCCCCGATCGGGCCGAAGCCCGGTGAGGCGAACGGCGCCACCCGCGCGGTGTGGGCCTTCGTCACCCAGCGGGCGAGGTGGATCTCGTCCTGGTGGACGACGACCGGGCCGAGCCCGGCAGCCGCAGGGGTCGCAGCGACCCGGATCGCCGCCAGCAGGTTCGCCGGGCCGTCGGCGCCGGGGTCGAGCGCCCGCCGCATCGCCCCGGTGAGGACGACCGGGATCGCCGGCTCGACCATCAGCGCCAGCGCGTAGGCGGTCTCCTCGATCGTGTTCGTCCCCTGGGTGATGACGACGCCCTCCTGGCCGGCCTCGGCGGCGGCCCGGATCGTCGCCGCCAGCTCGGCCAGGCTCTGGACGGTCACCGCCGCGCTGTTGACCATCGCCGCGTCGGTCGCCGTCATCTCGGCGATCTCGCTCAGGCCCGGCGTCCCGGCGATCAGGTCGGCGGCGCCGAAGCGCGGCCTGTCGTCACCCTCGACCTCTCCCGGCGTGGTCGCGATCGTGCCGCCCATCGAGATCAGGGTGACCCGGCGCCGCCGCGCGCTCACTCGAGGTTCACCTCGTCTTCGATCCCTTCGCGCCGGCGGCGGGCGATCTGCGAGAGGGCGACGGCGACCACCAGCGCGACCCCGTAGAAGACCTGCTGGACGAAGGTTTCGACCCCGAGCAGCTGGAACCCGGTCGTGCCGGTGACGAGGAAGTAGACGGCGACTATCGAGCCCCAGGGGTTGAAGCGTCCGGGCATGATGCTCGTCGCCCCGAGGAAGGCGGCGGCGAACGCCGGCAGCAGGAAGGCCTGCGAGGAGGACGGGTCGGCGGCGCCGGTGGTGCCGCCCCAGATCACCCCGCCGGCCGCGGCCAGCACGCCGGAGGCGACGAACGACCCCCAGCGCAGGCGGTTGACCCGGATCCCGCTGAGCCGCGAGACCGCGCGCCCGCGGCCGACGAAGAGCAGGCGTCTGCCGAGGGTCGTGTACTCGAAGACGAACCAGATCGCCGCCGCCAGCAGGAGTCCGTAGTAGAACTGCAGCGGGATCCCGAGGAACGAGGTGCCGACCACGGCGCTGACGAGATCCGAGGGGATGCCGCTGATCGTGTTCGAGCTGCTGACCCAGAGCACGAGCCCGTAGAGGATCGAGCTGGTTCCCAGTGTCACCACCAGGGAGTCGATCGCGAACAGGGTGACGAGCCCGCCGTTGACGAGCCCGACCAGGACCCCGACGAAGAGAGCGGCGGCGATCGCCGGCATCAGCGCCCAGCCGTGCTGCACGGTGAGCAGCGCCAGGGTCATGTTGGCGAGCGCCAGCGTCGCCGAGATCGAGAGGTCGTAGTCGCCCGCCGTCAGCGGGATCACCAGCGCCAGGGTCGCGAACACGAGCACGGTCTGGGAGCCGAAGATCGTCGAGATGTTCCCCGAGCTGAGGAAGATGCCCGGGAGCGCGAAGGCGAAGACGATCGCGACGACGATCCAGACCGCCGGGAGGGCGAGCCGCTGCGCCGCGTCGGCGGCATCGAAGTGGAACCGCGAGCGGTGCTGCTGGGAGAACTTCGCAGTCGTCGCCATCGTCACGCCGCCAGGCTCGTGCTCTGGTAGCAGCGCTCGGCGATGCGATGCTTGTTGACGTCGTCGCCGCTGAGCTCCTCGGTGATCCGCCCGCGGCCGACGACCAGGACCCGGTCGCAGGTGATCGCCAGCTCCTCGTAGTCGGAGCTGGCGCAGACCACCATCATCCCCTCGGCGGCAGCGGCGTGCATCAGCTGGAAGATCTGGTGCCGGGCGCCGATGTCGACGCCCTGGACCGGCTCGTGCAGGAGCAGCAGGCGCGGCTGCGACTGCAGCCACTTGGCGAGCAGCGCCTTCTGCTGGTTGCCGCCGCTGAGCGAGCGGTAGACCGCCCGCGGGTCGCTCGGCCTGACGTCGAACTCCTCGAGGACCGTCCCGGCCTTGCCCGCCATCGCCCGCCGGTTCAGCCGCATCGAGCGCTGGTAGCGGTCCATCGTCTGCAGCATCACGTTGTCGCCGACGGTCAGCGTCGGGGCGCTGCCGTCGCGGGCCCGGTCGGCCGGCACCAGGGCCAGTCCCTGCTCCACGGCGACAGCCGGCGTCATCGCGGTCAGGTCGACCGAGCGGCCCTCGAGCCGCATCGTCCCCGCCCGCGCCTGGCGAGCGCCGAAGAGCAGGTAGAGGATGTCTTCGAAGCCGGAGCCGGCGAGCCCGGCCAAGCCGAGGATCTCGCCCCGGCGGACGGTGAAGCTGACGTCGCGGACGAGGCCCCCGGAAACCTTCTCGACTTCGAGCCCGACCTCGGTCTCGACCCCCTTCGCGGCGGCGGCCGTGTCGATCACCAGCTTGCGGCCGATGATCAGCTCGACCAGTTCGTTCTCGCTCGTCTCGGCGGTCGGCCGGGTATCGATCGCGCGGCCGTCGCGCAGCACCGTGACCCGGTCGGTGATGTGCTTCACCTCGTCGAGGTCGTGGGAGACGAAGAGCACTCCCGAGCCGGACTCGCAGACGGTGCGGACCAGCTCGAAGAGGCGCAGCACTCCCTCGCGCGGCAGGAACACGGTCGGCTCGTCGAGCACCAGCAGCGCCGGCTCGCCTTCGCGGCGCCCGAGGCCCTCCATCGCCCGGACGATCGCCAGCAGCGCCCGATCGGTGCTGCGCAGGTCACCGACGCGGGCGGCGGGATCGATCTCGACCCCGTAGCGCTCGAGCACGGTTGCCGCCCGCGCCCGCTCGTGACGCCAGGAGACCAGCTTCCGCCCCTGGGTGCTGAGCTCGCCGACGCTGAGGTTCTCGGTCACGCTCAGGGAGGGGATCAGCGCCAGGTCCTGGTGGACGAAGCTCATCCCCAGCGCCCGGAACTGGTCGGGTTTGATCGGCAGCTCGACGGCGCTGCCGTTCACCTTCACGGCAGCGCCCGGCTCCGGTGCATGGAAGCCGGCGAGGATCTTGATCAGGGTCGACTTGCCGGAGCCGTTCTCTCCGAGCAGGCCGTGCACCTCGCCGGCCGCCACGTCCAGGGCCACGTCCTCGAGCGCGTACTGCCCCGCGAACTTCTTCGACAGCCCGGTGATCTCGAGGACGGGCGCCGTCATTCGACTTCCCAGAGCTTTTTGTAGCCCGGGATGTAGCTGGTGCCGTAGCCCTTGGCCGCCGACGGCGGTTCGCCGGCTTCAGCGACGTTGCCGGCGTCGAAGATGCGCAGCGGCGTGTTCTCCGATTTCACCGGTTCGACGCCGGTCAGCACCCGGAACGCCTGGTCCATGTTCGCGTAGGAGTTCCATTCGATGTTGTCGCCGGCGTCCATCGCCACGACTTCGCCGTTCTTGATGTATTCGAGAACGAACGGGGTGCCGTTGTAGGTCGCGGCCTGGACCCGATCGGTGGCCTGTGCCGCGGTGACGCCGGCGACCACGTACTGGGCCATCGCGTCGTAGATCGGCAGCACGAACTTCAGGTTCGGGTTCTTGGTGATCGCCGTCTGGACCCCGGTCTGGATCTTGGTCGACCACTGGGTGATCGGCGTGTCGAGCACTTCGAAGCCGCATTCCGAGCACAGTTCTTCGAGGCTTTCGCCCTGCGCTTCGGAGATCGCCCGGCTCGCCAGCAGGTCGTTCGAGGTGACGCTCAGCATGTCGCCTTCGCAATTGGTCTGGTCGACCGCGTAGGCGGCCTCGAGCAGCGCCGACTTCTTGAACGGCGCCTCGACGATCGCGTCGACGTTGGGCGGCAGGTAGCTCTGCAGCGGTGGCCGCAGCGATTCGCCGCCGCCCTCGGGGAGGGCGTGCGTGACCAGCACTTTGATCCCGGCGGCGCGCGCCTTCTGCAGCTGCGGCTGCAGGTCGAGCGGGTTCGGGGAACCGGAGAGGATCAGCAGGTCGACGTGCTTGGAGATCGCCGAGTTGACCCCGGAGACCCATTCGGAGACCGCGCCCTGGTTGCGGTACTCGGTGTATTCGACGCCCATTTCTTCGGCGATCTTCTGCATCCCGCGGTCGATTTCGTCGTTGAACGGAACCGAGCTCGAGGCCGGGATCGTGAGGATCGACATGCCTTTGGCTTTGCCGGCGTCGAAGGCCGGGCCGGGCGCTTTGAAGGTCGGCACCTTTTCGTATTCGGAGACGATCGATTTCGCTTTCGCCAGATCGCAGCCGGAGCCGGCCGCGGTCGTGCTCGACCCCGATTCGGAGCCGGAGCCGGAGCTCGTGCTCGAGCCGCTCGAACCGCCCGAGCCACAGGCGGCGAGTGCCAGTCCCAGCACCAACACCGCCGCCAGGCCGAGCCCGAGCGGCAGCTTTCCCTTGAACCTCATCGTTCCCTCCTCGATTCCACCTTGGTTGAAAGGAAGCCGGTCCCGCTCAGCCCCATACGTCCACACGCTCCACGTTGCCTGGCGTCTCCGTCATCGCCTGCCAATGACCGCGAGCCGCCTCCTCGTCGCCGATCAGGTCGAGCTCGACCTCACCGCCCTTGATCACGAGCTGGGGTCGGGCGAGCGCCCGCAGGTCGTCGAGCGGGTCGCCCGAGAGGACGACGACGTCGGCGAGCTTGCCGGCCTCGAGGCTGCCGAGGTCGGCCTCCTCGCCGAGGATCTTGGCGGCATTGATCGTCGCCGAGTGCAGGGCGTCGAGCTCGGACATCCCGTCCTTGACCATCCACTCGACCTCGCGGACGAGGATGTCCTGCGGCGGCACCGCCTCAATCGAGTCGCTGCCGGCGCCCATCAGCACCCCGGCCTCGAGCGCCCGCTTGAACGACTCGCGGTGCTCGGCCTCGAAGTTCTCTTCGAAGGCCGGCGCTTCCTCGGGGGTGATGTCGTTCCATTCGATCTGGGTCGAGGCCAGGTAGCACCAGATCGTCGGCACGTAGTACGTGCCCTGGGTCGCCATCTGCTCGACCAGCGCCTGGTCGAGCGAGGTGCCGTGGTCGATCGTGTCCATCCCCGCGTCGACCGCGGCTTTCGCCGCCTCCAGGCCCTCGCAGTGGCAGCCGGTCAGCGCCCCGAGCGCGTGCGCCTCAGAGATCGCCGCCTCGATCTCGGCGTCGGTCAGGTAGCGGTAGACCCGCTTGTAGCCGGTCGCCGGATCGGCGCTGCTCAGCACCAGCTTGATGAAGTCGGCGCCGGCACGGCGCTCTTCGCGAACCGCCTTGCGGACCGACTCGACGCCGTCGACGAAGACGTTCCGCCAGGCCTGCGGCGCGGCGCTGCCGGTCGGGTTGGGGCCGGCGACGAAAGCCCGCGGGCCGCGGATCAGTCCTTTCGCGATCGCCTCCCGCATCGCGTAGGTGCCGCGGTGCTTGCAGCCCATGTCGCGCACCGTGGTGACCCCCGCCTCGAGCGTCCGCTCGGCGGCGAGCACGCCCTCGATCGAGCCGGTGGTGATCATTTCGTCGGTCACGTTTCGCGCCGTGCGACTGATCAGGTGGAAGTGGCAGTCGATCATCCCCGGGATCACGTGGCCGCCGTCGACGTCGATCACCTCGGCATCGGTGTCGCCGCTCGGCAGGTTCGCGGCGCTCTCGATGGCGGCGATCCGCTCGCCCTCGAGGACGAGGATCCGGTCGTCCTCGAAGCGGCCGCTGCCGCTGTCGAAGATCGGGCCGCCGGTGATGATCGTCTTCATGCTCTGCTCTCCTGTGGGTTAGGCGCCGGCCGTGGCCTCGGAGGCCCCGTAGACGGCTTGGAAGTCCGGATAGCCGACAAGCCGGTCGCTCTTCTCCGGCGTGCTGTATTTGAAGGCGCGGCTGGTGCGCATGCCGAGCGCGGCCATGTCCCCGGCGAGGCGGATCGCGCAGACCATCCCGGAGACGACGGGGATGCCGATGTCCTCGGTGAGCCGGTCCTGCAGGCCCGCCATCACCGAGCCGACGAGGACGACGACCTCGGCCATGTCCTCCTCCTTGGCCCGCCGCGCCGCGTCGGCGAACAGCTGGTAGGGGTCGCCGGCGCTGCCGCCGATCAGCTCGCCGGCCGAGACGTCGAGCGTCGCCACCGAGGCCATGCGGCTGCTCACCCCGTAGCGCTGGACCATCTCCTCGACCATCGGGATCTCCGAGCGCAGCAGCGTCAGCGGCGAGAACTTCGCCCCCAGCATCAGCGCGAAGAGGATCCCGGCCTCGGCGATCCCGACCACCGGCTTGTCGGTCACCTGGCGGGCGACGTCGAGCCCGGGGTCGTTGCCGCAGGCGACGATGAAGGCGTCGTAGTCGTCCTCGTAGCGAACGATCGCGCGCACGCTCTCGAGTCCGGAGAGGGCGACGTCGAGCGGGGTGTCGATTCCCTCGGGCCCGGCCTCGGCGGTGATGAAGTCGACCTCGGCGCCGGCCGGGATGTACGGCTTGCAGCCGGCCTCGATCTGTGCCGTCGCCGATGCCGACGAGTTCGAATTGACGACGAGCACCTTGGCCATCCGCTTCGCTCCTCTCGCTCCTTTGCGCCTGCGCGCCGCCCCGTTCCCGACGGGGCATGGACGTGCTGGACCTCTCGGTCGACGACTGTACACGACCGCGTCCCGCGATGCAAGATCGATTCGAGACCGGGTCTTGCCGCGGGGTGGCGAGGGTCTTTCCAGGCCGCGGCGAGCTGGTCGGGGGCTCGGCGCCGTCCTCGCGCCAGCGCCCTCGAGCCCCGCATCGGCAGCTGCATCGTGGGGTCCCCCTCGGCCCGAGATGCCGCGCCCGTCCTTCGAGCGGACTGCGTTTGGGCCCTCCTGGAGAGCAGATGCAGTCCTCGTCCCGGAAGACTCCTGCATTTGCCCGCCTAGAGGGGGAAAATGCAGGAGTCTTCCGGTGGGGAAGCTTGGGCTAGGCGGCGGCGAGCTCTTCGGGGGGCTCGACGCCGAGCTCGCGGGCCAGTGCCACCAGCCGAGCCGCCAGCTCGCTGGAGATCGGCACCCCCTCGGCGGTGCGGGCCTCGGCCGTCCGGCGCTCGGGGTCGCCGGGCAGCACGGCGACGTCGCCGTTCTCGGCCGAGGCCGCGGCGAGGTCGGCCGCCAGTTCCTCGACGGCGTCGAGGAACTGCTCCTCGGGGACGAACAGCGACGGCGCGATCGCCACCACCAGGTGGCCGACGCCGCCGGCGGGGTTGCGGTGAGCGCCGGCGCGCGACCCCGACGGCGAGCCGGTGAGCGCCGCCGCCAGCAGGTCGACGACGAGCGCCAGGCCGAAGCCCTTGTAGCCGCCGACCGGCACCAGCAATTCGGCGGCGAGGGCGCGCGCCGCGTCGGTCGTCGGCCGCCCTTCCTCGTCGAGCGCCCAGCCGAGGGGGATCTCGCGGCCCTCCGCCGCCGCCAACCGCACCCGGCCGAAGGCGCTCGTGCTGAGCGCCATGTCGAGCACGATCGGGTCGCGCGGCGGGCGCCGCGGGAAGGCAAAGGCCACCGGGTTGTTGCCGACCGCCGCCCGCCTCATTCCCTCGGTCGCGAGGATCGGGCTGGCGTTGCTGAGGACGATGCCGATCTTCCCCGCCGCCGCGATCCGTTCGACGTATTGCGCCGCCATCCCGAAGTGGTGGCTGTTGCGGACCCCGACCACCGCGGCCCCGCCGGTGCCGGCCATGCCGGCGGCGAGGCGCGCGGCCCGCGTCGCCGGCAGGTACCCGTATCCCCCGCCCGCGTCGACGATCGCCGCGCCGGGCCCGACCCGGCTGACGGTGACGGTCGGCGAGGCCAGCACCTCGCCGCTCGCAAGCGACTGCGAGTACTGGATCAGCCGCAGCACCCCATGGCTGTCGAGGCCGCGCAGGTTGGCCGCGGTAAGCCCGCGGGCGATCGCCGTCGCCTGCGGGCCGGGGGCGCCCATCGCGACCAGCATCTCGGTCGCGAAGGCCTGCAGGCGGCGAGCGCTCAGCGCCGGCATCGGCGCGGCTCGCCGCCGCTTCTGCTGGTCAGCGTGCGGCGCTCGTCAGAGCACCGCACAGACAGCCTTCGTCTCCAGGTAGGCGTCGAGCACCTCGCGGCCCATCTCGCGGCCCCAGCCGGACTGCTTGAAGCCGCCGAACGGCAGCGCCGGGTCGTTGTGGTTGTAGGTGTTGATCCAGACCGTCCCCGCCCGCATCAGCGCCGCGGTGTGGTGGGCCCGCTTGAGGTTGGTGGTGAAGACGCCGGCGGCGAGGCCGTACTGGGTGTCGTTGGCCCGCTCGACCACTTCGTCGAAGCTGTCGAAGGGAATCGCCGAGACCACCGGACCGAAGATCTCCTCCCGCTCGATCGACATCTGCGGCGAGGTGTTGGTGAAGACCGTCGGTTCGATGAAGTAGCCCTTCTCGCCGATCCGGGCACCGCCGGTGACGAGCTCGGCGCCGTCGCGGCGACCGGCCTCGATGAAGCCCGAGACGCGCTCGAGCTGCTCGCCGGAGATCAGCGGCCCCATCTCGCTCTCGGGGTCGGTGCCGACGCCGATCTTGATCGAGCGGGCGTACTCGCTGACCCCGGCGACAACCTCGTCGTAGACGCCGCGCTGGACGTAGAGCCGCGACGCCGCCGTGCAGCACTCGCCGATGTTGGCGAAGACCGCGTTCGCGGCCCCGGGGATCGCGACCTCCATGTCGGCGTCGTCGTAGACCACGCTCGCCGACTTGCCGCCGAGCTCGAGCGTCACCCGCTTCAGGTTGCCGGCGGCGGCGGTGACGATCGACTTGCCGACTTCGGTCGAGCCGGTGAAGGCGACCTTGTCGACCAGCGGGTGCTTGGCCAGTGCCGCGCCGGTCTCGCCCTCGCCGGTGAGGACGTTGAAGATCCCGTCCGGCACCCCGGCCTCCTGGATCAGCTCCCCCACCCGCAGCGCCGTCAGCGGTGTCTGCTCGGCCGGCTTGAGGATGATCGCGCAGCCGCAGGCGAGCGCCGGCGCGATCTTCCAGCTCGCCATCGCGATCGGGAAGTTCCAGGGGATGATCTGGGCGACGACGCCGACCGGCTCGCGCAGGGTGTAGGCGTGGGCCTGCCCGGGCCGGGGGAAGGCCGAGAGGGCGATCGTGTCGCCTTCGAGCTTGGTGCACCAGCCGGCCATGTAGCGGAAGAGGTCGACGGCGAAGGTGATGTCGTACTTGCGGGCCATGTCGACCGGCTTGCCGTTGTCGAGCGACTCGAGCAGGGCCAGCTCGTCGGCGTGCTCTTCGATCAGGTCGGCGATCCGCCAGACGATCCGCGAGCGCTCCGTCGGGCTCATCGTGCGCCAGCCGTTGTCGTCGTCGAAGGCCCGCCGCGCTGCGATCACCGCTCGGTCGACGTCGCGCTCACCAGCCAGGGCGATCTCGCTGAGCCGCTCCTCGGTGGCGGGGTTGAGCGTCGCGAAGCTCCGCCCCTCCGACGACTCGACCCACTTGCCGTCGATCAGCAGGCGGTGCGTGCGCCCGGTGAAGCTCTGGACGTCACCCTCGACAGCGGTCGCTGTGGCCATTTCTTCCTCCTCGTTCCGAATCCCTGTACATGAGCGAATACAATTGCATACTCGATTCCCCGGCTTACCGTGCGGTCAGGCCGCAGCGCCCTCGCGCGGGTCGGCGACCTCGCTGACGAACCGTTCGATCAGCCGCAGGTGGTCGTCCTGGCGGTCGGCCGCTCCGGCGATCGCCTCGTCGTAGGTGTCGAGCAGGACTTCCTCGATGCCGAGCGCGGCCAGCCCCTCGAGGTCGGCGCGGATCTGCTCGGCGCTGCCGCGTCCGAGCGGCCGCAGCTCCTCGGCGACCGGCGCGGAGGCGATGTCGAGGAGGATCCGCGGCACCACCACCGGCGCCTCCCGGCCGCTGTCGGCGGCGATCCGCGCCAGCGCCGGCAGGCCCTCATCCTCGAGCCAGCCGGCCAGCGGCCGGAGCGGGTGCCAGACGTCACCCCGCTCGACCGCGCGGCGGATCGCGACCTCGCTCTCACCGCCGATCCAGATCGGGATCCCACCCTCCTGGGCCGGCGGCGGGCCGGTGGCGACGGCGGGGAAGGAGCTGAACTCGCCCTGGTGCGAAACCTTCTCCTCGGCCCAGCAGCGGCGCATCACCTCGAGGTGCTCGTCGCTGCGGCGACCGCGGCCGGCGAAGCCGACGTCGAGCGCCTCGAACTCTTCGCGCGCCCAGCCGACCCCGACCCCGAGGAAGAGGCGGCCGCCGCTCAGCTGGTCGATGTTCGCGGCCGAGCGCGCGATCAGCAGCGGATGGCGGTAGGGCAGGACCAGGACCGAGGTGCCGAGCCTGACCCGCTCGGTCGCCGCCGCCAGGTAGGCGAGCGTGATCAGCGGGTCGTAGAACGGGGTCTGGTACTCGGCGAAGACGTCCTCGGTGATCGCCACGTGGTCGGAGATCGTCAGGAACGAGAAGCCGGCGTCCTCGGCCAGCTCGCCCCACCTGGCGATTGACCGCGGCCCGGCGTCCGGGCCGAAGTTGAGCAGGTTCAATCCGAACCGCAAGGGAGCCTCCGGCGCTCAGCTCGCCGCCGCGAGGCGGTCGCGGTGCCAGGCATCGGCCGGGCCCAGCTCCGAGCTCCAGAAGCGGGCGATCTCGTCGCGACCAGCGATCCAGACCTCGTCGTGGCCGACGATGTGCTGCAGCGCCCGTTCGAGGCCGCGCAGGCGGGCGGGTCGCCCGACGACGCGCGGGTGCAGCCCGATCGAGAGCATCCGCGGGGTCTCCGCGCTCTCGGCGTAGAGGACGTCGAAGGCGGCCTTGATGTACTCCTCGAATTCGTTCGCGGTCGAGATCTGCCCCTTCCAGAAGCGGATGTCGTTGACGTCGAGCGAGTAGGGGACCTCGAGCAGCGGCCGGCCCTCGACCGGGACGAAATAGGGGACGTCGTCGTTGACCGCGCCGCAGTCGTAGGCGACGTCGTTCTCGACCAGGATCCGGTGCGTGTGGTCGGTGTTCGGCGGCCGCGTGAACCAGCCGAGCATCGGCCGGCCGGTGAGGCTTTCGAGCTTTGCCTTGCAGCGGGCGACGTCCTCGGCCTGCTCGGCGGGGGTCATGTTGATGTGCTGGCGCCAGCGGTAGCCGTGGCCGACGACGTCGCAGCCGCGCTCGACCAGCGCCGCGGTCACCGCCGGGTTCAGCTCGAGCGCCTGGGCGCAGGCGAAGAAGGTGGGCGTGACCTCGAGCCGGTCGAGCAGCGCCAGCAGGCGCCAGATCCCGACCCGGCTGCCGAACTCGTAGGTCGACTCGAGGAAGAGGTTGCGGGTCCCCTCGGGGACGACGTAGGGGGCCTCGACCAGGGTCTCGACGTTGGTGTCGCCCTGCAGCGGGCTCGCCTCCGAGCCTTCCTCGTAGTTGATGACGACGTTCACCGCCAGGCGCGCTCCGCCCGGCCAGCGGAGCTCCGGCGGTTCGGGGCCGTAGCCGACGACGTCGCGCGGCGGGACCGCGGTCTCAAGTCCGATATCCGTGGCCGTCTCACTCATTCTCTCCACCTTCGCGTCGGGCGATCCTGTAGGTCAGGCGGCTCCGTACGCCGCCGTGCGCAACAGTATACGACGTGCTCCGCGAGGCGATTCTGGCACCGACCGTGGAGGCCGCGAAAGCGATCGCGACGAGGACCAGCCAGGCGAGCGCGAAGCTCTGCGTTGCCAGCAGGCCGAAGAGCAGCGGCCCGCTGGCGGCGCCGAGGTAGACGCCGGTCTGGGTCAGGCCGGTGGCCCTCGCCGCGACCCCGGGGTTGGCCTCGATCACCGAGAACTGGAAGAGGCCCGGCCAGCCCCAGCCGCCGGCGAAGGCGAGGATCGCGCTGACCGCGAAGACCGGCGCCAGCGCCGAGGCGAGGCCGAGGTAGCCGAGGCCGCCGACCGCGAGCAGCACGGCGAAGCCGGCCATCCCGCCGATCCAGCGCCGGTCGACGACGACGCCGCCGCCGTAGCGGACCGCCGCGCAGGCGGCGCTGCCGGCGGCGAGGATCAGGGCCGCGGCGCTCTGGTTGAAGCCGATCGCGACCGCCGAGCTGACCAGGAACGCGCTCGTCGCGTTGCCGCCCATCGCCGCCATGCCGCCGACCACCGCGAAGCCCGCGAGCCGGCGCCGGGGCGAGCTGATCTCGGCCCCCGCCACCGGCCCGCCGGGGAACCGTCGCGCCCGCCGGTCGAGGGTCCAGCCGGCGAGCAGCGCCAGCGGTGCGGCGGCGGCCAGCAGGAAGACCGCGCGCCAGCCGAAGTTGACCGCGACGAGGGGCACCGAGAGCCCGCTGAGCAGCCCGGCGATCGGCACCGCCGCCTGTTTGGCGCCGACCGCGGTGGCGAGCCCGCCGCCGTCGATTCGCAGGGTGAGGAAGTGGTTGACGGCCGGGGGGGCGATCGCGTTGCTCACCCCGCCGACGGCGAGGAAGAGGAAGAAGGTCGCCATCGTGTGAGTCAGCAGGCCGAGCCCGAGCAGGCTGGCCGCGCCGAAGCAGAGCGCGATCCGGACCCCGTCGCGCGGCGCCAGCCGCTGCACCAGCGAGCCGAGCAGCGGCGAGAGGCAGGCGGAGCTCAGGTAGTAGGCGCTGACGCCGAGGCCGAACTCGTCGAGCGAGAGGCCGAGCGCGTGCCGCAGGCTGACAGCGACGGCGCCGCTCAGCGCCAGCGGCAGCACCGCGCAGAGGATGGTGCCGACCAGAAGGGCGTTCTCGCGCCCGCTCAGCTTCACCGCGGCGGCCTGGATCTAGCGGAGGGCGTCGATGCCCGACTCCGAGGCGTCCACCAGCACCGCGGCGATCAGCTCCGAGGCGGCGGCGATGTCCTCCACCGAGGCCTGCTCGCGGGGGCTGTGGCTGAGCCCTTCGAGGCAGGGGATGAAGAACATCGTCGCCGGCGCGCGGCGGGCGACGATCGCCGCGTCGTGGCCGGCGCCGCTCGCCAGCACCCGGTAGGTGAGCCCGCGCTCGGCGCACTCGCGATGGGCGATCATCCGCGGCCAGGCCTCGAGCACCACCGGCGCCTGGTCGGAGATCACCTCGCCGGAGATCCCGACCTCGCGCGTCTCCCCCAGCTCGCGGGCCCGCTCGAAGACGGTCGCCGCCGCCTGGCGCTGCAGGTCGGCGTCGACGTCGCGGATGTCCATCCAGAGCCGCACCTCGCCGGGCACGGTGGTGACGTTGTTGGGATGGACCTCGAGCCGGCCGACGGTCGCCACCGTCGAGCGATAGCGCCGCCCCACCTTCTCGGCGACCAGGACCAGCTCGCTGGCGGCGGCGAGGGCGTCGGAGCGCATCCGCATCGGGGTCGCCCCCGAGTGGTCGGGCCGGCCGGTGATCTCGAACCGCAGGCGGACGCTGCCGGCGATCGCGTCGACCAGCCCGATCCGCGCCGACCCCGCTTCGAGCTGGCGGCCCTGCTCGATGTGGAGCTCGAAGAAGCAGATGATCTCGTCGTCGATCCAGGGCTCGGTCGCGAGCGGGTCGAATCCGAGCTCTGCCGCGGCGGTCGCGAGGTCGGTGCCGTGGGCGTCGCGGAGGCGCCCGAGCGCCTCCGGGGTCAGCATCCCGGCGGCGGCGACGCTGCCGAGGTTGGGGCGGCCGAACCGCGCTCCCTCCTCGCCGGCGAAGGCGACGACGCGGAGCCCGTGGCTCACCTTCTCGCCGGCGAGCCGGCCCACCTCCATCGCCCCGAGCACCCCGGCGACGCCGTCGTAGGCGCCGCCGCGAACGACCGAGTCGAGGTGCGAGCCGACCAGGAAGTAGGGCGTCCCCTCGGCGTAGATCGCGACCGTGTTGCCGGCCCGGTCGGTCTCGCAGCGAGCCCCGTCGGCCTCCGCCCAGCTGACGAACTGCGCGTGGGCGGCACGCTCGAGCTCGGTGTAGGCGAGCCGGGTGATGCCGCCTTCGGGGTCGGCGCCGATCTCGGCCATCGCGCTGAGGCGATCGCCGAGGCGAGCGACGAGGCTGGCGCTCACGTCGAGCCCCGGGCCAGGCGCAGCAGCTCGGACTCGAGGAACAGTGGCCGCAGGGAGGCGCCGGCGTCGGCAAGTCGCTGGGCGGCGCCGTTCTCGCGGTCGAGCAGGCAGGCGATGGCGAGGATCGTGGCGCCCATCGCCACCAGGGCCTCCACCCCGCGCTGGGCCTGGCCGCCCGTGAAGACGACGTCCTCGACCAGCAGGCACTTGACGTCCGAGTAGTGCTCGCCGTCGAACTGCACCTTCCCGTCTGCCCCCTGGCGGCCGAGGAGCAGCGGGATGCCGGTGTGCTGGGAGAGCGCCGTCGCCAGCGTCGCCGCCGCCACCCCGACCACCGCGAGGCGCTCGGTGTCGGCCGGGACCATGTCGGCGAGGAGGCGCGCCGAGCGGGTCAGGAGCCCGGGCCGCGAGAGGACCAGGTGCTTCTCGAAGTAGCGCTCCGCCGGGGCGTCCCCGCTCTCATGGAAGACGTAGCCGCCGCGGCTGAGGTCGGCGGCCAGCTCCTGGCGACTCTCCTCCCGGCTGACCCGGAAGACCTCGACGGTCACGATCGCCTGGCCGTGGATGTGGGAGAGCAGAGCGAGGCCAAGCAGCCATGGTACCCAGTCAGCGCAGTCTGCGCTCGACTGAACTCAGTTGGATACAGATCCGAAGACCCGACTCAGGATCTCCTCGGACAGGATGTGCTTCTCGAGCGCCAGCTCCTGCACCGAGCGACCCGTCGTCAGCGCCTCCTCGGCGAGGGCGGTGGCGGCCGCGTAGCCGATGTAGGCGGCGAGACCGGTGACCGGGCCGGTCACCGCCCCTTCGACCGCCGCGCTCAGGCGGGTGAGGTCGGCCTCGAGGCCGGCGACGCAGCGCTCGGCGAGCGTGTCGCAGCCGGCGCCGAGATGGGCGAGCGAGTCGTCGATCGTCTTGTAGATAACCGGCTCGAAGGCGTTCAGCTGCAGTTGCCCGCCCTCGGCCGCCATCGTCACCGTCAGGTCGGCGCCGATCGCCTCGAAGGCGATCTGGTTGACCACCTCGGGGATCACCGGGTTGACCTTCCCGGGCATGATCGACGAGCCCGCCTGGACGGCCGGCAGCCGCAGCTCCCCCAGCCCGCCGAGCGGCCCCGACGAAAGCAGCCGCAGGTCGTTGCAGATCTTCGACAGCTTCACCGCGAAGCGCTTCAGCGTGCCCGAGAGCTGGACGAAGGCGCCGGCGTCCTGGGTCGCCTCGACCAGGTCCACGGCGGTGGTCAGCGGCAGGCCGGTGAGGCGCTCGAGATGGGCGCGGGCCAGCTCCGCGTACCCCGGCGGGGCGGCGATGCCGGTGCCGACCGCGGTGCCGCCGAGGTTGATCTCGTGCAGCAGCCCGAGCGTCGCGGCCAGCAGGCGCTGGTCCTCTTCGATCATCGTCGCGTAGGTGCCGAGCTCCTGGCCGAGGGTCATCGGCACCGCGTCCTGGAGCTGGGTGCGGCCGAGCTTCACCGCCTTGGCGAACTCCAGCGACTTGGCCGCGAAAGCGCCGCGCAACCGGTCCATTGCCGCGCTCAGCGCGACCCCCGCGTCGATCAGGGCGATGCGGATCGCGGTCGCGTAGGCGTCATTGGTCGACTGGCTGAGGTTGACGTCGTCGATCGGATGCAGGCGGGCGTATTCGCCTTTCTCCCTGCCGAGCAGCTCGAGCGCCCGGTTCGCGATCACCTCGTTGAGGTTCATGTTGGTCGAGGTCCCCGCCCCGCCCTGCAGCACGTCGACGACGAACTGGTCGCGCAGCGCCCCGTCGCGGATCTCCTCGCACGCCACCAGGATCGCCTCGGCCCGCTCGGGCCCGAGCAGGCCGAGGTCGCGGTTCGCTTCGGCGGCCGCACGCTTGACGGCGGCGAGGCCGCGGATCAGGTGCCGCCGCCGCCCGATCGGCTCGCCGCTGATCTGGAAGTTTTCCCGGGCGCGGAGCGTGTGGATGCCCCAGTAGGCCTCGGCGGGGACCTCGCGAGTGCCGAGCAGGTCCCGCTCGCGCCGGAAGCGGGCGCCTGTGCCGGAAGGCTCCGAAGGGTCAGTCATCTCGATCCCTGGCGATTGCCAGCAGGTCGGCGGCGCGGCGGTAGACCGGTGCGTCGACGAAGGTCCCGTCGTCGAGCTGCGCCGGCCCGCCGCCGGCCCGGCGCGAGGCGGCGAGGACCGCCTCGGCCCACTCCACCTCGGCTGCGCCGGGGGCGAAGGCGACGTTGATCACCGCCAGCTGGCGCGGGTGGACGGCGCTCTTGCCGCCGAAGCCGAGGGCGCTGGCGTGAGCGGCCTCCGAGGCCAGCCCCTCGTTGTCCTTGAGATCCATGTAGACGCGGTCGATCGGCGGGTCGATGCCGGCCTCGCTGGAGGCGAGGACGAGGGCCGAGCGCGAAGCCAGCAGTTCCATCGGGCCGTCGCCGCAGCGCAGCTCGCGGGTCAGGTCGGCGCCGCCGAGGGAGAGGTTCTCGACCGCCCCGACCGCGGCGATCTCGCGGGCGGCGAAGATCCCGCGGGCCGACTCGATGCCGCAGACGATCGGCAGGCCCGGAGCTCGCTCGGCGACCCACTCGGCGTCCTCGGCCGACTCGACCTTGGCCATCCGGATGCCCCTCGCCGCAGCCCCGACCGCGTCGAGGTCGCGGGCGCAGAGCTCGCTGCGGGGCTCGTTCACGCGCACCCACGCCGGCGCCGTCGCCAGGCGGTCCGCGACGGCGCTTCGCGCTTCATCCTTGTTGGCGGGGACGACCCCGTCCTCGAGGTCGAGGATCACCTGGTCGGCGCCGACCTCGAAGGCTTTCTCCAGCAGGCGGGCGTTGTCGCCGGGCGCGAACAGCCAGCTGCGGGCGATCAAAGCACGCCCTCCTCGCGCAGCTCTTCGACCGCCGCCCGATCGAGACCGGCGAGCCGCTCCATGACCGCCTCGGTGTCCTCGCCGAGGTCGCGGCCGGCGAAGCGGATCGAGCCCGGCGTCGCCGACATGCGGAACATCACGTTTTGCATCAGCAGCTCGCCGCAGTCGTCGTCGGCAACCGTGGTCAGCGCTTCGAGCGCCTCGATCTGGGGGTCGGCGACGATGTCGGCGATCGAGTAGACCGGCGCCAGCGCCGCGCCGACTTCCTCGAAGACGCGAATCGCCTCGTCGCGGTCGTGCGCCGCGATCCATTCCTCCACCGCGGAGTCGAGCTCGTCGGCGTGGAGCACGCGTTCGCCGGCGGAATCGAACCACGGCTCGCGGGTCAGGTCCTCGCGGCCGACCAGGGTCATCACCCGCCGGGCGACCGAGGTGGCGCTGGCCGAGACGACGACCCAGTGCCCGTCGCGGGTCCGGTAGGCGTTTCGCGGCGCGTTGTTGGGCGAGCGGTTTCCCTGCCGACCGGGGGTGATCCCGAACTGCTGGTAGGCGCTCGGCCCGGGCCCCAGCAGGGTCATCAGCGGCTCGAGCAGCGAGAGGTCGATCGTCTGACCGCTGCCGCCGGCGGCGTCGCGGTGGTAGAGGGCGAAGGCGATCGCCGCGGTGCCGGCCAGGGCGGCGACGCCGTCGGCGAGGCCGAACGGCGGCAGCGTCGGCGGCCCGCCGGGCTCACCGGTCATGTGGGCGAAGCCGCTCATCGCCTCGGCGAGGGTGCCGAAGGCGCGGCGCTTGGCGTACGGCCCGCGCTGGCCGAACCCCGTGACCCTGAGGATGACGAGGCCGGGGTTCCGCTCGTGGAGCGTCTCCGGGCCGAGGCCCCAGCCCTCGAGCACCCCGGGCCGGAAGTTCTCGATCAGGACGTCGGCCTCCTCGACCATCTCCAGCAGGATCTCCTTCGCCGCCGGGCGGGAGAGGTTGAGGGTGACCGTCTCCTTGTTGCGGGCGATCACCTTCCACCAGAGGCCGGTGCCGTTCTTCAGGTAGCCGTGCGAGCGGGCGGGGTCGCCGCTCGGATGCTCGACCTTGACCACCTCGGCGCCGTAGTCGCCGAGCAGCATCGCGGCCAGCGGCGCCGCGTAGACGGTTCCGAGGTCGAGCACCCGCAGCCCCGCCAGGGGACCGCGCGAGCCGTTCTCGGGCGCGGTCGTGCGCGAGTCCCGATCCATCAGTATACGTTAGCACACTTTCGTATCCCAACGCCCGGAGCCTCGATCCGGAAACGATCGCAACAGGCCACCGCGCCGGCGCTGAGGGCGTTGTAGGCGACCTCGGCTCCCCCCGGCCGGACGGTCACGGTGAGGAACCCGTGGGCGCGGTCTTCATAAGCGTCGAGCGTGATCCCCTCGAGGCCGGCGAAGCGGGCCGGCAGCGGGCCGACGCCGCTGCCGAGCGGGTGCAGCAGCGGGAAGCCGCCGGCGCCGCAGACGACGTACGGCGTCTCCCGCCCGTCGCGGCGGCGGCTGAACCGCTGGTAGACGTGGGCGTGGCCGCAGAGCACCGCGTCGGGTGCCCGACCCGCCTCCTCGGCGCACTCGTCGAGCAGGTCGAGGAGGCAGAGGTTCGAGCCGTGGACGACGTCGGCCGAGACCAGCGGCTGGTGAACCGCCAGGATCAGAGTCGTCTCGGGCGGCGTGGCGGCGAGCTCGCCGACCAGCCAGCGGACCTGCTCGTCGCCCAGCTGGCCGCCCTCGGGGACGTTGCCGTAGAGGCCGACGATCCGGACCCACTCGTGGACCAGCGTCCAGAACACGTGGGGCTGGCGCGACGGCGGCCGCGCGGGGGCGGCCGCTCCGTCATCGGCCGGAGCGGGGGCGCCGAACACGTCGAGGAACGGCTCCAGCCCGTCCGCTCCCTCGGCGTCGTGGTTGCCGGGGATCGCGAAGATCGGAGCGTCGTAGCCGGCGTAGGGGGCGTGGAACTGCTCCTCGTAATTGGCCCGTTCGCCGTGCGGGTAGACGACGTCGCCGAGGTGGTAGAAGAAGCCGACCGGGCTCGGCCCGCCGAGCTCCGCGATCATCGCCGCCGCCACCGCTCGCTGGGGCGCCGGGTCGCCTTCGCCGCCGGTGTCGCCGACGCAGTGGAAGCGCAGCGCGCCGGCGTCGGCGATCGCCGCGCTGCGCCCGGCGCCGATCACCTCGGCGAGCTCGAGCCGGTAGGGCGGCTGGCCCGCCGGGAGAGGCAGCGGCACGAAGCCAGCGCCCGGGGAAAGCGGCAGGCGCCGGTTCGCCAGCTCGCCGGCGCTCGGCCGGGATCCGCGGCTCATCCGCCGAGGTGGGCGTCGATCTCGGCGCTCGCGCGCAGGCCGGTCTCGATCGCGCCGTCGATGAAGCCGGCCCAGCCGCGGGCGATGTCGGAGCCGGCGAAGAAGACCGGCGGCTCCTGGCGGTAGAGGTCGGGGCCGGAGGCGCTGAGCTGGCCGGGCCGGAGCATCGCCCAGGTCCCGAGCGAGAGCTCGTCACCGCTCCAGTCGTGCTCGGCCACGTCGACGACCCGGGCCTCCGGCAGCCAGTGGCGAATCGCCTCACCGACCGCCGCGGGGTCGCTGCCGTCGATCGGGTCCGGGCTCGAGCCGAAGGCGACGAAGAGGCTGTCGCCCTCGTGCTCGTACTCGTACTGAAGGAGGCTGAGCGGGTGCCCGCCGGGGCCGTATCCGAAGAACGGCTCGACCCGCCCCTCGACCCGGATCCAGAGCTTTCTCCCGTGCGACGCCTGGCGCTCCGCCCCCAGCGCGGCGAGGCCGGGCCGCAGCCCCGGCCGGAAGTCGATCCCCGCCAGCGTGTTGACCGGCACGGCGATCAGCGCCGCGCGGGCCTCGATCGTGCCGCCGCAATGGGCGACCGCGACCCTGCCGCCGTCGCTCTCGACGCGCTCGACCATCGTCCCCGGCTCGATCCGCGCGGTCGAGTCGGCGGCGATCCGGCCGATCAGGTCGCCGGTGCCGTTGGCGAGCTTCCAGGTCGCCAAGGCGTCGAACAGCAGCCGCCAATCCCCGTGGGCGAGCGCGCACCAGCGGATCGCCTGCGTCAGCGCCCCCTCCTCCAGCGTCGCGCTGAAGTTGGTCGCCCACATCCCGTCCGCCACCGCCCACTCCTCCTCGGAGAGCTGCGCAGCCCGCATTTCCTCCTCCACCGACCGGCCGTCCAAGGCGGCCAGGGCCTCACCGGCGCTGAGCGGCGCATACGGCTGCGGGAAGACCGTCGCGGCCTGGGCGGCGATCCGCTCCATGCTCGGGCCGAGCAGCGCATCGAGCCGCTGATCGCTGCCGAGGACGCAACGATCGCCCACCAGCCAACCGCAGTCATGCGCTTTCGGGCTCCTCGCAACCGGCACGTCGTAGCGCATGATCTCGGCCCAGACATGCGGCTGGATCGGATGAACCCACGTCCCCCCCATCTCCAGCGCCTTCCCCCAGCGAACGTCCGTCCAGGTCCGGCCCCCCAACCGCTCACGAGCCTCGAGCACGACCACGTTATGACCCCGCCGGCTCAGCTCCCTCGCCGCGACCAGCCCCGCGAACCCGGCGCCGACGATGACGACGTCAGATCGGCCGCTAGCTGCCTCCATCGAATTCAGGATACCGCTGTATGCAATCCGCTTGATCCGGGCGAGGCTGTCCAGGCCGACCCCGATTGCGCGCCCGCCAGCAGGGCGACCACGACCACCACCCCGAGCCGCCGGCGCCAGCGGACCCAGCAGCTGTGCCGCCAGCGCCTCGACCGCGATGCGCAGGAAGGATCCGTGGTGGCCGACGATGACCGGCGCCGGAACCTGGTCGAGCTGACGACCGCGGGTCGTGACCTGAGGCAGCGCGCAGCCCGGCGAGTCGATGCGACCGAGCGCCGTTTCCTCGAGACGCTCGGCAAGCAGCGGTCCCGTCAGCTGAAGGCGACCCTGCAAACCCTGACGCTCGAGTAACGGCCCCCAAGGCTGCCAGGGCGCAGCCTCTCCTCGAGAAAGAAGATAGCGCGATATACCTGGGTATACTGGCTTTATGGCAAAGGTCATGGTCTCCCTTCCAGACGATCTCCTCGCCGAGGTCGACGCAGAGGCGCGGCGCGGCGGCATGACCCGCAGCGCCGTCATGCGTGATTTCGCCGATGCGGCGCTACGTCGGCGGCGCGAGGGCAGGGCAGCAGCGATGCGATCGTTGCTCAGCGACGCTTCGCCCCACGGTGGCCGGGCTGCAGAGCAGGTAAAGGCAACGCGGCCCGGTCCGTGACGACGCTGCTTCTCGACGCGAGCGTCTTGCTCGCGGCTTTCGATCCCGAGGACGATCACCACGAGCCCGCTCGAGCGCTGCTGGAAGATGGGGAGACGACGCTCGCCACGCTCGATCTCGCTCGCTACGAGATCGCCAATGTCGCCGTGCGGGCGTGGCGTGCACCTGAATCGGTGGCACCGCTCCTCGCCGCAGTCGAGAGACTCGCCGACGACGGTGGCGTCCTTGCCTCCACGGGCACCCTCCTAACGAGAGCAGCAAAAATCGCCGAGCGCCACACGATCTCCGTCTACGACGCTGCCTACGCAGCCGCGGCCGAGGAAGTCGGCCATCGCCTTGTCAGCTGCGATGAGCGCGACTTGGTTTCGAAGGACCTCGCAGCGCTCCCCGCAGTTGCTCGGTCGAAGTGAGAAAATAGACGAAAGCCCCGCGTTTGCGGGGCTTTCGTCCTATAGCGGGGGCAGGATTCGAACCTGCGACCTTCGGGTTATGAGCCCGACGAGCTACCTGGCTGCTCCACCCCGCGGCGGACTAGGGATCGTAGCAATGTTGGCCGGGCTTCCGGGCTGGCCGGCGGTCTAGAGTGCGCCGGATGGCTGAGGGCGGAAAGCGGGTCGCGGTGATCGACATCGGCACGAATTCGGCGCGGCTGCTGGTGGCAGAGGTGGCCGGGCGGGCGGTGCGGAAGGTCGAGCGGCGGAGCACGGTGACGCGGCTGGGACGGGGCGTCGATCTGTCCGGGCGACTGGCGGCGGAAGCGATCGAGGACGCCTGCGCGGCGATCGGCGGCTACCTGGAGGCGGTGCGGGAGCTGGGGGTCGAGCGGGTCGAGGCGATCGCCACCAGCGCGGTGCGGGACGCCGAGAACGGGGGCGCCTTCGTGGCCGAGCTGCGGGAGCGGTTCGCGCTGACGGCGCGGGTCCTGGATGGCGAGGAGGAGGCGCGGCTCACCTATCGGGGGTCGAGCTCGGAGGAGGAGCCGCGGGTGCCGACGCTGGTGATCGACATCGGCGGCGGCTCGACCGAGCTGATAATCGGCCGCGAAGACGAGATCGCCTTCCACGCGTCCCTGCAGGCCGGGGTGGTCAGGCACAGCGAGCGGCACATCGCCAGCGACCCGCCCACAGCGGCCGAGCTGGAAGCGCTCGCCACCGACGTCCGCGGCCTGATCGAGGCCGCCAGCCGCGAAGCCCCCGACCCCGAGGCGGGGATCGCGGTGGCCGGAACGCCGACCTCGCTGGCGGCGATCGACCTCCAGCTGGTGCCCTACGACCCCGAGCGGGTCCACGGCCACGTGCTCGGCCTGCCCTCGATCCAGCGGATGCTCTCGCGCCTCGCCTCGGTGCCGCTGGCCGAGCGGGTCGAGATTCCCGGCCTCCATCCCGACCGGGCGCCGACGATCGTCGCCGGCGTCGTGATCCTGGTCGAGACGATGCGGGCGTTCGGGCTCGAGGAGATCACCGTCTCCGAGCACGACATCCTCTACGGCGCCGCGATAAACGCCGCGTCTCGCTAACGCGCGTACCCAACTGAAACCGCTCTGGGGGCGGAGTTGAGAACGTCTCGATTGAAGTGAAAGTTTTCGCGGTACCAAGCGAACAGTGGCGTACATGGCGATACGCCAAATGGGCTATGTGACTCCTCGAACAACGAAAATTCGTCCAGTTTCCTACTTAAAAGTAGGTATCAGCACGCCTAGGGGCTGGACGCCACGGGGCCATGTCCCCATACTTCTCCTCACCGGGGACGAGTTGGGGTTCGCCTCACCTTGCACCTGGTTACAGGGCTTGGGCGATTGCCGCATCATGGCGCCTCCCGCCGTCTGAGCCCAACTAATAAATGGCCCCTGAAGACGTACCCCTGCCCGTCCTGAGGGGCCAGCTGAATCGGCCGTCCTCGTGACGGCCGATTCTTTTTTCAGGCCAGGTTCGCTTTGCGCGGGTAGGCGATCTCGGGATCGGTGAGGACGTTGACCAGGGTCGGCGCCCCCGACTCGAAAGCGCGCTCCAGGGCCGGCCGCAGCTCCTCGGGCTCGCGGACCAGGACCCCCTCGCAGCCGAGCGTCTCGACCAGCTGGTCGTAGCGGGTCTCCGGCTGCAGCTCGGCGGCGACCGAGTAGCCGTAGAGGAACTGCATCGGGTGGTGCTCGAGCCCCCAGATGCCGTTGTTGCCCATCACCCCGACGACGCCGAGCCCGTGGCGGGCCATCGTGTCGAACTCCATCCCGGCGAAGCCGAAAGCGCCATCGCCGAGCAGCAAGCAGACCTGTTTGTCGGGCCGCGAGACCTTGGCGCCGATCGCCTGTCCCGGACCGGCGCCGAGGCAGCCGAACGGGCCCGGATCCATCCAGCAGCCCGGCTCGTAGGTCTCGATGAAGCGGCCGGCGTAGGAGACGAAGTCGCCGCCGTCGCCGATCACGATCGCGTCGCGGTCGAGCACCTCGCCGAGCTCCTTGTAGATGCGCACCGGGTGCAGCGGCGAGCGCCCGTCCTCGAGCTCCGCCCGCTCGCCTTCGCGGCGCTCGCGCTCGACGTTCCCCAGCTGCTCGAGCCAGGGCCGCGTCCGCGTCCCCTCCCCCGCCGCCTCGCGCAGCGCCGCCAGGGTGGCGCGCACGTCGCCGACCAGGTCGACGTCCGGGGCGCGGTTGCGGCTCAGCTGGTTCGGCGCGACGTCGAGGCGGATCAGCTTCGTCTCCTCGCCGAAGGCGCCGCCGAAGCCGAGCCGGAAGTCGAGCGGCACCCCGATCACGAGGGCGACGTCGGCGTCGCCGAGGGCGGCGCCGCGGGCGCGGCTGAAGGCGAGGTCGTGGTCGGCGGGCAGGCAGCCGCGACCGAGCCCGTTGAGGAAGACCGGGATCCCGAGCGCCTCGGCCAGCCCCCGCATCTCGCCCTCGCCGTGGCCCCAGTAGAGCCCGCTGCCGGCCATGATCACCGGCCGCTCGGCGCCGGCGAGAAGCGCCGCCGCCTTCTCCACACCGGCCGCCGGCCCGACCTCGGCGACGACCGGGTCGGGGATCTCGACCTCGCCCTCGGTGAAGACGACGTCGAGCGGATAGTCGATGAAGGTCGGCCCACTCGGCGCCGCCGCGGCGAGGTCGAGAGCCGCGGCGGTCAGCGGCCCGATCGCGCTCGGGTCCTTGGCCGTCTCCGCCGACTTGACCAGCGGCGAGACGAACGGCAGGTGGTCGATCTCCTGCAGCGAGCCCGAGCCCCAGCGCATCTCCGGCGCCCGCCCGCCGAGCACGCAGATCGGCGAGCCGTTGGCCTGGGCACCGGCCATCGCGCTGATCCCGTTGGTCACCCCCGGCCCGGCGGTCAGCGCCGCCACCCCGACGCCGCGGGTCGCCTTGGCGACGCCCTCGGCGGCAAAGGCGGCGGTCTGCTCGTGCCGCACGTCGACGATCCCGACCCCCTCGGCCTTGCAGCCGTCGTAAATCGAGAAGAGGTGGCCACCGGAGAGCGTGAAGAGGTTCTCGACGCCGCGGGACTTCAGGGTCTTGGCGACGATTCGACCGCCGTGCTCAGCCATGCGCGGAGCCTACCTATTGCGCGCGGAACGTGTCACGAAATGGTGTCAAGGAACGATCCAGAAGTGCCCAGGGCGGTACCGGAAGTGCCCGGGGCGGGACTCGAACCCGCGATCTCCATAAGGAGAAGCGCCTTTTAAGGGCGCCGCGTTTACCAGTTTCGCCACCCGGGCCCGACCGATCGTAGGCGAGCCCGAATCTCAATGCGCAATAAATCTTCGAGTAGCGCAACTTGGCCCTTGTTACGGTGTCTCTAAGCCTGAACCAGTCGCTCGCCCAGGAGGGGGAACCGCTAGTGGAGGCATCGGCCCTAACTCACGCCAGTCGTCGCGGTCTGCTCGCCCGCCGCTCGCCGCTGCTCAAGCTGCAGGGGGACGAGAAGCTGATCGCGATGGCGCGGAGCGGTAACCCCGGCGCCTTCGAGACGATCGTCGACCGCTACCAGGGCCGGCTGCTCGGCTTCTGCCGCCAGATGCTGGGCTCCACCGAGGACGCCGAGGACGTCCTGCAGGAGGTCTTCGTCAACGCCTACCGGGCGATGCTCGCCGACGAGCGTGAGATCAACCTCCGCCCCTGGCTCTACCGGATCGCCCGCAACCGCTGCCTCAACCACCTGCGCAAACCGACCGCCGACGCGCAGGAATCGATGGACATGGTGCCCGCCGTCGAGGCCTCCTCGACCGCCGAGCGCGTTCACAACCGCGAGGAGTTCCGGCAGATCATCTGCGACGTCAACAAGCTTCCGGAGACGCAGCGCTCGGCGCTCTTGCTGCGCGAGATGGACGCGCTCTCCTATGAGGAAATCGCCGCTGCGATGGACACCACGGTTCCCTCGGTCAAGTCGCTTCTGGTGCGGGCGAGGATCTCGCTCGCGGAGGCCAGCCAGGCCCGCCTGCTGACCTGCGGCGAGGTCCGGGTCGAGCTCTCCGAAGCGGCCGAGGGGCTGCGCAAGGTCTCCTCGCCGGTGCGGCGCCACATCCGCGAGTGCGACGAGTGCGCCGACTTCCGCTCCCAGGTCCGCTCCAACGAGAAGGCGCTGGCGGCGCTCTTCCCGGTCGGGCCGCTGATCGCCTTCAAGGGCTTCATCGTCTCCAAGCTCGGCCTCGGAGGTGCCGGGGCCAGCGGCGGCGCCAGCGCTGCCGGCGCCGGCGCAGCAGGCGCCGCCGGTGTCGGTTCCGGGGTCAGCGCCGCGATCGGTGGCGGCGGCGCGGCCGGCGGGCTCGGCGCGATCGGCGGCGCGATCGGCACCCAGGCGGTCGCCGGCGTCGTCACCGCCGCCGTCCTCACCGCGGGCGCGGTCGAGGTCAAGCAGCAGACTTCCACCCCGGTCACGCCGGAAGCGGCGTCGGTGAAGGTCGCCGCCGACGAATCGGGCGGCGTCGAGGCGGGCGGCCCGGCGATCGCGATCGCCCGCGAACCGGTGGTGCTGCCGAAGGAAAACGTCGCCGCCGCGGTCCAGGCCCAGGCCCCGGCCGCCGCCCAGCCGGTCAGTCAGGCGCCGGAAGCTCCGGCCCAGCCGGCGACTGAAGCGGAAGTGCCGGCGCTCGGCGAAGCCGAGACCGAAGAAGCCGCGGGCTCGACCGCCGACGGCACCGGCGGCCTCGAAGGCGCCCCGGAAGGCGTCACCCCGGCGACGCCGTCGACCCCGACGACCGCCGGCGCCCACACCGGCACCGGCGCCGTCGTCGTCACCGTCGCCACCCCGCCCCCCGCGACCGGGACCGCGACGACGCCGACCACCACGGCCCCGCCCCCACCGGTAGAAGCCACTCCGCCGCCGGCCGAAGAATCCGCGCCGCCGGCCGAAGAAGCGGCGCTGCCGCTCGAAGCGACCGAATCCGATTCGCCGGAACCCGAACCGGCCCCGTAGCGCCGGCGACTAGCCCAGGCCGATCACCCGCAGCCGCCGCATCAGGCAGGTGGCGGCGAACTGGCGCGTCTCCTCCAGCGTGTAGCCGAAGACTTCGAAGTCGTCGCCTTCGGCCCAGGGCGGCGCCAGCACCCCCTCGGCGATCGGCAGCGACTCGCCCAGCGCCCGCTGGATCGCCTCCTTGTAGCGGTCGTCCTCGCGCGCCTTCTCGCGCAGGAAGACCGAGCCGAAGGCGACGTGGCGGTGCTCGTCGCGGGCGACGTTGGCGAAGCCCTCGACGAAGGCCGGCAGCGTCCCTTCGCGTTCGTTGAAGTCCATGATGAAGTGCTGCCCGGTGAGGGCCAGCATTCCCTCGATCACCATGTGGTAGAGCGTCACCGCTTCGACCAGCGCCTCGGTGTCGCCGGGCTCCTGGGAGAGCCGTGCGGTGCGGCTGCCCAGCATCTCGTCGAAGAGGCGGCCGAAGTCGTCGTTCAGGTGGCTCGAGGTCTCCGCCAGCATCTCCGCCAGCCCGTCGGACTCGAGCACGCCGACCTCGCGGTAGAAGCGCTCGAAGAAGCGGACGTGGCGCGCCTCGTCGGCGATCTGGGTGCAGAGGAAGACTTTCTGGTCCTCGGTCGGCGCCGCCCGCATGATCGGCCCCAGCTCCTCGGCCACCTTCTGCTCGCCGATGAAGAACGAGGAGAGCCCGTACATCCGCTGGAACCGCTCCTCGGCGTCGATCCGCTCGTGCCAGTCGACCCGGTCCTGGCTGAAGTCGAGCTCCTGGGTCTGCCACTGCTGACGCTCCCAGAGGTCGTAGAGCTCGCCGTAGCCGAGCAGCTTGATGTCGGCGGTGCGGTCGGCCGCCTCGTTCAGCGCCGGGTCCGCGGTCGCCTGGTAGTCGGCACGCTCGGTCCGGGCCCGCATCCCGCCAGCCGCCTGCTTCGCCTCCATCTCTCCTCCTCCGTCGGCCCGCGGCGCTCCGCGCGCTGCGGCTGCGATGACCTTACACCGAGAACTGGCTGACCGGCCAGTTTTGTGAGGAGGCCTCGCCGATCAGACGCTGTGCGTCTCTCCCGGCTCCAGGACCACGACCGTGGAGGAGGTCCTGGACTCGACGTCCGCTTTGAAAGCCTGGGCGTCGGTCTCGATCGGCGGGAAGGTGTTGAAGTGCATCGGGATCACCGTCGCGGCACCGACGAGCTCGCAGGCGATGACGGCGTCGTGGCGATCCATCGTGTAGTGGCCGCCGATCGGCAGCAGGAAGACGTCGGGCGGATTCCGTTCGGCGATCAGCTTCATGTCGCTGAACAGGCCGGTGTCGCCGGCGTGGTAGACGGTGACGCCGCCGATGTTGATCACCAGGCCGGTGCAGGTGCCGACCGCGACGCCTTTCTCGGCGCTGAACGGCGCCTCTTCGGAGCCCGGGATCGTGTTCGTGTGCCAGGCGGGCACGAGCTTGATCCAGCCCCAGTCGAAGGAGACGGTGCCGCCGAGGTTGGGGTCGGAGACCTCGGCCGCGCCGTGGGCGCCGAGCCAGTCGGCGACCTCGACGATCGCGACCACCGGGGCGCCGGTCGCCTGCGAGACCGGGATCGCGTCGGCGATGTGGTCGGCGTGGCCGTGGCTGACCGCGATCACGTCCGCCTTCACTTCCTCGGCGGTGTGGACGGCGACCGGGTTGTTCGGCTTCAGGAACGGGTCGACGAGGACCGTCTTCTCGCCGTCGGACAGCTCGAAGCAGGACTGGCCGTGGAACTTGATCTCCATATCTCAGCTCTCTCCATTGTCGGGGTCTTCGCGGCCCGCCTCGAGCGCGGCCATCTCTTCCTTCAGTGCCCAGCCGACGGCGACGCCAACCATCATCCCCATCCGCGCCTCCTCGGCGAGCAGGGCCCGGACCGCGGTGACCCGCTCGTCGGGGTCCGGCGTCGTCGCCGCCTTCAGCGCCTCGGCCTCGTGCGGCTCGGAGAACCAGCCGCCCTCGGCCAGCGCCGCGGCCAGGACCTTCTGCAGCTGCGGCGCCGCGCCGGCGACGACGCGCTCGGCCTCGGCGAAGCGCTCGGGGTCGAGCAGGCGCTCGATCGCGGCGTCGAAGTCACCCTCGCTCGGCACAGGCAGGACGCTAGATGATCGGCGCCGCCGGTCGCCTACTCGGAATGCGAGTGGTAGGCGGAGGCGGCGAGGCCGGCGAGGCCGCCGACCGCGCCGCCGACCAGGCCGGCGACGAAGTCCGCGGTCGGCGCGAAGAAGGGCAGCACGATCAGCACCACGGCGGCGACCGCGACCCCGATCAGGTCGTACTCCTGGTCGATCGCGCCGGCGGTCTCGCCGCGGCGCAGCGCCACCCAGGCGGCGACCGAGCCGAGCGCCATGCCGTTGCCGCCGGCGACGACGATGATTTCGCCCTGGGCGTTGGCGACCGCGGTCGCGGCGATCATCCCCAGCGCCCCGCAGGCGAGCAAGAGGATCGCGGTCCGCAGGGTGCCGAGGCGCCGCTCGACTCCGGTCGAGAAGATCGCCAGCCCGACGGCGACGACGAACAGGTAGCCGACGTCGACGTAGGCGAAGGGGGCGGTCAGGTAGCGCCACCACTCGCCCTGCAGCGGCACGATCAGGCCGCCGTAGGTCGAGAGCGCATTGCCGCTCGCCTTCTGGATCAGCAGCAGGGCCGCCGAGACGAGGATCACCGCCGCCGTCGCGTAGGGCTTGTGACCGGAGGCCCAGGAGACCGAGACCGACGGGCGCCGCGGCAGCAGCCGCCGGCGGCGCTTCGGGCGCTGTGCCTCGAAGCCTTCGCCGGTCCGCTCGAGTTTCGGCGCGCGCTTGCGCAGGCGGGCACCGCAGTAGGGGCACTCGGTTACATAGGGCGAGACCTCGGAGCCGCAGTTCTTGCAAATGACGCTGAGCTCAGTCTCGCTCATGTTCCGAGAATAACCCCCCGGCGGTGCTGCGCCTCCCCTTTGCGCTGCCATACTGCCCGGACACCCCATTCCGAGGAGGATTCGCACCGTGGAGTTGAAGAGCTTGACCGAGCAGAAATCCCTGCTCGCGACCCTGCCGGCCGGCAAACGCGCGCGGCTTCACCGCCTGCTTTTCGAGTTCGGCCCGGGCAACGGAACGCTGATGCTGCTGCCGATCGACCAGGGAATCGAGCACGGCCCGCGCGACTTCTTCCCCAACCCCGCCTCCAAGGACCCCGACTACCAGTTCCGGCTCGCCGCCGAGGCCGGCTACTCGGCCCTCGCCTGCCAGATCGGGATGGCCGAGAAGTACTACCCGGACTATGCCGGGCGGGTGCCGCTGATCCTCAAGGTCAACGGCAAGACCGACGTCCCCTCCGGCGCGAAGGCGTTCTCGGCCTGCAACTCGAGCGTCGAGGACGGGGTGCGGCTCGGCGCCGACGCGATCGGCTACACGCTCTACGTCGGCTCGCCGCGCCAGGACGAGGACCTCGCCCAGCTGCGCCAGGTGCGCGAGGACTGCGACCGCTTCGGGATGCCGCTGGTGGTCTGGTCCTACCCGCGCGGCGAAGCGATCGAGGCGAAGGGCGGCCAGAACTCCTTCTACGCGATCGACTACGCGGCGCGGATGGCGATGGAGATGGGCGCCGACATCGTCAAGCTCAACATGCCGAAGATCGACCCCGAGAAGGACAAGGACGCGCCGGCGCCCTACAACGAACTGGAAGTCGACCAGATGGAGGCGATCCGCCACTGCGTCGAGTCGGCCGGGCGGGCCCTGGTCGTGCTCTCGGGCGGCTCCAAGGTCGACGACGAGACGGTCCTCAGCCACACCCGCGAGATCATGGAAGCGGGCGGCTCCGGCGTGATCTTCGGCCGCAACGTCTGGCAGCGCGAGTGGAGCGAGGCCAACGCGATCGTCGAGCAGATCAAGGAGACGCTGCTCGCCAACGTGCGGCGCACCCCGTAGCGCCGAGGCGAGGGAGGGGGAGCGCCACGACGGGCTCCCCCGGCAGTTACTGACAGCGGCCCCAGAGCCCGCGCCCGGCGCGGGCGGCGGCCTCGGCGAGGCGCTGGAAGCGCGCCGCGTAGCGGGTGTTCGGCGGAAACGGCAGCGGCCGCGCGTAGCCGCGGCGGATCAGCATCGCGTTGAAGAAGCGCCCGTCGGGCAGCCAGAGGTAGACGAGGCTGCGCCCGTAGGCGTCGACGGGTTCGCGCGCGACCCGGTAACGGACCCTGCCGGCGGCGCCCAGCACCCGCTTGCTGAAGGCGGAGGCGCGCGGCCCGAAGCACTGCACGGGGGTGTCCGGCTTCACCGTCTCGGGCGTGTCGACGCCGACCAGGCGGCTCGAGCCGAGCCCCGCCGCGAGGATCGCGGTGTCGCCGTCGACCACCCGCTCGACCCGCGCCGAGCCCGACTCGCCGGACCGCGTCCCACCGGCGTCGCCGTCGCCTCCCAGCGAGCTGCAGCCGGCTATGCCGGCGATGCCGAGGATCAGGGCGAGGCTGCCGAGCGAGGGACGGAGCGTCATCGTCTCGTCTCCAGGTGCCGAAGTGCCGCTTCTCGCCCCCCGGGAGCCGGCGCCGACGACGCAAGTAGCGGCCTCGAACCCCGAGCCCCGGCCCTCAGGGCGCGAGCAGGCGTGCCCGCAAACGCTCGACGTCCGCGCTCGAGAGGCCGCCGCTGCGCAGCGTCGCCTCGACGTCGACCTCTCGCAGGGTCCCGGCGATCACCTGCTGGGCCGTGGTCCCGCGGTCCCGGAGGGTCGCTTCCAGCTCCGGGGCCTGGTCCGCTTCCCCCCGCGCCCGGTAGAGCGAGCGCAGGCGCTCGGCGCTGAGCAGGTAGTCGGCGGCGATCGTCTCGGGTGCGACGCCGAGCAGCGCCAGCAGCAGCATCGTCACCTGGCCGCAGCGGTCGCGGCCGCCGACGCAGTGGAAGGCGACGCCGCCGGGGGCGGCCCCGGCGATCGCCGCGATCACTTCCGCGTTTCGCTGCGGGAAGCGCTCGATGTGCGGGCCGTAGTAGAGCGGCGTGCCGAACTCGGGGCCGCTTTCCCAGACGCCCCAGAACTCGCGGTCCTCGTGGACGTCGAGCGGCAGGTGGACGGTCTGCAGCGAGCTCGGGCGCGGCGCCTGGTCCTCGCCCCGCTCCTCGTCGTTGCGCAGGTCGATCACGGTGCGGACGCCGTGGGCCGAGAGCGCCCGCCAGCCGGCCTCGGTCAGGCTCGAGAGCGAGTCGGAGCGCACCGCCGCCCCCCAGCGGATCTCGGCGCCGCCCGGCGCCGGCAGGCCGCCGAGATCGCGGGCGTTGAAGACGCCCTCCCAGTCGAGATGTCGGCTCTGCTGCGGTCCCATCAGAAGCTGATCATGAGCGAAACGTGAGCTTTGCAAGATCTTTTGCTACGGTGCCCGCGGTCCTTCGTGGCCCCCCAACCATGCGAATGCGACAAAGCATCTCCCAGTTCGAGGTTGCCTTCGAGCAGGAGACCTCACTCGAGCGGCGTCGCCGCGAGCAGCTGCGGCGGCGAGCCGCCAACCGCTCGCGGAGCCGGCGCATCCAGCGCGACGAGCAGCACGGCAAGGTCCGCTTCAGCGTCCTCGCGGTCTGCCTGACCGTCACCGTCGTCGTCGTCGTGATCGCGATGTTCGAGGCGCTCGCCTTCCTGATGTCTTGACGGTCACCGCGACGACCACCGGACCTCGAAGCGCGCCGCGGACGGCTGTCCCCGTCCAATAGACTCGCCCGCCGATGCCCCGACGCTCCCTGAAGCCACAGCTGAACCAGATCCGCGCCTGGGTCCACCAGGGCCGCACCGACGCTTGGATCGCCCACCAACTCGAAATCACCGCCTCCGAGCTGCGCGAGTTCCGCCGCCAGTACGACCTATCGCCTGACGACGAGAACGCCGGCTCGAGTGAAATCGACCTCCGCGACGAGATCGAAGCGGAGATCGAAGCGGCCACCGCGGCCGAGGAAGAGGCCGAAGAGGCGGAAGCCTCCGAGCAGCCCGAGGAGGACGACGAGGACTCCGAGGAGGGTGGCGAGAGCAAACCGCGGCGGCGACGCCGGCGCGGGCGCCGCGGCGGCCGCGGGCGGCGCCGCGAGTACGAGGCGAGCTTCGACCATGGCGAGACCGACGGCTACGGCCTCTGGCTCGACGCCTCGGTCAAGGACAACCCCGTCTACACCGAGCACTGGGCCGGCAAGCGCGACGTCACCGTCCGCATCGAGGCCGACCAGATCGTCATCCGCCGCGCCGGCGCAGCCGACGAGGCTGACGGCGACGACGACGACTCGGACGAGTAGCGCCCGCCGAGGAGCTCGGATGGCCGTCAGGCGGGTCCGAACTTCCATGCGGACGATCCCACGGCCGGCGCGGAGTTCTACGCAGAGGTGCTGGGGCTCGAGCTCGTGATGGACCAAGGATGGATCGCGACCTTCGCTGCCCCGGACAACCCGCGGGCTCAGATCAGCGTGTTACGGGAGGACGCAACCGCGCCGGTGCGGGCTGACGCCTCGATCGAGGTCGATGACGTCGACGCCGCCCACGAGGCCGCCCAGCGGCTCGGCTGCGAGATCGTGCACCCGCTCACCGAGGAGCCCTGGGGAGTCCGCCGCTTCTTCGTCCGCGAGCCCGGCGGCCGGGTGCTGAACGTGCTCAGCCACGCTTAGGAGGGATTAGGAGATCAGCTGGCGGCCGCCGGCGAAGTCAGTGGCGCCGCGCAGATAGGCCCAGAAGGCGGCGTCGGCCAGCGCCTGGGCCCGGCCTTCGATCGGCGGCGCCACGTCGCCCGCGACCCGGAGCGCCCAGTCGGTGCCCTGGCCGTAGAGCTCGGCCAGCTCGGCGGCGCTGAAGGTCGGGCCGATCCGGCGCCGCAGCTCGTCGCGGATCGCCCCGACGACGCGGTCGGCCATCCGGCGCTCGCGCGGGTCCTCGAGCGCCGCCAGCTCGCGGGCGCCCTCTTCCCATTGGTACATCGCGTTGGCCAGGGGGTAGCTCACCGGCCCGAGGTTACTCGGACGGGGTGTCCGGGATTTCGCGCAGCGGCGCGTTGGCGGCGCCGCAGGCCGCCGGGTCGAGCCGGCCCCGGACCTCCCAGACGGTGACTTCGCCGCTGCGCAGGAGCGGCCGCACGGCGCTCTCGCCGCGCAGCCAGCGCGCCTCCGGCGAGGGGACCGGCTTGCTCGGGTGGAGGAAGTTGAGGAAGGGCGCGGTGAGGAGGTAGTCGAGGTCGGCGTCGTTGACGGCGGCGCGGAAGGCCTGGCAGCTCGGCAGCGCGTTGTAGGCGCCGTGCGGGCCGGGTTCGCCGAGGTAGAGGACGCGGTTGGTGAGGTCGGTGCCGTAGAAGCCGTAGCCGGCGAAGCCGGCGGTGGTGCCGACGAGGCCGATCCGCGCGTCCTCGATCCCCCGCGCCCAGCGGTAGGCGGAGTCGAGGTCCATGCCGGGGATCTGGGTGTCGGGGGCGCCGTCGTTGGCGAAGCGGCCTTCCAGGTAGTGGCGCTGCGCCGGGTAGCCGAGGACCAGCACCACGACGGCCAGCGCGGCGCCGGCGCCGAGGAGGAGGCCGGCGGCGACGCCGCGGGCGCGGGCAAGCAGCAGCCCGGCCGGGATCGCGACCAGGAGGACGACGAGGAGCAGGGCGAAGAGGCGGGCCGGGTCATGGAGGGCGTCGTCGGGGCGGTTGGTGACGAAGAAGACGACGACCAGCAGCGCCATCAGGCCGTACCGGCGGGGCTTCGGGTCGAGGAAGCGGGGCAACGGCACCAGCACGATCCCCGCCAGCAGGGCCGGGATCACGTAGCGGATGTTGATCCCGAAGCCGACCGGTTCGCCGTCGGCGCCTGCCGCGCTCAGCGGCGTCAGCAGGTAGGCGAGGAGGCCGAAGAGGGCGACGCCGCCGACCCAGCGGAGGATCGCGTCGCGGCCGCGGGCGACGGCCCAGATGCCGGCGGCGACAGCGGCGAGGACGACGAGAGGCCAGAGCGAGCCGAAGGCCTCGTGCAGGCCGGGGGCGAAGTAGTGGCGCCAGACGCCGGTGTCGGTCGCGTAGTGGGCGATGTTGAAGTCGGGGCGGCCCTCCTGCAGGCGCTCGGGGTGGGGCAGCGAGATCGGGCCGAGCTTCTCCACCTCGGGAATCGGGTTGCCGGCGACGACGAGGTTGCGCAGGTACCAGTAGCCGCCGCCGAGCAGGGCCGGGACGAACCAGCAGAGCGCCGCCAGGACCCGGCGCCCCGCCGGCGCCAGGACGATCACCGCCAGGCTCAGCCCCGCCGCCATCGCCAGCACCGTGACCCGCGTCCCGGCCGCCATCCCGACCGCCAGCCCCGCCACCGCCAACGGCCACCCGACCCACCAGCCCCCGCCGCGTGGTTGTCCTTCGTCACGCATGCCGTTACGAAGGACAACCACGCCCTCGCGGGGACGACGGCTCCAGGCGTGGACGAGGACGGCGATGCCGGCGAGGAGGAGGACCGCGGCGGCGACGTCGTTCTTCGCCGCGCCGGGGTCGCGGACGACCAGGGTGTGACAGCCGAAGAGGATCGCCGCCGCGACCACTGCCAGGGCGCCGCGGCCGTAGGGACGGCCGACCACCCAGGCGGCGAGGAAGCCGAGCGCGAGCCAGCCGAAGTTGACGAAGAGCGAGAGGGTGTCGCGGCCGATCAGGAGGATCCCGACCGCGTGCAGGAGCTCGGAGTTCTGCGGGTAGAACCAGTTGGTGAAGACGGTCTCGACGTGGTGCATCCCGGTCGTCGAGTGGCTCTGCGCGATGTCCGCCGCGAACGGCATGTGGTACCAGAGCGAGTCGAAGTTGAAGATGCCGCGGTCGAGCGCGTGCTTGGTGGTGATCGCCCAGGTGAAGGCGACGATCGCGACCACCGCCCACATCGCAAGCACGAGCCAGCCGTCTTCGCGGGGCAGCGGCACCGCGGCGGGGCGCTCGGCGGGCAGCGGCAGCCACTGCCAGAGCACCGCCGCGAGGACGATGGCCGCGGCGATCATCGTGCCGGCGTAGAGGAGGCCGAAGGTCCCCAGCAGCTCGGCGATCCAGGTCACCAGGGCGACCGCGACCAGAGCCTCGACCAGCCGCGCCGCCCCTCCGTCCCAGCCTGGCAGCAGCCGGGCCCGCAGCCGGACGGCGCTGAAGCCGATCGCCGCGACGAGGACGACCAGCTGGATCGCGGCGAGGGCGTAGGAGCCGGCGCTAACCACGGGGCCGCCCGGCGCCGCGGCTCAGCGCAGGCCGCTGAGCCGGATCGGCCGCTCGCCTTCGGCGACCAGCCCCTGCTCGCGCGCCTCCTGTTCGACCACTGGGATCTCGGCGGAGGACTGGATCCGCTCGTGGAGGTGCTTGTTTTCGTTCAGCAGCTCGTGGAAGCGGGCTTTGGCGGCGGTCGTCCCGGTGTAGGTCTCGACGAAATCGATCGCCGGGTTCAGGTAGGAGTAGAGGACGGCGGCGAGGACCAGGGTGAGGGCGACGCGGCCGACCCGGTCCCACTTGATCCGGCTCGCGCCCGAGCGCGCCGCGGGGCGTCGTTTGCGGGCGGCAGGGCGGCGTTTGGCGGGTGCAGGGCGGCGCCTCCCGGAGGAGCGCCCGGCGTAGGCGTTGGATGCCATGACCGCAGCTACGCTGCCGCGGCCGGCATTCCTTCATTAAGCGTGGCGTTGGGCGAATGCGCTCAGCCCCGGGAAAGAGGCGGCGGAGCCGAGCTCCTCCTCGATCCGCAGCAGCCGGTTGTACTTGGCGACCCGGTCCGAGCGGGACGGGGCGCCGGTCTTGATCTGGCCGGCACCGGTGGCGACGGCGAGGTCGGCGATCGTGGTGTCCTCGGTCTCCCCCGAGCGGTGCGAGATGACCGCGGTGTAGCCCGCCTCGCGGGCGGTCCGGATCGCCTCGAGGGTCTCGGTCAGGGTGCCGATCTGGTTGACCTTGACGAGGATCGAGTTGCCGACCCCGAGCTCGATCCCGCGCCGCAGCCGCGCCGGGTTGGTGACGAAGAGGTCGTCGCCGACCAGCTGCACCCGGTCGCCGAGGCGCTCGGTCAGGAGCTTCCAGCCGTCCCAGTCCTCCTCGTCCATGCCGTCCTCGATCGAGACGATCGGGTAGCGCGAGCAGGCATCCGTCCAGTAGTCGGCCATCTCGGCCGGGCTCAACGTGCGGCCCTCGTGCTCGAGCACGTAGGAGCCGCCCTCGAAGACCTCGCTGGTGGCCGGGTCGAGGGCGATGAAGACGTCCTTGCCGGCCTCGTAGCCGGCGGCCTCGACCCCGGCCAGGACCGCCTGCAGGGCGGCCTCGTTCGACTCCAGGTTGGGCGCGAAGCCGCCCTCGTCGCCGCCGGCGGTCGAGTGGCCCTGCGAGGCCAGCGTCTTCTTCAGCGCGTGGAAGACCTCGGCGCCGACCCGCAGGCACTCCGAGAAGCTCGACGCGCCGGCGGGGACGATCATGAACTCCTGGAAGTCGACCGAGTTGTCGGCGTGGGCGCCGCCGTTCAGCACGTTCATCATCGGCACCGGCAGCAGCGAGGGCTCGCCGCCGCCATAGAGCTCGGCCAGGTAGCGGTAGAGCGGCTGCCCGGAGTCGGCCGCCGCAGCCTTCGCCGCGGCCAGCGAGACGCCCAGCAGCGCGTTGGCGCCGAGTCGCCCCTTGTTCGGCGTGCCGTCGAGCTCGATCATCGTCTCGTCGAGCGCACCCTGCTCGGCGGCGCGAGCGCCGACCAGCGCCTTCGCGATCTCGCCGTTCACATGCTCGACCGCCTTGGTCACCCCCTTGCCGGCCCAGGCATCTCCCCCGTCGCGCAGCTCGACCGCCTCGAACTCACCGGTCGACGCGCCGGACGGGACCGCTGCGAGGCCGCGGGCCCCGGACTCGAGCACGACCTCGACCTCGACGGTGGGGTTACCGCGGGAGTCGAGGATTTGGCGGGCGTGGATGGTCTTTATGGGGGTCATTGGGGGGCGGATCCTATTGGGCTAGATGCGCGGAGGGAGCGACGCGGGGTCTCCCCCCTCCGCTGGGTTGCTCGCCTGAATCGCTTGGCGGCCGGTCCGAGCTCGAGCGCCGGT
>DASXOF010000189.1:0-13559 GCA_036494495.1 Solirubrobacterales bacterium | reverse complement strand
TGCTGCACCAGGGATACCCGCTGGGGCCGCACGCGGTGGTGGTGGCGCTGAACAAGGGCCTGGGGATCGGATTGGTGCAGGGGTTCAGCGGGCTGACCGTGGCGGTGGCGGTGCTGGCGCCGCTGACCGCACTGGCGGCGTTCCGGGAGCTGCCCTGGCTGCCGCGAAGCTGCGCGGCGCTGGTCGTCGGGCTCGCTTACCTCGTTGCTTCGTACTTCGCCCAGGGTGCGTTCAAGGAGACGATCGAGGCCCTGTTCGTGCTCGCCTTCGCGCTGGCGCTGCGGGAATCGACCCGGGGCTGGGCGGGGTTCCGGCTGCGATTCGTCCCGGCGGCGCTGATTGCGGTTGGCGCCGTCTACGTCTACAGCTTCCCCGGGCTGCTGTGGCTGGGAGGGACCGCGGTGCTCTGGTTGCTGGTCGAGCTGGCCTTGGGACGACGGCCGGTCGAGTGGCGCTCGGCTGGCCTGGCGCTGCTCGTCTTCGCGGTTCCGGTCGCGCCCGAGATCGGCCGCATGGTCGACTTCCACAGCTTCGAGACCTTCGACCCCAACGGCCCCGGGCTCGGGAACCTGTTCGGCCAGATCTCGCCCTTCGAGGCGCTCGGGATCTGGCCTTCGGGCGACTTCCGGTTGGCGCCGGGGGACGGGGCGGTGCCGGCGGCCGCCTACTACCTCGGTGCCGCCTTCGGGGTGGTGCTGCTCGGCTACGGGATCTGGTCGTGCTGGCGGCGGCGGGAGACGGCGGTGCTCTCGGGCCTCGTCGCCTGCGCCGTCGCCTATCTCGCCGCGCGGGTCGGCGGCACCCCGTACACGGCGGCGAAGGCGATCGAGATCGGCGCCCCCCTCGTGGCACTCACCATCCTCCTCCCGCTTGCATACCGATCTTTTCCCTCCTATAGGTGGGAAAAGATCGGTACCCCGATTTTTTCCCCCGGCGGGGAGAGGGGGGAGGGGGGTGGTTGGGCGGCGCCGGTGGCGGCGGGGCTGTTCGTCGTCGCGGCGGGGGTCTGCTCGCTGCTCGCTTTCGCCAACGCGCCTGTCGGCCCCTCGTCCTACTCGCCGGCGCTGACCGGCTTGCGCTCCGACGTAGGCGAAGGGCCGACCCTCGTCCTCGCCTCGCACCAGCTCCTCGCCGACGAACAGGGGACGCCCTTCATTTCGTGGGAACTGCGGGGCGGGCGGGTCTGCATCGCCGCGGACGGGGAACTCGACGCGCCGCCCGCCGGCGTCCGCTACGTCGTCAGCGAAGGAACGCCGCACCAGCCGCCGTTCCCCGGCCTGCGCGTGAAGCGGGTCGCCAAGCCCTACGTCCTCTGGGAAGTCACCGCCCCGGTCGCGGGCGAAAGCCCCTGCCCGCTGATCGCCGTCCGCCAGGCGCGCCAGGGCCCCGCCCGCTGAGTGCGTTCGCCGTTGGTACGGCATATGCGTCCTAACGGCGAACGGCTGCGGGGAACGGGCGCCGAACGGCGCCGCCCCCTTACCATCACGCCCATGGAGGCAGCAACCGAGAAGGTCGTCGTCACCCTGCCGGACGGCACGCCGCTGGAGCTCGAGCCCGGCGCGACCGGCGCTGACGCCGCGGCGGCGATCGGGCCGGGCTTGGCCAAGGCCGCGCTGGCGATCAAGGTCGACGGCGAGCTGCGCGACCTCGCGGCGCCGCTGCCCGCCGCCGGCGCCGAGATCGCGATCGTCACCGAGCGCGACCCCGAGGGCCTCGAGCTGATCCGCCACGACGCCGCCCATGTGATGGCCGAGGCGGTCACCGAGCTCTACCCCGGCACCAAGGTCACGATCGGCCCCCCGATCGAGTCCGGCTTCTACTACGACTTCGAGTTCCCGCCCGATACAAGGATCACCGAGGACGACCTGCCGAAGATCGAGGAGGCGATGCGCGCCCACATCGCCGCCGACGAGTCCTTCAGCCGCCGCGACGTCCCGGTCGCCGAGGCGATCGAGATCTTCCGCGCCCAGGACCAGGGCTTCAAGGTCGAGCTGATCGAAGACCTGCTTCGCGACGAAGGCGTCGAGACCGTCTCCCTCTACAAGAACGGCCCCTTCGAGGATCTGTGCCGCGGCCCGCACGCGCCCTCGACCGGCCGGATCAAGGCGATCAAGTTGAGCTCGGTCGCCGGCGCCTACTGGCGCGGCGACGAGAACCGCGAGCAGCTGACCCGGATCTACGGCACCGCCTTCTTCTCCAAGGCCGACCTCGAGCAGCACCTGGAGCGGATCGAGGAGGCGAAAGCCCGCGACCACCGCCGGCTCGGCCCGCAGCTCGGGCTCTTCATGCTCCGCGACGAGGCGCCGGGGATGCCGTTCTGGCTCCCCAATGGGACGACGCTGCTGCACCTGATCGAAGCCGAGGTCCGCAAGCAGCTGCGCAAGCGCGGCTACGAGGAGATCGCGACGCCGCAGGTGCTCGACGAAGAGCTCTGGCACCGCTCCGGCCACTGGGACAACTACCGCGACGAGATGTACTTCATGAGCGACGGCGAGCGCAAATTCGCGCTGCGGCCGATGAACTGCCCCGGCGCCTGCCTCGTCTACGCCTCCGACCGCCACTCCTACCGCGAGCTGCCGCTGCGGCTGGCCGAGTTCGGCCGCGTCACCCGCAACGAGCGCGAGGGGGTCCTGCACGGGCTTCTGCGGGTGCGTGCCTTCACCCAGGACGACGCCCACGTCTACTGCAGCGAAGACCAGATCACCGACGAGGTCGCCTCGATCTGCGAGGGGATCGACGAGCTCTACGCCCGCTTCGGCTTCGAGGACGTCAAAGTCGAGCTCTCGACCCGGCCGGAGAAGTCGATGGGGAGTGAGGAGCAGTGGGCGAAGGCCGAGGCGGCGCTGACCGAGGCGCTCGAGCGCCAGGGCCGCGAATACGAGCTGAACCCCGGCGACGGCGCCTTCTACGGGCCGAAGATCGACTTCCACGTGACCGACGCGCTCGGCCGCTCCTGGCAGTGCGGCACCTGCCAGCTCGACTTCCAGATGCCCGAGCGCTTCGGCCTCTATTACACGGGGGCCGACGACAGCCCGAGCCGGCCGGTGATGATCCACCGGGCGCTGCTCGGCTCGATGGAGCGCTTCGCCGGGATCCTGATCGAGCACTACGCCGGTCGCTTCCCGACCTGGCTGGCGCCGGTGCAGGCGATCGTCCTGCCGATCTCCGACCGCCACCTCGTGTACGCGCAGAAGGCGCTCCAGGCCCTGCACGACCTCGGCGTCAGGGTGACGATCGACGAGCGCTCGGAGTCGATCGGCAAGAAGGTCCGCGACGCCTCGATCGGCCGCTACCCGTACATGCTGGTGGTCGGCGACCGCGAGCAGGAGAACGATCGCGTCAGCGTTCGCTCCCGCGACGACGGCGAGCTGGGGGAGATGGCTCTGACCGAGTTCGCCGAGCGCGTTGTGGGTGAGGCGTGAATTCCGCTTGCCAACTCGCGGCGGGTCTCTATACTGGCCCGACACTTGACTGTTGGCACGCCAAACCAAGCCCGCGCCTGAGCGCCCCGTGCCCGCCGGTCGTCCACTCGTCCTCTTGAAGCTCCACCTCATCTCTCACTAGTGCCGGTCCCGCGTAGGTTCGATCGGCGCCCACCTGAGCGCGACACCACTCGGATAAACGAGCGCATCCGCGTGCCGCAGGTGCGGCTGATCGGCGCCGACGGCGAGCAGCTGGGGATCGTCGACACTCCCGAGGCGCTGCGCCGGGCGCAGGCCGCCGACCTCGACCTGGTTGAGGTCGCCCCCAACTCGAAGCCCCCGGTGACCCGCCTGCTCGACTACTCGAAGTACAAATACGAGCAGGAGCAGAAGCAGAAGCAGGCGCGCAAGCACCAGCAGCAGACCAACATCCGCGAAATCAAGCTGCGGCCGAAGATCGCGGAAAACGACTACAACACCAAGAAGGGCCACGTCGAACGGTTCCTGCGCCACCACGACAAGGTGAAGATCACGATCATGTTCCGCGGTCGTGAGCAGGCCCATCCCGAGCGCGGCCGGGCGTTGCTGCAGAAACTCTACGAGGACCTCGGTGGGCTGGCGACGATCGAGTCGCAGCCGCTGCAGGAAGGCCGCAACATGAGCATGCTGCTGGCCCCGAGCAAAGAGGTCGACCGGGTCGTCGCGGCGAAAGACGCCGACGGCGAGCCGCAGGGGTCCGAGGCCGAGGGGTCTGAGGCCCAGAGCTCCGAGCCGCAGGGGTCCGAGCCGCAGGAGTCGGCCGCGCAAGAGTCGCCCGCTCCGGAGTCGGCCGCAGCCGACGCGTCGTAGTCCCGCCCTCGATGGGTTCGAGGACGGGTTCCGGGCGGCACCGGAGCCGGAGTGCGGTCGCGGCAGTCGCGTTGCTGCTGGCCGGCCTATCGCTCGCGGCCGGTGGCGCGGAAGCGGCACCGCAGATCCCGAATTCGCTGCGCCATTTCGAAGTGCCGGCTGCGACCTACCTGAGCGCCGGGATCGAGACCAGCAGCGGCTACCGGCTGCGGGTCGTCGCCAACCGCGTCGAGGTCCCGGAGCAAGGAGGCCACCCGGCCAGGACGTCTTCGTTCGCCTATCTCACGCTCAGCAAGCCCGGCAGCTCGGTCGAGTACTACCCCCGGCATCCGAGCTTCGAGGCCACCGGCACGATCGAAGCCGACTTGGGCGGGGTCGGGCGGGTTGCGGGCAGCTTCGTGGCGCTTGGCAGCCACCGCGTGCGGGCCCGGTGGTGCGATGGGTACGACACGGTCGAAGCTGGGCTGTTGGTCGGAAGCCTCGTCTTCCGAGGGGAGAACGGGTATGCAAGCGCCCGCTCCACCTCGGTCCCGGCGACCCTGACCAGGCTGCCGAAGATGACCTGCCACGTCCCGGCCTCGGTGAAGCCCCAGGAACAACATGACAGCGCGAAAATCGGCGGCACGGCCGGCCGACACGGCCGGCAGCTCCGGGTCGAGGCCTACGAGCATCCTGCTCTGGGCGCTGCCACCGTGCTCGCCTACAGCTCGGAACGCCGCCGCCAGGCATCGATCACGCGCCGAGTCACCGTCGTGGCGCCGCTCACCGCCCTGGCGATCGACCCCGGCGCCGAATCCGCGACGCTCGCCGCGCCGTCACCCTTCACCGGCAGCGCCACCTACACCGCCTTCCCCGGCAAGGAGGCCGGGACCTGGCGCGGCGACCTCTCCGTCGACTTCCCCGGGCAGCCGGATGTGCGGCTCGCGGGCAGGCACTTCGAAGGCGAGAAGCTGAAGCCGGGCGAGTGCGCCCCCGACAGCAACTTCCTCTGCACCGGCCTCAAACAGGTCTCGCCCGTGGGCTTGAAGCCCGGGCTGCCGCTGGCCCGCGGCGGCTGAGGCCCGCTTCTGCTTCAATACCGAGCCCGTATGCCGAAGATGAAAACCCATTCCGGCGCCAAGAAGCGGTTCAAGAAGACCGCGACTGGCAAGCTGCGCGGTCGCCGCGCCTACTCCAGCCACATCCTGGAGAAAAAGCCGGCGAAACGGAAGCGGCGGATGAGCCGGCCGGTGGAGATCTCGCCGCAGGACGCGCCGCGGGTCCGTCAGTTGCTCGGAGGCGGGAAGTGAGCCGCGTCAAGCGCTCGGTCCACGCGCGCAAGAAGCGCCGCAAGGTGCTGAAGGAAGCGAAGGGCTACTTCGGCCGCAAGCATTCCTCCTACCGCTTCGCCAAAGAGCAGGTGCAGCGTTCGGGGATGTACGCGTATCGGGACCGGCGCAATAAGAAGCGGACCTTCCGCTCGCTCTGGATCACCCGCATCAACGCTGCCGCGCGGCTCGAGGGCATGAGCTACTCGCAGCTGATGCACGGCCTCAACAAGGCCGAGGTCGAGGTCAACCGCAAGATGCTCGCCGACATCGCCGTCAACGACCGCGATGCGTTCCGCCGATTCGTGGAGCTGGCCCGGGAGGGTGCCGCCGCCTGAGGGCGAACGACACCAGAGTCTTCCCGGGCGGGCCGTGAGAACGGCCCGCTTTTTCGTTCTGAGAGACGACCTCTGAAGAGACACCGATGATCACCAGCCAAGACAACGCCAAGCTGAAACTGGTCCGCAAGCTGCAGGACCGCAAGCACCGCGAGCGCGAGGACCTGTTCGCGACCGAGGGCGAGGACCTGCTCGCCGCCGGGTTGGCGGCGGGCGCGGAGCCGCGGTTCGTGCTGACCGCGGCCGGGACCGAGCTGGCGCTGGCGCCCGGACCGGCGCAGGCCATCGCCGAGGAGGTCGAGCCGGGGCTCCTGGCCGCCGCCTCGATCCTCGGCTCCGGCACCCGGGCGATCGCCGTCTGGCCGCGGCGCTGGGCCGAGGCGGCGATCGCGCCGAGCGTCTACCTGCACGGGGTCGGCGACCCCGGCAACGTCGGCGCGATCATCCGCAGCGCCGACGGCCTGCTGGGCGGCACCGTCGTCCTCGGCCCCGAATGCGCCGACCCGTTCTCGCCGAAAGCGGTGCGGGCCAGCATGGGCTCGGTCTTCGCCCGACCGCCGCGCCGGGCCGAGCTGGGGGAGACGCCGTCGCCGCGGGTCGCCCTCGTCGCCCACGGCGGCGAGGGACTCGAGGCGCTCGCCGGCGCCGCCACCGTCTGCCTCGGCGCCGAGCGCGACGGCCTCCCGGACGAGATCGTCGCCGGCTGCGACGCCGCCGCCACGATCCCGCTGCGGCCCGGCGGCGCCGAGTCGCTGAACGTCGCCGCGGCGGCGGCTATAGCGTGCCAGCGGATGAAAGAGGCAGCCGATGCTTAGGAGATCATCCGAGCACTCCCCGCGCACGCCTGGCGGCGGCGGACCGGCGCGGTGCGTCGTCCTCGGTCGGCCACGCGGAGTACTCGGATGATCTCGCAGATCGAGGAGATCAGGGCCGAGGCCGCCGCGGCCATCGAGGCCGCCTCCTCGAGCGAGGAGCTGGAGCAGCTGCGGGTCCGTTACCTCGGCCGCAAAGCCGAGCTGCCAGGCGTCCTGCGGCGGATCTCCGAGCTGCCGCCGGAGGAACGCGGCAAGGTCGGCGGCGCCGCCAACAAGGCCCGCAAGGAGCTGGAGGAGCTGCTCGAGGGCCGGGCCGGGAGCCTCGGCGCCGCCGAGCTCGACGCCCGCCTCGCCACCGACCGGGTCGACGTCACCCTGCCCGGCGCACCGGTGCGGCCGGTCGGCCACGCCCACCTCGTCGCCCGCACCCAGCGGCTGATCGAAGACGTGATGGTCGGCCTCGGCTACACCGTCGCCGAAGGTCCCGAGATCGAGCACGACTACTACAACTTCACCGCCTTGAACCACCCGCCCGGCCACCCGGCGCGGATGCTCCAGGACACCTTTTACCTGCAGTCGCACCCCGAGGTCCTGCTCCGCACCCACACCTCGCCGATGCAGGTGCGCGCCATGGAGACGCAGCCCCCGCCGATCTTCGTGGTGGTCCCCGGCAAGGTCTACCGGCGCGACTCCGACGCCACCCACAGCCCGATGTTCCATCAGGTGGAGGGGCTGGCGATCGCCGAGGGGATCACCCTCGCCGACCTCAAGGGGACGCTGCTGGCTCTCGCCCGCGCTCTCTTCGGCGAACGCCGCGAGGTGCGGCTGCGGCCCCACTACTTCCCCTTCACCGAGCCGAGCGTCGAGGTCGACGTCTCCTGCTTCCAGTGCGAGGGGACCGGCAGGCTCGCCGACGGCGGCCGCTGCAACCTCTGCAAGGGCCAGGGCTGGATCGAGATCCTCGGTGCCGGCATGGTCGACCCCAACGTGCTCGGCTTCGTCGAGCAGTACGGCTACGACGCCGAGACGGTCCAGGGCTTCGCCTTCGGGATCGGGATCGAGCGGGTCGCGATGCTGCGGCACGGCGTCCCCGACCTGCGCCGCTTCTTCGACAACGACGTGCGGATGTTGGAGCAGTTCGCATGAGGGGCGACTGATGCGGGTTCCGTACAGCTGGCTGCGCGAGTACTGCGACCCGGGAACGGGCCCGGAGGAGCTGGCCGAGCGGCTGGTGATGACCGGGACCGAGGTCGAGCGGATCGAGGTCGCCGGCCCGCCGAGCCCGGACGGCTTCGTCGTCGGCAAGGTCGAGGCCGCCGAGCAGCACCCGGACGCCGACCGGCTGCGGGTCTGCACCGTCGACGTCGGCGAGGGAGAGGCGCGGACGATCGTCTGCGGCGCCCCCAACGTCGCCGCCGGCCAGACCGTCGCCGTTGCCCTGCCCGGGGCGCGGATGCCGGGCGGCGAGAAGCTGCGCAAGGCGAAGCTGCGCGGGGTCGCCTCGGAAGGGATGATCCTCGCCGCCGACGAGCTCGAGGTCGGCGAGGACCACGACGGCACCCTCGTCCTCGACGACGCGCTCCTCGCCGGCACGGCGCTGAGCGAGGTGATCCCGCTGGCCGAGCCGGTGCTGGAGATCGAGGTGACGCCGAACCGCAGCGACTGCTTCGGGGTCCACGGCGTCGCCCGCGAGGTCCACGCGGTGACCGGCGCGCCGCTCGGGCCCGAGCCCTGGGCCGAGGACGCGGCGGCGGAGGCCGGGGGCGACGTCCACGACCTCGCCTCGGTGACGGTCGAGGTCCCCGAGCTCTGTCCGCGCTTCACCGCCCGCGCCTTCGTCGAGGTGAAGGTCGGACCCTCGCCGCTCTGGCTGCAGCAGCGGCTCTCGGCCGCCGGCCAGCGGCCGATCAACAACGTCGTCGACATCACCAACTACGTGATGCTGCTGACCGCGCAGCCGCTGCACGCCTTCGACCTCGACAAGGTCCCGGGCGGCGAGCTGATCGTCCGCACCGCCGCGGCCGGCGAGAAGATGACGACCCTCGACGGGGTCGAGCGCACGCTGGACGAGGAGACCGTGGTGGTCTGCGACCGCGACGGCCCGACCGGGATCGCCGGGATCATGGGCGGCCAGGTCTCCGAGGTCTCCGACTCGACCACCCGGGTGCTGCTCGAGGTCGCGAGCTGGAACGGGACCAACATCCTCCGCACCTCGCGGCTGCTCGGGCTGCGCTCCGAGGCCTCGGCCCGGTTCGAGAAGCAGCTGCACCCGGAGCTGACGATGCGGGCGCAGCGGATCGCCGCCCGGCTGATGGTCGAGCTCTGCGGCGCCGAGCTGGTGCCGGGGACGATCGACGTCGCCGCTGAGCCGCCGCCCGCGACGCGACTGCGGCTGCGCGCCGACAGGGTCCGTTCGATCCTCGGGATGGAGATCCCGCAGGCCGAGCAGCAGGCCTACCTGGAGAGGCTCGGGTTCGCGGTCGAGCCAGCGGGCGAGGACCTCGAGGCGACGGTGCCGCCCGACCGCCACTACGACGTCACCCGCGAGATCGACCTGATCGAGGAGGTGGCGCGTGTCCACGGCCTCGACCAGCACCTGCCGACGACGCTGCCGGCGGTCGGCGAGCGGGTCGGGCGGCTGAGCCGTTCCCAGCAGCTGCGGCGCCGCGTCGAGGACACCCTGCGCGACCTCGGCTTCGACCAGCTCGTCTCCTGGAGCTTCACCGACCCCGGCGAGCCGGCCCGGCTGCGGATCCCGCCGGATGACCTGCGGGCGCGGCCGGTCGAGATCGCCAACCCGCTCTCCGAGGACCAGTCGCGGCTGCGGACGTCCCTGCTCGGCTCGCTGCTCGACAGCGCCGCCCGCAACGCGGCGCGCGGGGCGGAGCGGGTGGCGCTCTACGAGCTGGGGAGCGTCTACCTCGCCGAGGCGCCGCCGGCCGCCGGCGGGCCGCTGGCCGGCGACTTCCCCGGCCAGCAGCCGGCGCCGGTGCGGGAGCCGCTGCGGATCGGCGCGATCGCGCTCGGCCCGCTCGACCCGGGCTCGTGGCGGACGCCGGCGCAGCCGGCGGACTTCTTCGCCCTCAAGGGCGTCGCCGAAGCGCTCACGGGTGCGCTGCGGGCGGAGCTCTCCTTCGCCCCCGGCGAGCAGCCGTTCCTGCACCCGGGGCGGGCCGCCGCGGTCAGCGTCGGCGGCGAGGCCGCCGGCTGGATCGGCGAGGTCCACCCGCTCGTCTGCCGGGCCTGGGACCTGCCGGCCGCGGTCGCCTTCGAGCTCGACGCGGCGCCGCTCCTCGCCGCCGCCGGGGTCGGTGAGGAGACCTACGAGGACGTCACCACCTTCCCGGCGGCGCTGCGCGACCTCGCGGTCGTCGTCGGGGTCGAGGTGCCGGCCGAGCGGGTGCGGGCGACCGTGCTGGCCGCCGCCGGCGAGCTATTGCATTCGGCCCAGGTCTTCGACCTCTACGAAGGCGAGCAGCTGGGGGAGGGGCGGAAGAGCCTGGCGCTCGGCCTCGAGCTGCGGGCGCCGGACCGGACGCTCACCGACGAGGAGGTCGACGCGGTGCGCGACGCGATCGTCGCCGCGCTGGGCGAGATCGGAGGGCAGCTGCGTGAATGACCTGGCGACGCAACCGCTCGCCGGCGACCCCGCGGCCCGGGTCCTGGTCGCCGGGGCCAACGGCTTCACCGGCGCCCTGGCGGCGAAGATCGTCTGGGACCACCCGCGGCTCGAGCTGGTGCGGGCGACCTCGCGCAGCGACGCCGGCCGCCGCATCGACGAGCTCTACCCGCGCTACCGGGTGCCGCTGGAGCTGACCGAGCTCGACCTCGACCGGCTCGACGGCGTCGACGCCGCGATCGTCGCCTACCCGCACGGGGCGGCGGCGCCGACCGTGGCGGCGATGCGCGCTGCCGGCCTGCTCGTCGTCGACCTCTCGGCCGACTTCCGGCTCCGCGACATGGACACCTACGAGCGCTGGTACGGCGAGCACGGCGCCCCGGACCTGTTCGGCAGCGCCGTCTACGGGCTGACCGAGATGTACCGGGAGGAGCTGCGCGAGGCGAAGCTGGTCGCCACCCCCGGCTGCTACCCGACCGCGACCGTACTGGCGCTGGCGCCGCTGGCCGAAGCCGGCCTGCTGGCCGACGTCACCGTGGTCGCGATGCAGGGGACCTCGGGCTACGGGCGCTCGAGCGACGACCTCGTCCACTTCAGCGCGATGACCGAGAACGCCTTCCCCTACAAGACCGAGGGACACAGGCACCGGCCGGAGATCGAACAGGAGCTGGCGGCGCTCGGCGGCGCCGCGCCGGTCGCCTTCGTCCCGCACCTGCTGCCGCTCGACCAGGGCGAGCTCGCGACCTGCTTCGCCCAGCTCACCGAGCGGACATCGGTGGAGGCGGTGCGCGGCCTCTACGAGCGCCGCTACCGCGACGAGCCCTTCGTCCACCTGCTGCCCGGCCCGCCCAACCTGCGGGCGCTCCGCGACACCAACGAGTGCCACGTCTACGTGACCGTCGAGGAGCACGGCAAGGTGATGGCCTTCGGCGCGATCGACAACATCTGGAAGGGCGCCTCGGGACAGGGCGTGCAGAACCTCAACCTGATGCTGGGCCTCGACGAGACGGCGGGGCTCACGTGATGGGCGTTCGCCGCTCGGACGCGCATGCCGGACCAAGGGCGAACGACGGGTTCTTCAGGTCGCGCTGGGTCGAGGAGCCGGCCGGGATCGAGCAGCTCGACCCGGCCCAGCTCGCGCCCGGCTTCCGCGCTGGCGGCGCCCACTGCGGCCTGAAGAAGAGCGGCGGCACCGACATCGGCCTGCTGGTCTGCGACGTGCCCGAGGTCTCCTCGGCGATGGTCCTGACCGCCAATGCCTCGGCGGCGGCCCCGATCCGGGTCTGCCGCAACGCGGTCGCCCTCGACAGGGTCCGCGCCGCGGTCGTCAACAGCGGCAACGCCAACGCCGAGACGGGGGAGAAGGGCTACCAGGACGCCTTCGAGATGTGCCGGCGGGCGGCCGACGCGCTCGGCCTCGGCAACGACGAGGTCGCGGTCGCCGAGACCGGGACGATCGGCGTGCCGCTGCCGATCGGCGCAGTGCTCGACGGGATCGACGCCGCCGCTGCGGCGCTCTCGCCGAACGGCGGCCTCGACTTCTCCGCCGCGATCACCACCACCGACCGCTGGCCGAAGCGGGTGACGCTGCGGGTCGACGGCGTCACCGTCTCGGCCCAGGCCAAGGGCGCCGGGATGATCGAGCCGCGGATGGCGACGATGCTCTGCTTCGTCCAGACCGATGCCGTGGTCGCCGACCCGGCCGCCGAGCTGCGCGCCGCCGTCGACGCCTCCTTCAACCGGATCACGGTCGACGGCCAGATGAGCACCAACGACTGCGTCCTCCTGCAGGCGACCGGCGCCGCCAGCAAGCCGCTCCCCGCGGGCCTCCTCACCGCGCTGCTGACCCAGCTGGCGATCGAGATCGTCCGCGACGGCGAGGGTGCCGCCCGCGCCGGCCGGATCACTGTCGAGGAGGCGGCGAGCCCAGCCGAGGCCGAGCGCGTCGCCCGCGCGATCGCCAACTCGGCGCTGGTCAAGACCGCGCTCTACGGGCGCGACCCGAACTGGGGCCGGATCGCCCAGGCCGCCGGGGCGGCGCTGGCCGGCGAGGAGCTGGAGGAGATCGGCGCCGAGGCGATCGACGCCACCGAGCTCGGGGCCGAGACCGAGGAGGCCGACATCGGCCTGCGCCTCGGCCGGGGCAGCCACTCCGCCAGCGTCTGGTTCTCCGACCTCGGCCACGAGTACGTCACCCTCAACGCCGAATACACGACTTGAGAGGACCTATGAGCGAGCGAGCCCCCCAATCCCGCGCCGCCGGCACCAGCGTCGAGACGCTGCTCGAGGCGCTGCCCTACATCCGCGAGTTCCACGGCCGCACGGTCGTCATCAAGTACGGCGGCGCGGCGATGCTCGACGCCGGCCTGCGCGACGACTTCGCCGCCGACGTCGTCCTCCTCAAGTATGTCGGCCTCAACCCGGTCATCGTCCACGGCGGCGGGCCCGAGATCACCCGCTACATGGACCGGCTCGGGCTCGAGGTGAAGTTCCACGAGGGGCTGCGCGTCTCCGATGCGGACACGGTCGAGGTCGCGAAGATGGTCCTCGTCGGCAAGCTCAACGCCGAAATCGTCCAGCGGCTGAACCGCCACGGGCAGTCGGCGGTCGGGCTGGCGGGCGAGGACGGGATGCTGTTCGAGGTCTCGCCGGTCCACAACTCCGACCAGGTCGGCTTCGTCGGCTCGATCGAGCGGGTCGACGTCGACGTCCTCAACCACATCGCCGCCGACTACATCCCGGTGATCGCCTCCTCTGCCTCCTCGCGCGAGGGCCAGTCCTACAACGTCAACGCCGACGAGGCGGCGGGCAAGGTGGCGGCCGCCCTCGGCGCCTTCAAGGCGATCTTCCTCACCGACGTCGCCGGCTGGCTGGCCGACCCCGACGACGAGGGCTCACTGGTCTCGCGGGCCAGCGTGGTCGAGGTCGAGGAGGCGCTGCTCGGGGTCGAGGGCGGGATGCGGCCGAAGCTCCAGGCCTGCGTCGACGCGATCCGCGGCGGCTCCGAGTTCGCCCACATCATCGACGGCCGCGTCCCGCACAGCCTCTTGCTCGAGCTGTTCACCGACGCCGGCGTCGGGACCATGGTGACGCCGTGATGGCGGCGCCTGCAAACCGGCGCCTGGGGGTGTCCTCGGTCGGCCGGATCGGGTCACGCACAAACAAGTGCGCTCCCCTCACCGGCCTCCCTGCGTCCTGCCCAGGCTTGG
>DASXOF010000188.1:0-17003 GCA_036494495.1 Solirubrobacterales bacterium | reverse complement strand
GGGTGCACCCCTCTTCTTTTTGAAGCTGACAAGGGACGGCACTCGCCGGCCAGATCCAATCGACAGCGGCCAGCGCCCGTCCCTCATCAGCTCAAGCAAAAGGGGGGGGGTTGGCCGCTACGTGTCTCGGAGGGGTGTCGGGGCGTCCTCTGAAAACACTCAAGCGGAGCCGAAGGCGGAGCGTTTTGGGAGGGCATGCCGACGATCGCCCCCGCCAAACCCCGATCCAAGTCGAGATACGGTCCCCCCATGTCCCAATCCCAAACCGGATGGCGCACCTACCTCACCAAGCACCGCTGGTACGAGCGAAACCACCGCCCCACCCGCCGCCTCCGCCTCGCCCGCCACGCCGCCCGCGGCGGATTCTTCATCCGTCACCCAGTCGAGGGCGAGATTCTCGAGGCCCTCGACTCCGGCCGCCTCCGCATCGGCGAAGGCACCCTGCTCGAGCCAGGCTGCTGGATCACGATGGCCCCCGAGGCCGAGATCGAGATCGGCGCCGGCTGCTTCCTCAACCGCAACACGATGGTCGCCGCCCAGAACCGGGTGACGATCGGCGACCACGTGATGTTCGCCAACGGCTGCTTCGTCGGCGACGCCGAGCACCGCTACGACGACCCGGAGCTGCCGGTCACCTGGCAGGGCTTCACCTCGAAGGGCCCGGTGGCGATCGGCGACAACGTCTGGTTCGGGGTCAACTGCGTCGTCACCGGCGGGGTCGGCGTTGGCGAGCGCTGCGTCGTCGGCGCCAACTCGGTCGTCACCGCCGACCTCCCGGCCCGCCACATCTGCGCCGGCGCCCCGGCGCGGCCGCTGCGTGAGATCCAGTACCAGTAGGGCTATAATTTCGCGGGCAACCGGCCGTGACCCTCAGGGCATGGACCTATGGACCTCGATCTCGTCACCCGCAAGACCAGCAATGACGCTGCCGTGACCGTGCTGCGCGCGAAGGCGCAGCTGCGCTCCGTGCTGGAGCGCCCGCGCCGCGAGGGACTCTCGATCGGCCTGGTGCCGACGATGGGTTACCTGCACGAGGGCCACGTCTCGCTGCTGCGCGCCGCCCGGGCCGAGTGCGACCTGGTCGTCATGAGCCTCTTCGTCAACCCGACCCAGTTCGGGCCCGGCGAGGATCTCGAGCGCTACCCGCGCGACGAGGAGCGCGACCTCCGCCTCGCCGCCGAGGCCGGCGTCGACTTCGTCTACGCGCCGCCGGTCGAGGAGGTCTACCCGGACGGCTTCGCGACCGCGGTCGAAGTCGGCGGCCCGCTGACCGCCGTTCTCGACGGCGACCCCGCCCGCCGCGGCCCTGGTCACTTCCGCGGCGTCACCACCGTCGTCGCCAAGCTCCTGAACGCGGTCGGGCCCGACGTCGCCTACTTCGGCCAGAAGGACGCCCAGCAGGCCGCGGTGATCCGCCGCATGGTCCGCGACCTCGACATCCCGGTGCGGATCGAGGTGATGCCGACCGTGCGCGAGCCCGACGGGCTGGCGATGAGCTCCCGCAACGCCTACCTCGAGCCGGCCGACCGCGAGCGCGCAGTCGCCCTCTCCCGCGCCCTCGCCGCGGTCCGCGACGCCGCCCTCGGCGGCAGCCCGCTCGCCGCCGCCCTCGAGGCCGGCCGCGCCGAGCTCGCCGCCGTCGCGATCGAGCCCGAGTACCTCGAGGCGCGCGACGCCGAGACCCTCGAGGCAGTGGCCGAGCTTCGCGACCGCCCCGTCCTCGTCGCCGTCGCCGCCCCGGTCGGCGCCGCGCGGCTGATCGACAACGTCGTGATCGACCCCTTGGCCGGCGACGGCCCCGACACCAACCCGTAGGAGGCACCGTGCAGAGACAGATGCTGAAGTCGAAGATCCACCGCGCGACGGTGACCGACTGCGACGTCGACTACATCGGCAGCATCACGATCGACACCGAGCTGATGGCGGCCGCCGACCTGCTGACCAACGAGCAGGTCCACGTCTGGGACGTCGACAACGGCCAGCGCTTCGTCACCTACGTGATCGACGGCGAGCCCGGCTCCGGCACGATGCAGGTGAACGGCGCCGCCGCCCACCTGACCGAGCCCGGCCACAAGATCACCGTCGCCTCCTTCGGCGCCTATGACGAGGCCGATCTCGAGCGTTACGAACCCGTAGTCGTCCACGTCGGCGAGGACAACCGCGCCCTCGCCGTCGACAACCGCCCGGAGGTGCTCGTCTCATGAGCTCTGGAGCCCGTTCCCACACCGTCCCCGCCGAGGACCGCGTCGCGATGAGCCTGCCGCGACTGCAGGAGATGAAGGAAAACGGCGAACCGATCGTGATGGTCACCGCCTACGACTATCCCTCGGCGAGCGTCGCCGAGGCCGCCGGCGTCGACCTCGTCCTGGTCGGCGACTCCGCCGCCAACGTCGTCCTCGGCTACGAGCGCACCGACCTCGTCTCGATGGAGGAGATGATCGTCCTCGGCAAGGCGGTCCGCCGCGGCCTGCGGACGCCGCTGATGATCGGCGACATGCCGATGGGCAGCTACGAGGCGAGCAACGAGCTGGCGATCCAGAACGCCCAGCGCCTGGTCAAGGAGACCGGCTGCCAGGTCGTGAAGCTCGAGGCCGGGGGGGTCTCGGTCGAGCGCGCCCGGGCGATCATCCGTGCCGGCATCCCGGTGATGGGCCACCTCGGGCTGACGCCGCAGACCGCGACCGCGCTCGGGGGCTACAAAGCGCAGGGCAAGTCGGCGAAGGCGGCGATCCAGCTCTGCGAGGACGCCCTGGCGCTGCAGTCGGTCGGCTGCTTCGCGGTCGTCTTCGAGGCGGTCCCGGCCGAGATCACCGCGGCGATCGTCGAGCGGCTGCAGATCCCCTCGATCGGGATCGGCGCCGGGCCGTCGACCTCGGGCCAGGTGCTCGTCTTCCACGATCTGCTGGGGATCACCACCGGCCACATGGCGAAGTTCGTCAAGCGCTACGCCGAGATCCACGAGGAGATGGTCAGCGCCGTCGGCCGCTACGGCGAGGAGGTGCGCGGCGGCAGCTTCCCGGGACCCGAGCACGGCTATGCCGTCGATTCCGAGGAGCTCACCGAGTTCCATCGCTACCTCGAACAGGAGAGCCTGGTCTCCAGCAGCGACTGGGACTGGGAGCCGCTTGCGTAGCCTTCCCAGCCGCTCCACGAGCCCTGACAAGGCCCGGCGCCGGCCCCTGGCGGGACCGGCGCCCGAGATCACGCACTCTTGCTGGTCAACACAGCCGGGATGGTCTGCGCCGATGCCGCCATCTTCATGAGGAATCACCCCCCTTCTCTTGAGAGCGGGTAAAAGTTGGCTCGGCGCTTTGACAATTTAAAGTGCTTAAAGTCTCTCGATTTTTCTAAACAAACGTCGCAACTTCGGGTCGAAGCTTCAGAACCGGGTTAGAATGTTCGGCTAATCACTCTTCGAACCAGGGGGAGCACCTATGGCCTCGGCCAACAAAACGGCAGCCAGTCGCACGATTGGGTCGGTAGTCGCCCATCCGCTGCGCAGCCGCTGTTTGACCCGTCTCGCCGAAACCACCGCGAGCCCGGCGGAACTGGCGATCGAGTTCCGCAAACCGCTCAGCGACGTCAGCTATCACGTCGCGACGCTGCTCAAAGCCGGCGCGATCGAGCTGGTCGGCGAACGCCCGGTGCGGGGCTCGATCCAGCATTTCTACCGGGCGATCGTGTTGCCCTCGATCAACACCGCCGAAAACGCGGCGCTGCCCCTCGACGAGCGACTCGAGTTCGCCCGCCAGGGCATCCAGCTCGTGGCCGCTGACGCGACGGTCGCGCTCGATGCGAAAACCTTCAACCAGCGTCCCGATGCCCACAACGTGCGCATGCCGATGGTCGTCGACGAGGAGGGCTGGGGAGAAATGGCCGAGCTCTACGCGGAGATGGTCCAACGGATCTACGCCGTCCGCGCCGCCAGCGACCAGCGCCGCGCCGATCGCGGCAGCAAGGAGGGGGCCGAGGCGACGGGGGCCGACGGCGCTGACGAGGACGGCGACGGGGAGATCCCCATCACCGCCTTCGTCACCTTCTTCGAGCGTCCGCCCCGCTAGAGCCTCTAGGGGCGGCTTGCCGCTGCCTGCTTGGGGCCGGGCTTGGCTTCGATTCCGGCAACTCGCAGGGCCGAGGGCGAGAACAGCCGGAATCGCAGCGCCGACTCGACGCCGTCCTGCTCGCGGCAGCGCGGGCAGTTGGAGCTCGCTGCGGCGACCGTCTCGTTGAAGCGGGACCCGCAGCGCTCGCAGTAGAACATCTCCGTACCTCCCCGTCCGCCCGGCGTGCCCGGTGGCCCAACGTGACCGGACGAACTTGGTTCGTCCACCCTAGGGACTGGCGCCGACCACCGCAAACCGGGCCCGGCACGGCCGTACCCATCCGGCTCCTCGCCCGAACGGCCCGCCGCGCGCGTTAGCCTGGGGCGCCGATGCCGATTTACGAGTACGAGTGCGAGAGCTGCGGGGAGCGCTTCGAGGAGCTGGTCGCCGCCGGCTCGGAGGCGGTTCCGTGCGCGGCCTGCGGCTCGGAGCGGACGCGGCGGCTGCTGTCGGGGTTCGCGCCGCCGGGGCGGCAGCCGCGGGGCGCCGGGGTGCGGTCCGACGAATCGCGCCGGCGCGAGCGCGAGGCGGCGCGCGGGGAGCGCCTCGCTGCCTCGCGCAAGAAGCGGGGGCGGGCGTGAGCGCCACCGGCACCGGCGACGCCGAGGCCCGCCGCGAGCGCCTGGTCGAGCTCTACCGGCAGGTCGCCGAGTGCACCCGCTGCCCCCTGCACGAGACCCGCACCAAGGCGGTCTTCGGCGCCGGCAACGCCGACGCCGAGCTGATGTTCGTCGGCGAGGCGCCGGGGGCCGAAGAGGACCGCCAGGGGCTGCCCTTCGTCGGCCGCGCCGGCCAGCTGCTGAACGAGCTGCTGGTCGAGATCGGGCTCTCGCGCGAGCAGGTCTTCATCGCCAACGTGCTGAAGTCGCGGCCGCCCGGCAACCGCGACCCGCAGCCGGGCGAGATCGAGGCCTGCGAGCCCTACCTGTGGGAGCAGGTGCGGCTGATCGAGCCACGCGTCGTCTGCACTCTCGGCAACTTCGCGACCAAGCTCCTGACCGGCAGCCCTACCGGGATCACCCGCGTCCGCGGCGTGCCGCAGGTGCACGAGCTGGGTAGCCGCACCGTCTTCCTGCTGCCGCTCTTCCACCCGGCGGCGGCGCTGCGCACGCCGGCCGTGAAGCAGCAGCTGCGGGAAGACTTCGCGACGATCCCGGAGCTGATCGAGCGGCCGCTGCCGGGCCCGCTGCCCTCGCGCGAGGAGATCGAAGACGAGGAGGGGCGCGAGGAGATCGCGGCGGAGCCGCCGCCGCGCGACGACCAGCTCGGCTTCTTCGGCTGATGGCGGTGGAGACGGAGCGGGTCGAGACGGCCTCGGCCGCCGAGACCGAAGCGCTCGGGGCGCGGATCGCCGAGCGGCTGGGCCCGGGCGACGTGGTCGTCCTCTCGGGCGAGGTCGGCGCCGGCAAGACGACGCTGATCCGCGGCGCCTGCCGCGCCCTCGGCGTCAGCGAGCCGGTCACCTCGCCGACCTTCACGATCGGCCAGCGCTACGGCGGCGGCCGGCTGCCGGTCTCCCACCTCGACCTCTACCGGCTCGCCGGCCTCGAGGGCGAGGACCCGGCGCTGCTCGAGGACTACCTGCGGCCGGACTCGGTCTCTTTCGTCGAGTGGCCGGCGGCCGGGGCGGAGCGGCTGGCGCCGACTCTTTCGGTCCGGCTGGCGCACCTCGACGAGCTGCGACGGGTTATCGAGGTCGACTGGTAAGTGACCGTCCGAAACGGGCACGGAGCCTCGCCGGTAGCATCGGCTGCTCCAGGAGCGATGCAGAAGGGATGGACATGAAGGGACTGAAGGCGTTGGCGGCGGTGTTGGTCGTGACCGGGCTGCTGGCTGGCGCGGTGACCGCATCGGCGAGCGCCGCGGCCTACAAGCACTACATCGGCTGCGGGATCTCGCGCAACGCCAAACCGGCCCACGTCTGCCCGCGCAAGAGCAAAAAGGGCGCCTTCTTCAAAAGCCTCCAGGGGAACGTCACCTACAGCGTCTGCGTCAAGTTCCCGAGCGGCAAAAACCTCTGCGCGAAAGCGCAGGAAGCCAACCAGGGGACGCTCTACGTCAACAAGATCACCTCGACGATCCCCGGCCGCCACGTCGTCTCCTGGTTCGTCAAGGGCAAGAAAGTCGGCTCGACGGCCTTTCGGGTCGCCCGCTAGCGGCGCCCCGCTGAGCCAGGAGGCCCACGCTGGTCATAGTCGGCTTCGACACCGCGACGGCCGACACGGCCGCCTGCGCCTGGAGCGACGGCGAGGTCCTGTATGCCTCCCAGCTCGGGCTCTCGCCGGCCGGCCGGCCGCGCCATGCGACGGCGCTGCTGACCGAGGTCGAGGCCGCCGCGACGGCGGCCGGCGGCTGGGAGGCGGTCGACCTGATCGCGGTCGGGCTCGGGCCCGGCAGCTTCACCGGCCTGCGGATCGGCATCGCCACCGCCCGCGGCCTGGCCGCCAGTCTCGGCCTGCCGGCGCACGGGGTCGGCAGCCTCGACGCGCTCGGGCACGGGATCGCCGCGGCGGGGGCGGGCGGCGAGCGGCTGGCGGTCCTCGACGGCTACCGCGGCGAGGTCTTCGCGGCGCTCTACGGCGCCGGCGGCGAGCGGCTCTGGGGCCCGCTGGTCTGCCGCCCCGAGGAGCTCGCCGAGCGGCTCGCCGGTTTGCGAACCGCGCCGTCGGTGGCCGGACCCGGCGCGGTACGATTTCGCGCAGAGCTGACCGTGGAAAACGTCCAAATTCCGGACGACGAGGACCCCGTCCACCGCGTCGCGGCGCGCGATGTCTGCGCCCTGGCGGCGATGGAGGGGGAGGCGGGGCCGCTCGAGCCGATCTACCTTCGACCACCAGACGCGGAGCGCTGGCGTGAGCGAGATTCTCTCCAGAGAGCCGAATGAGAACCTGACCCGCGGGGTCGGGGTGCGCCGGCTTGCCTACAGCGATCTGCCGGCGGTGATCGCAATCGAGCGCCGCTCGTTCCCGACCCCGTGGTCGCTGGCGATGTTCGTGCTCGAGCTCTCGAAGCCGTCGGGGATCTGCCTCGCGGCGAGCGAGGGCGACGACCTGCTCGGCTACGTGATCTGCTCGCGCTACGACCAGGTCTGGCACCTGATGAACATCGCCGTCGCCCCCGATCACCGCCGCCGCGGCGTCGCCTGGAGCCTGATGACGCGGCTGATCGAGGAGGCGCGCGGGGTGCTGCCGTTCACGCTCGAGGTCCGGGTCTCCAACCGCAAAGCGATCGAGATGTACGAGCGGTTCGGCTTCCGCTCGGCCGGCGTCCGTCCCCGCTATTACCACGACAACGGCGAGGACGCGCTGATCATGTGGCTGGACTGAGGCGAGCGGTGGACGACGGCAGCCTGATCCTCGCGATCGAGACGTCCTGCGACGACACCTGCGCCGCGGTCCTCGACGGGCCGCGGATCCTCTCCAACCTGATCTCCTCCCAGCATGCCGCCCACGCCGACTTCGGCGGGGTGGTGCCGGAGGTCGCCGCCCGCCACCACCTCGAGCTGACGGCGCCGCTGGTGACCGCGGCGCTGGCCGAGGCCGGGGTCGGGCTGGAGGACGTCGAGGCGGTCGCGGTCACCGCCGGGCCGGGGTTGATCGGGGCGCTCCTGGTCGGCGTCTCGACCGCCAAGGCGATCGCCGCCTCACGGCGGCTGCCGCTGATCCCTGTCGACCACCTGCAGGGCCACGTCGCCGCCAACTTCCTCGAGCCGGAGCCGCTCGAGCCGCCCTTCCTCTGCCTGGTCGCGAGCGGCGGCCATACGCTGCTCGCCGGGGTCCACGACCACGCCGGCTACGAGCTGCTGGGGCAGACGCTCGACGACGCCGCCGGCGAGGCCTTCGACAAGTCGGCGCGGCTGCTCGGCCTCGGCTTCCCCGGCGGCCCGGCGCTGCAGAAGGAGGCCGAGGGAGGCGACCCGGAGGCGTTCGAGATGCCGCTGGCGATGATCCGCAACCCCGGCCTCGACTTCAGCTTCAGCGGGCTGAAGACCGCCCTCGTATATCGCTGCCGCGAACTCGGGCCGGAGGGGGTGGAGGAGCGCCGCGCCGACCTCGCCGCCTCCTTCCAGGCCGCGCTCGTCGCCCAGCTGGTGACAAAGCTGAAACGGGCGCTGAAGCGGGGCGACTGGGAGGCGGTCGCGCTCGGCGGCGGCGTCGCCGCCAACGGGCCGCTGCGCGAGGCGGTGGCCCGGCTCTGCGAGGAGCAGGGGGTGCGGCTGAAGCTGGTGCCGCTGCGGCTCTGCACCGACAACGCGGCGATGATCGGCTCCGCCGCCCGCTACGCGCCCCGGATCGCCTACCCGGACTACCTCGCCTACGACGCCTTCGCCAGTGGCGAAGGCGCGCTCGCCGTCCACTGAGCAGGGCCCGTGGCCGAGGTCCTCGTCTACTCCCGTCCGGGCTGTCACCTCTGCGAGGAGGCGGTCGCGGCGCTGGTCGACCTCCATTCGGCGGGGTACCGGTTCGAGCTCCACGAGATCGACATCGAGAGCGACGATCTCCTGCTGCGACGCCATCTCGAGCGGATCCCGGTGGTCGAGGTCGACGGCGTCGTCGCCTCCGAGCTGGTCTTCGACGAGGCATCGGTTCGCGCCCGGCTCGATACTGTGGGGGCATGGTCGAGGTGATCGAGGAATTCGACGCGGGCGCCTTCCCGGTGGAAGGGGAGCGGCTCTCGCTTGGCGTGGCGGCGCGACTTTCGCGCTACCTGCAGGTCCTGACCCAGGCGCGCAAGATGGGGCGGGAGACGATCTCCTCGCAGGAGCTCTCCGAGTACACCCACATCAACCCGACCCAGATCCGCCGCGACCTCTCCGGCTTCGGCAAGTTCGGCAAGCGCGGGGTCGGCTACAACGTCGACTCGCTGGTCTCGGAGATCCGCAAGATCCTCCGCACCTCGGGCCAGCACAACATCGCCCTCTTCGGCGCCGGCCACCTCGGCCAGGCGATCGCCTCCTCGGCGATCTTCGCCGACCACGGCTTCCAGGTCGTCGCCGTCTTCGACGTCGACCCGGGTGTGGTGGGGACAGAGATCGGCGAGCTGAACGTGCGCGACATCGCCGACCTCGACTCGGTGGTGCGCGACGAGGAGGTCGTGGTCGGCGTCCTCGCGGTTCCCGCGGGCGCCGCCCAGGAGGTCGCTGACCGCCTCGTCAAGGCCGGCGTCAAGATCATCTTCAACTACTCCGAGCAGCTGCTGCAGGTGCCGCCGGAGGTCACCGTCCACACCTCGAGCCCGGCTGTGGACCTGCTCTACGCGCTCTACTTCTACCTGGCTTAAGCCCTCCCCGTGGACCTCGACGGCGCCCGCGAGATCTTCGAGTCCTCGACCGACTTCACGATCGGGCTCGAGGAGGAGTTCGCGATCCTCGAGCCGGGATCGCTCGACTTGGCGCATCGCTTCGAGGACCTCTACGCGGCCTGCCAGCGCGACGAGGTGCTGGCCGAGTCGGCGGCGGGCGAGCTGATCGCCTCCGAGGTCGAGATCCGCTCGGGGCGGGGGGAGAGCTTCGCCGACGCGGTCGCGCGGCAGGAGGAGCGGCGGCGGCGACTGTTCGCGCTGGTCGCCGAGATGGGGCTGGCGCTCGGCGCCACCGCCACCCATCCCTGGGCCAACTACCTCGACCAGAGGATCATCGACACCGAGCACTACAACCGGCTGCGCGAGGAACTCGGCTGGGTCGCCCAGCGCAACAACACCTGGAGCCTGCACGTGCACGTCGGGGTTCGCGGGGCCGACCGGGCGATCGCCGTCTGCGACTGGATGCGGGAGCTGCTGCCGCTGCTGCTCGCCGTCTCCGCCAACTCGCCCTTTCTCGACAGCCGCGACACCGGCCTGCACTCGGTGCGGACCGAGATCTTCACCCGCACCTTCCCTCGCTGCGGCATCCCCTCGCCGTTCGGGGACTGGGCGAGCTACGCCGATTTCATCGAGCTGCTGGTGCGGACCGGCAGCGTCGTCGAGTCGACCCAGCTGTGGTGGAGCGTGCGCCCGCATCACCGGTTCGGCACGGTCGAGGTGCGGATCTGCGACGCCCAGACCCGCGGCGACGAGGCGACCGCGCTGGCCGGGCTGATCGCCGCCTGCGTCGCCCAGACGGCGCTCGACTTCGACGAGCACGGCTACGAAGGGGCGGGGGCGCCGCTCCGCGACCGCGAGGTCGAGGAGAACCTCTGGCGGGCGATCCGCTACGGCGCGGGGGGGAAGATGATCGACTTCCGGCGCGGGGTGGAGGTCGAGACGCGGGCGGCCCTCGAGTCGGTCCTCGCCTGGACTGAGCCGGCGCGCTCCCAGCTCGGGATCGCGGTCGATCTGCCGGCCCGGAACGGGGCCGAGCGGGCCCGCGAGGCCCTGCGCGGAGGCGCTTCGCTGCTGGACATCCAGCGTGACGCGGTGGCGGAGACGCGGCGCACCTACGGCGGCGTCGAGCAGCCCGCGTAGGCATCGCCCGGTCTCGCGGACGCAACCCGCTCAGGGGGTCCTGTTCGCGACGTAGAGCGGTTCTGCCGTCGGCATATATAGACTCGCGCCCGCTAAACCCACCGGAGGAAAAATAAGTTGACCAGCTTCTTGACGGACTACGGGGTGGTCGTCGCGCTTGTCTGCGCTGGCGCCGCCGTCGTCTACGGACTTCTAGTCACCCAGCGCCTGCTGAGGAAATCACCGGGCAACGACCGCATGCAGGAAATCTCTGGCGCCGTCCAGGAAGGCGCTCAGGCCTACCTGAACCGCCAGTACACGATCATCGCCGCCGTCGCGGTGCCGATCGCGATCATCCTGCTCGTCCTGCAGGACTACAAAACGGCGATCGGCTTCATCATCGGCGCCACCCGGTCCGTCGCGACCGGCTTCATCGGGATGAACGTCGCGGTGCGGGCCAACGCCCGCGTCGCCGAGGCGGCTCGCGGCGGCGTCCCGCCGGCGCTCGACGTCGCCTTCAAAGGCGGCTCGGTAACCGGCCTGCTGGTCGTCGGCCTCGCCCTGCTCGGGGTCGCCGGCTACTACGGGATCCTGGTCATCACCGGCAGCTCCGACAAGGACGCGGTCGACGCGCTGATCGGGCTCGGGTTCGGCGGCTCGCTGATCTCGGTCTTCGCCCGGCTCGGCGGCGGCATCTTCACCAAGGCCGCCGACGTCGGCGCCGACCTGGTGGGCAAGGTCGAGGCGGGGATCCCCGAGGACGATCCCCGCAACCCGGCGGTGATCGCCGACAACGTCGGCGACAACGTCGGCGACTGCGCCGGCATGGCCGCCGACCTGTTCGAGACCTACGCGGTCACGACCGTCGCGGTGATGCTGCTCGGCGTCCTCACCTTCACCTCCGACTACGCCCGCGAGGTCGCGATCTACCCGCTCGTTCTCGGCGGCATCGCGATCATCGCCTCGATCATCGGCGCGCTTTGCGTGCGGACGAAAACGGACAAAGTCGAGGGTGCGCTGTACATCGGGCTGCTGATCTCGGGAGCCCTCTCGATCGCCGCCTTCTACCCGATCACCGACTGGCTGATGAGCGATCCGCTCCGTCTCGGCTTCGCCGACGCGGCCGCGAAGTCGGTCAGCGTCGGTGACCTCTGGCTCTGCGCCGTGATCGGGATCGCGGTCACCGCGCTCCTCTTCGGGATCACCGAATTTTATACGGCGACCCGGTTCCGGCCGGTGAAGTCGATCGCCGCCGCGTCCGAGACGGGGCATGCGACCAACATCATCGCCGGCCTCGCCCAGGGCTTCCAGTCGACGGCGGCGCCGGCCCTGGTGATCGCGCTGGCGATCCTCGGCGCCAACGAGCTGGCGGGCATCTACGGCATCGGCATCGCCGTCGTCGCCCAGCTCTCGCTCTGCGGCCTGATCGTCGCCCTCGACGCCTTCGGCCCGATCACCGACAACGCCGGCGGCATCGCCGAGATGGCGGAGCTGCCGGAGGACGTCCGCAACGTCACCGACCCGCTCGACGCGGTCGGCAACACGACCAAGGCGGTGACCAAGGGTTACGCGATCGGCTCGGCCGCCCTGGCGGCGCTGGTGCTGTTCGCGGCCTTCCGGAGCGAATTGGCAGACGAAGCCCCGCAGGGCTTCGACTTGAACGGCCTGTTCCACCTGACGAGCCCCGACGTGCTGATCGGGCTGATCATCGGCGGCATGATGGTCTATCTGTTCTCGGCGCTGGCGATCGAGGCGGTCGGCCGAGCCGGCGGCCAGGTGGTCGAGCAGGTCCGCAAACAGTTCAAAGACCACCCGGGGATCATGGACGGGACCGAAAAACCCGAGTACGGGGAAACGGTCAGCATCGTCACGCTGGCAGCGCAGAAAGAGATGATCCTGCCGGCGCTGATCCCGATCGTCGTCCCGGTCATCGTCGGCGTGCTCAGCGTCGACGCGCTGGGCGGACTGCTGATCGGCGTCATCGTCGTCGGCCTCTTCATGGCAATCTCGATGACCGCCGGCGGCGGCGCCTGGGACAACGCCAAGAAGCTGATCGAGGACGGCGCCCACGGCGGCAAAGGCTCCGAAGCCCACGCCGCCTCGGTCACCGGCGACACCGTCGGCGACCCCTACAAGGACACGGCCGGCCCGGCGATCAACCCGATGATCAAGGTTGCGAACATCGTCGCGATCCTGATCATCCCGATCGTCCACTTCTGAGCCTGCGCGGGGCGCTTTTTGCACCTATGCGGTGCAAGAGGCGCCCCAGCCGGGTCGGCTGATGGCGCGGTTGGTAGCGTTTCGGCGGATGCGCAGGGTTCTTCGGACGCTCGGCTATCCCTGGCGGCGGTTCCCCAGGACGGTTTGGGGGCTGACCTGCGGGGCGATTGCGCTGGTCCTGGTGGTGGTCGGGGCCAACGCGTACATCCTGCTGCGCGAGGACGGGAATGCGACTTCTGAGGTGGCCGATGTGCCGCCGGCGGAAGTGGCGATCGTGCCGGGGGCGCTGGTCAAGCCGGACGGGAAGATGAGCGCGATGCTGGCCGACCGGGTCAAGCAGGCGGCGCGGCTGTGGCACGCCGGAAAGGTGGGGAAGATCCTCGTCTCCGGCGACCACCACACCTGGGCCTACGACGAGCCCGACACGATGCGGAAGGTGCTCGTCGCGCACGGGGTGCCGCCCAGGGACGTGTTCGAGGACCATGCCGGATTCGACACCTGGGCGACGATGGTGCGGGCGCGGTCGATCTTCAACGTCGAGAACGCGGTGGTCGTGACCAACGCCTTCCACATGCCGAGGGCGCTGTTTCTGGCCGAAGAAGCGGGGATCCACGCCACCGGACTCAATGCAGACTTCCACCAGTGGGGCTACCAGGGCGAGCGGAGCTCGATCCGCGAGATCTTCTCCCGGGTCAAGGCGATCGCCGACGTGACGCTAGGCACCCCGGCGATGGCCGGGAAGCAGATCCCGATCCAGACCTCCGACGGCCGCGAAAGCTGGGGCCCGGTGCCGCCCGCCGGCACTCCGCCCGCCGGCTCGCCTGGCCGCTGACGAGTCCCGGCCGGCTCGATCTCGGCGGGTTTGCACTTTTGGTCGGATAGCGACACAAAGTGCAAGTCGGAGCAGCGGCTCAGCCGCAGTGGGCCAGGGAGTTGGCGTAGAAGCGGAGGTACTGGGGCCAGTGGGCGTCCCAGTAACCGTTGTCGTGGCCGCCGGGCGAGGTGTGGGTCGTGAAGTCGGCGTCGCCCTGCTCCATCGCCGCGACGAAGCCTTCGTCGTAGACCCGGAACGGGTCGTCGCTGCCGTAGTCGTTCCAGACCCGCGTCGCGCCGAAGGCGTCGGGGTTGGCCTCGACGGTGCCGACGACGTCGTTTCGGGCGAAGTCGCCGGGGCTTTCGAAGGCCCCGGGCGCGGTTTCGCCGGCGTGGAACCAGAGGGCGGGGGAGTGGCCGCCGACGGCGCAGAAGCGACCGGGGTGGTGGAGGGCGAGGTCATAGGCGCCGAAGCCGCCCATCGAGATGCCGCCGATCGCGATCCGGTGCGGGTCGGTGCCGAAGCGCCGCTGCACGGCGGGGATCACTTCCCGCATCACGTAGTCGGCCCAACCGCCTTCCGGGCGGTCGTGCCAGTAGCCGTGTTCGCCGCCATCGGGGAAGGCGACGATCGGCGCCTTCCCGCCGAGATTCGCGAGGCCCTCGTAGACGGCCTCGTTTCCCGTAAAGGTCCCGTCGGAGCCGCCGCGCCCGTGCAGGAAGACCAGCAGCGGCCTCTCGCCGCGCGGCTCCGGCAGCTTCGCCGGCACCACCACGTTGACGCCGAGCTCGCGGCCGACCGCCTTGCTCTCGATCGTCAGGTGCTCGACCCGGGCGCCGTGCTCGTCGACCGGGCCGAAGAGCGTCGCCGCCAGCACCAGGTAGACGATCGCGCCGAGCACGGCCGCGAAGACTGCCATGGCGGCGGCTCTAGCCACAGTGCGCCAGCGCCCTGACGTACCAGCGCTGGTAGTCGGGCCAGTGCTTGCCCCAGTAGCTGCCTTCGTGCCCACCGGGCCAGGAGTGGACGGTGATGTCGCCGTCGCCGCCCGCCAGGGCGGCGACGAAGCCATCGTCGTAGGGCAGGAAGTCGTCTTCCTCGCCGTAGTCGACCCAGACGTGGGCCTTGCCGAAGGCGTCCGGGTTTTCCTCGACCGCACGGACGACGTCGTTGCGTTCGAAGTCGGCGGCGTCTTCGAAGGCCCCGGGCGCGGTTTCGCCGGCTTCGAACCAGAGCGCCGGGGAGTGGGCGCCGACGGCGCAGAAGCGGCCGGGATTGTGCAGGGCGATGTCGAGGGCGCCGAAGCCGCCCATCGAGATGCCGCCGATCGCGATCCGCTTCGGGTCGATGCCGAAGCGGCGTTCGACCAGGGGCAGGGCTTCGTCCATCACCCAGTCTTCCCACCTGCCGGCGGCGCGGTCGTGCCAGTAGCCGTGGACGCCCCCGGCCGGGAAGGCGACGATCGGCCCGCGCCCGTGCAGCGCCGGCAGCCCCCGCAGCACGGCGTCGTTGAAGGTCCCCTCGTAGCCGCCGCGGCCGTGCAGGTAGATCAGCAGCGGCCGCTTGCCGCGCGGCCCGGGCTGCGGCGGCACGATCACGTTGACCCCGAGCCTGTGCCCGGGCACCGCCTTGCTCTTCGCCTCGATGTGGACGAGGCGGTAGCCGCCGCGGTGAAGGGTGCCGGCCGGGCCGGCGCTCGAGCCGGAGCCGGCGAGCAGCGCCACGATCGCGGCGGCGAGAATCGCGAGCACCGCCAGCGCGGCGAGTCGCCGCCGCCGGATCTGCGCTCGGGTCGGGCTCCTGCCTGCGCTCACCGGGCGAAAAGCTACCCGCGAAGCGGGTCGAATAGGTCTAGGCTCGCCCGGTGCCGGAGAGCTGGATAACGGTCGATGACGCCGAGCGGCTGGCCGCCGAGCGGCTCGAGGCGGGAGTGCTCGGTTACTTCGCGGGCGGCGCCGGCGACGAGGAGACGCTGCGCGACAACCGCGAGGCCTGGCGCCGTTGGCGGCTGCTGCCGCGGGTCCTGACCGACGTCGCCGAGGTGTCGACCGCGGCCGAGGTGCTCGGCGGGCCGGTCTCGGCTCCGATCCTGGTCGCCCCGACCGCGTTCCAGCGGCTGCTGCACCCGGAGGGGGAGCTGGCCACGGCCCGCGCCGCAGCCGCGGCCGGGACCGTCTTCTGCCACTCGACCCTGGCCACGGTCGCCCCGACCGAGGTCGCCGCCGCGGCGCCGCCGGGCCGCCGCTGGTGCCAGCTCTACTGCTTCGAGGACGAGGGGGTGACGCGGGCGCTGTGGGAGCACGCGCTCGCCGCCGGCTACGAAGCGATCGTGCTCACCGTCGACGCGCCGCCGGCCGGCAACCGCGAGCGCGACCTCCGCACCGGCTTCGTGATCCCGGCCGAGCTGCGGGTGCCGGCCCTCGACGCCGCCTGCGGCCCCGGCCGCGAGTACACGCTGCAGCAGACCTTCGACCTGATGGACCGCTCGCTCGATTGGGACGACTTCGCCGACCTCGCCGCCGAAACCGGAGTGCCGGTGCTGGTCAAGGGCCTCTTGGCGGGGGCCGACGCGGCGCTCGCGGTCGAGCACGGCGCCGCCGGCGTCGTCGTCTCCAACCACGGCGGCCGCCAGCTCGACCGCTCGCTGGCCACCGCCGACGCCCTCACCGAGGTGGTCGAGACAGTCGAAGGGCGGGTCCCGGTCCTGGTCGACGGCGGCATCCGCCGCGGCATCGACGTCGCCCTCGCCCTGGCGCTCGGCGCCGAGGCGGTCCTGGTCGGGCGGCCGGCGCTCTGGGGGCTGACGCTGGACGGCGAGGACGGCGTCGGCCGGGTGCTCGAGCTGCTCCGCACCGAGCTGGCGCTGGCGCTGGCGCTCTGCGGGGTGACGGCCCCGGACCAGCTGACCCGGGCGCACGCGCGGCGCGGCCCGGCGGCGAGCGTATATTCGCCTCAGGTGAGCACCACCGAGTGACAACCGCCCTCTTCTGAATGGCCCAGCGAATCCCCAGAGACGAGTCGCTGAGCCGCGTCCACGGCGTCGGAGCGCTGTTCTCCGCCGCCTACGGGAACGTCGGCTCCTCGATCTACTACGCCCTCGGCGTCACCGCCGCCTTCGCGCTCGGGCTGACCCCGATCGCCTTCGTCATCTCCGGCCTGATCTTCGCCGCCACCGCCGCCACCTACGCCGAGGCGACCGTGATGTACCCGGAGGCGGGCGGCTCCTCGAGCTTCGCCCGCCACGCCTTCAACGAGCTGGTCAGCTTCATCGCCGCCTGGGGGCAGATGCTCAACTACACGATCACGGTCGCGATCTCGGCCTTCTTCGTGCCCCTCTATCTGGCCGTCTTCTGGCCCTGGCTCGGCGACAGCCCCGGCGACATCGTCGGCGGCGCCGTGCTGATCGTCGGCCTCGCCCTGATCAACATCCGCGGCACCGAAGAGTC
>DASXOF010000187.1:0-3506 GCA_036494495.1 Solirubrobacterales bacterium | reverse complement strand
GCTCAACGTCGCCGGCGAAGAGCTGCCGCAGCGCCAGCAGGAGGGGCTGGAGACGATCGTCGGCGTGATCGCGGTGGCGATGATCAGCTACATGATCATCTGGATGACCCGCCACTCGCGCGGGATCAAGGCCGAACTGGAGGGCGGGGCGGCCTCGGCGCTGGCCACAGGCTCGGCGATGGCGCTGGTCGGGATGGCCTTCCTCGCGGTCCTGCGCGAGGGCTTCGAGACCTCGGTCTTCCTGCTCGCCGCCTTCCAGGACGCGACCGACACCACCGCCGCCGGCACCGGCGCCGTGCTCGGGCTGCTCGGCGCGGTCGTCGTCGGCTGGGGCCTCTACCGCGGCGGCGTCCGCATCAACCTCAGCCGCTTCTTCCGGATCACCGGCCTGGTCCTCGTCTTCGTCGCCGCCGGCCTGCTCGCCACCGCCGCCCACACCGCCAACGAGGCCGGCTGGATCAACAGCTTCCAGAGCCAGGCGGTCGACCTCACCTGGCTCGTCAATCCCGGCACGGTGAGCGAATCGCTGCTGACCGGGATGCTCGGCCTGCGGGCCTCGATGACCGTCGCCGAGGTGACCCTCTACCTCGCCTACGCGATCCCGATGGTGGCCTTCGTGCTCTGGCCGCGCTCGCTGCAGCCGCGCCGGCCCGCCGCTGTCGGCGACGCCGCTGTCGGCGACGCCGCGCCCGCCGCCTAGGCGATGGCTCCCTCGCCATGAGCCCGATCTCGCGGCGTCGACTGCTGACCTCGGCCGGGGTCGGGGCGGCCGGCCTCGGGATCGGCGGCGCCGGCTTCCTGGTCGGCCAGGAGAGCGCCGAAGCCAACGCCGAAGGCACCGGCACGGTCGATTTCTACGGCGAGCACCAGGCGGGGATCGCGACCCCGGCCCAGGACCGCCTGCACTTCGCCGCCTTCGACCTCGTCGACGAGGACCCGGCGGCGCTGCGCGAGCTGCTGCGCGAGTGGAGCAGGGCGGCGAGCGAAATGACCCAGGGCGAGCTGATCGGCAGCGAGAACGACCTGCAGGTGGCGCCGCCCGACGACACCGGCGAGACCGTCGGCCTCCTCCCCTCCAGCCTCACCGTCACGATCGGCTTCGGCCCGTCGCTGTTCGAACGGCCGGCGCTCGGGCTGGCGGCGAAGCGCCCGGCGGCGCTGAAGGCGCTGCCGCCGCTCCCCGGGGACGAGCTGAACGAGCTCGAAAGCGGCGGCGACCTCTGTGTCCAGGCCTGCTCCGACGATCCCCAGGTCGCCTTCCACGCGGTCCGCAACCTGGCCCGGATCGGCCGCGGCACGGCCGTCATGCGCTGGTCCCAGCTCGGCTTCGGCCGCACCGCGACGACCAGCCGCTCGCAGGACACCCCGCGGAACCTGATGGGGATGAAAGACGGCACCGCCAACATCCGCGCCGAGGACAGCGGGGCGATGGAACGCTTCGTCTGGCTCGGCCGCGACGCCGACCAGAGCTGGATGCGCGGCGGCAGCCTGATGGTCACGCGGCGGATCCGGATGCTGCTCGAGGTCTGGGACCGGGCCTCGCTCGAAGACCAGGAGGCGACGATCGGCCGCCGCAAGTACAGCGGCGCGCCGCTGACCGGGACCGAGGAGTTCGACCCGCTCGACCTCGAGGCGGAAAAGAACGGCAAGCCGGTGATCCCCGCGGACTCCCACGTCCGCCTCGCCTCGGCGACCGTGAACGACGGCGAGCGGATCCTGCGCCGCGGCTACTCCTTCACCGACGGCGTCGACGAGAGCCTCGGCGAGCTCGAAGCCGGGCTCTTCTTCATCGCCTTCCAGAAGGACCCGGAAAAGCAGTTCGTCGCGATCCAGCGGCGGCTCGGCCAGTTCGACGCGCTGAACGAGTACATCAAGCACGTCGGCAGCGCCGTCTTCGCCGTGCCGCCGGGGGCCAAGCCCGGCGGCTACGTCGGCGAAGGCCTGCTCGGCTGAGCGCCCCGCCCCATATCCGACCGATTGCATAGGTTTTTGTTAGGGTCCCCTAACTCGCAATCCCAGGATTCTCCAAGGAGCACTCGAAACCGATGAACCGACTTCCGATCCGCGCCGTCCTCTGCCTTGGCGCGGCCGCCCTGGTGGCGCTCTTCGTCGCCGCCTGCGGCTCCAGCGACGACAACGCTCCGGCAGGGGCGGAAACGATGACCTTCAAGATCACCGACGCCGGCTGCGACCCGCACGACGCCAAGGCCAAGGCGGGCCCGATCGACTTCCAGGTCGACGGCGAAAGCGCCAAGGTGACCGAGATGGAGATCCTCGACGGGGAAACGATCCTCGGCGAGAAGGAGAACCTGACCGAAGGGCTCAACGGCAGCTTCTCGCTGACCCTGGAGGAAGGCGAATACACGATCCGCTGCAACGGCGGCTCCGAAGGGGACGGGACGCTGACGGTGAGCGGCAAGCTCGACTCCTCGAACAGCCCCGAGGTCGAAGCGGCGATCGCCTCCTACCGCGAATACCTGGAGGAGAACACCGACGAGCTGACCGCGAAGACGGCGCCGTTCGTGGCCGCGGTGGTCGCCGGCGACGTCGCCAAGGCGAAGGCGCTCTACCCGGCGGCGCGGATCCCCTACGAGCGGATCGAGCCGGTGGCCGAGAGCTTCGGCGACCTCGACCCGCGCATCGACGCGCGCGAAAACGACGTCCCGGCGAGCGAATTCGGCGGCTTCCACCGGATCGAGAAAGCGCTGTGGGAAGAAGGCACCGCGAAGGGGATGGCGCCGGTGGCCGAACAGCTGCAGGCCGACGTCGAAGAACTCGAACAGAAAGTGAAGTCGGTGAAGCTGCAGGCGGTGCAGATCGCCAACGGCGCCAACGAGCTCCTCGGCGAGGTCTCGGCCTCGAAGATCACCGGCGAGGAGGAGCGCTACTCGCACATCGACCTGGTCGACTTCAAGGCCAACGTCGAAGGCAGCCAGGTGGCGTTCGAAGCGGTCGAGCCGCTGCTGAGCAAGTCCGACCCGAAGCTGGCGAAGGAAATCGAAGCCGACTTCGAAGCGGTCTACAAGTCGCTCGAATCGTACGAAACGGGCGACGGTTTCGTGTCCTATACGGAGCTGACGAAGGCGGATACGCGGAAGCTGGCGCAGGGGATCGATGCGTTGGCGGAGAAGTTGAGCCAGGTGCCGGCGGTGATCGTGCGGCAGGGGAGCAGCTAGGCAGGGCGTTGCGAGGGGGGACGGAGCGTGTCGGTGTCCCTCCTCACTCGGCCTGTCGACTGGGGCGTATTCGGCTTTACGCCTCGATCGAGCGGCGGGTCTCAGCCGCAAAACGTTCGGAGGGACACCGACACGCTCCGTCCCTCGGAAGCTCTAAACAAGACTGGGGCCCCCGACCCCCCGGGTTTTTGAGCTTACGAGGGACGGGAGCTGTCTGGCCAGACTGGATCCGTGGGTGGGGATCGGGGGACCCTCCGAACGTTTTGCGGGTGAGGCCCGGAGCTCGAAAGAGGCGGCAGCCGAATCCTCCACACGCCGACAGCCCGAGAG
>DASXOF010000186.1:0-15101 GCA_036494495.1 Solirubrobacterales bacterium | reverse complement strand
GCCCTCGAATCCGCCCCCTATTCGCCCGTTGGGCCCGTCGCCGCTTCAGATTCCGGGCTTACAGCTTCCGGAGTCACCCCGAACCCTTCGCCCGTTTTCAGCCCTTCCGGCTGCGGCCGCTGGACCAGGCGTTCGCCTTTCGGCGTCGCCGTCGAGACCGTGCCGGGGATCGCCGGGGTGTTCATCGTCACCGGTGCCGGGCATTCTTTCGCCGGCGTTTTCGGGTTGGCTTCGTAGCAGGCCGCGGGGGCGCTGCTGGGGTGGCCGGAGCCCTTGAAGTTGGAGCAGCGTTCGATCGTGAAACCGGAGGCGCAGTAGGTCCGCGCGGTCCACTTCGCCTGGTACTGGCTGACGAATTCGGAGAAGAATTCTTCCTGCTTGGTCTGCGCCAGGGTCTGGCTGATCTGCGATTTCACTTCCGGCAGCTTTTTGACCTTCTCGGCGTTGACTTTCACCGGTTCGATCAGGAGGAAGTTTTTTTCGTACTCGACCGGGCCGACCAGTTCGCCGGTGGCGCTGTCGAAGATCGCCTTCTTCAGATCGCCTTTGACGAATTCTTCGGTGATCGCTTTCTGCAGCCCGCCGTTGGTTTTCGTCGTCGGGTCGGAGGAGTATTTGGGGGCGACCTTTTTCCAGTTGGCTTCGGACTGGTCGCCTTCGAGTTCTTTCTTCGCCGCTTCGACCTTCGACTCGTCTTTGTTGACGATCACGCGCACGTTGCGGCTGGCGGGCGTCGTGAACTGGGTTGCCAGTTCTTTGTCGTAGTAGGCCTGGATTTCGTCGCTGCTCGGCGGCGGCACTTGGTTCTGCACCCGTTCCTGGATTTCGGTGCTGATCACCTGCAGTTCGACCCGGGCGTCGACGTCGGCCTGGGTGAAGTGCGATTTTTCGAGGAATTCGGTGTAGGCGTTTGCCGTCGGGAAGTTCTGTTTCTTGATTTCGGCGAGGCTTTCTTCGATCTGTTTGTCGGTGACCGAGATGCCGAGTTCTTCAGCCTCGCCGCCGATCCAGACCGCGTCCAGGAGTTCGCCCAGCGCCGCGGTCTGCAGTTCTTCGAATTTTTTCGAGCCCGGCTTCGGCGCTTTTTCTTTTTTTTCGCTGACGGCGGCGGCGATCTGCTGGGCGGTACCGCGCTTGACTTCGGCTTCACTGATCGTGCCGGAATCGCTGGGCACGCCCTTGACGATCGCGGCGTCGCCAGAAGGCACGCTCGGGGCGCCGATCCCCTGCGCCACCGCGAAGATGACGAAGATCAGCGCGAAGATCAGCGCGAAGACGACCAGCCACAGGCGCTGCCGCCCGGCGGCTCGCCGCGGCGCTTTCCCCTTCGGCGGCGTCCCTTTCCTCTGCCCTTTCGCTGCCACGAGCCCGGCAGCTTAGTCGAAGTAGCTCAACGTGTACTAAGCGGCCGCCTGCTCGACGCTGCGGCGGGCCTCGCGGAGGCCGGCCGCCATCGCCAGCACCGCCGCCAGTCGCTCCTTCGGCTCGCCTGCAACGCGCACCGCCGCGGTCTGCTCGCGCCATTCGTAAACCGCGCCCTCGACCTGCTCGGCCAGCACCCCGGCGCCCTCGGAATCGAGCTCGACCCCGGTGACGCTGAGCCGGCCGCCGCGGAACTCGACGCTGCGGGCGCCGGCGAGGCCGAGCTCGATCCGCCCATGCTGCAGCTTCAGCAGGTTCTCCGCCTCCTCGGGCAGCGGCCCGAAGCGATCGCCCAGCTCGTCGCGGATCGCCCGCAGCTGGCCCGGCTCGCGGGCCGAGACGATCCGGCGGTGGACGTCGATCTTGGCCGCCTCGAAGGGCACGTAGTTGGCCGGCAGGTAGGCGTCGACCGGGACGTCGAGCCGCACCGGCTCCGGCGCCTCCTCGCCCGCGCCGTCGGCGCCGGCGGCCTCGGCCACCGCCTCGTCGATCATCTGACAGTAGAGCTCGAAGCCGACCGCGGCCACATGGCCCGACTGCTCGTCGCCGAGCAGGTTGCCGGCGCCGCGGATGTCGAGGTCGCGCATCGCGATCCGGAAGCCGGAGCCGAGCTCGGTGTGGTCGGCGAGGGTCGAGAGGCGGGCCGAGGCCTCCTCGCTCAGCGCCTCGGCGCTGGGGTAGAGCAGGTAGGCGAAGGCGCGCTCGCGAGAGCGCCCGACCCGTCCCCGGATCTGGTAGGCCTGGCTCAGCCCGAGCTGGTCGGCGCGCTCGACGATCAGCGTGTTGGCGGTCGGGATGTCGAGCCCGGACTCGATGATCGTCGTCGTCACCAGGCAGTCGGCCTCGCCGCGCAGGAAGGAGAGCATCGTGTCCTCGAGCTGCTTCTCGTCCATCTGCCCGTGGGCTTCGGTGAACTTCGCCCCCGGGACCAGGCCGCGCAGGCGCTCGGTCGTCTCCGGCAGCGAGTCGACCCGGTTGTGGAGGACGAAGGCCTGGCCCGAGCGCTCGATCTCGCGCGTGATCGCCTTGCGGACCAGGTCCTCGTCGTAGGGCCCGACGTAGGTGCGGACCGGGCGGCGGCCCTCCGGCGGCGTCTCGATCACCGAGATGTCGCGGATGCCGGCGAGGCTCATCTGCAGGGTGCGCGGGATCGGCGTCGCCGAGAGCGCGAGGACGTCGACTTTCAGCTTCAGCTGCCGCAGCAGCTCCTTCTGCTTGACCCCGAAGCGCTGCTCCTCGTCGACGACGACGAGGCCGAGGTCGGCGGCGCGGACGTCGCGGCTGAGCAGCCGGTGGGTGCCGATCAGGATGTCGACCTTGCCGGCCCCGAAGTCCCTCAGCACGGCTTTGGTCTCGGCTGCCGGGCGCAGGCGGGAGACGCCCTCGACCCGGAACGGCAGGTCGGCGAGGCGCTCGCGAAAGGTGCCGAAGTGCTGCTGGGCGAGGATCGTGGTCGGCACCAGGACCATCACCTGCTTGCCGTCGGAGGCCGCCTTGACCGCGGCCAGCAGCGCCACCTCGGTCTTGCCGAAGACGACGTCGCCGCAGACCAGCCGGTCCATCGGCCGCTCCGATTCCATGTCGCCCTTGACCGCCTCGATCGCCTCCAGCTGGTCGGCGGTCGCCCGGTAGGGGAAGGCGGCCTCCATCTCGATCTGCCACTCGCCGTCCGGCGGGAAGGAGTGGCCTTTGCGGGCGCGCCGCTCGGCGTAGAGGTTGAGCAGTTCGCCCGCCAGCGCGCCGGCCGCTTTGCGGGCCCGCGCCTTCATGTTCTGCCAGCGTTTGCCGCCCAGCGCCGAGAGGGTCGGCGAGCCGCCGGCGCCGACGTAGCGGCTCAGCTTCGCCAGCTGTTCGGTCGGGACGAAGACCCGGTCCTCGCCTTTGTATTCGAGGTAGAGGTAGTCGCGGGTGACGCCGCCGATCTCGCGCGTCTCGAAGCCGGCGAAGCGGGCGACGCCGTGGTCCTCGTGGACGACGTGGTCGCCGACCCGCAGTTCGCTGAAGGCGAGCCTGCCGCGGCCGCCGCCGGGCGCCGGCTCGTCGGCGCGGCGCCGGTGGACGAGGCGCCGATAGGGGTAGACCGCGAGTTTCAGCTCCGGGCTGACGAAGCCCTCGCGCAGCCGCGCCTCGGTGAAGGCGAGGCCGGGGTCGGGCGAGAGGCGGCCGCCGTCGAGCAGGCGGGCGTCGAGGCGGTCGAGGCCGTACCGCGCGCGCTCGGCCTCGCCGCGGCTCTCGAAGGCGACCACGGTGCGGTAGCCGGAGCGGACCAGTTTCTCGAGCTCGACCTCGGCCTCTTTGATGCTGCGGGCGGGCGACTCGGCGCGCGAGGCGCGGAAGGCGGCCTCGTCCTCCTCCCCCACCCCGCTCAGGGCGAGCGCGGCGCGGGCGACGAGCGGCTCGGCGACGTCGACGTAGAGGTGGCGGGCATCCTCGTCGTGCATCGCGGTGGTGACGTCCTCCCAGTTGTCGCGCAGCGCCGGCTCGATCTCCTCGGCGGCGGCGAGGACCACGGCGGCGGCCTCGGGGACGAGGTCGAGCGGGGCCTGGAAGCGGTCGAGCGGCAGCAGCTCGGCGAGGTTGGCGAGGCGGCTGCCGTCGGCGTCATCGCCATCGCCCGAAGCGGCGGCCTCGGCCGCCTCGGCGGCGGCGATCTCGGCCAGCTCGCGGTGCTCGGCGTCGAGCTCGGCGGCCGGCGCCAGCTCGACCCGCTCGGCCTCGCCGAGGCTGCGCTGGGTGAAGGTCGAGAACCAGCGCATCGACTCGATCTCGTCGCCGAACAGCTCGATCCTCACCGCCCGCTCCTCGGTCGCCGGGAAGACGTCGAGGATGCCGCCGCGGACCGCGAACTGGCCGCGCTCCTCGACCTGCTCGGCGCGTTCGTAGCCGGCGCCGACGAGGTCCTCGGCGACGGCGCCGAGGTCGACCTCCTCGCCCTTGGCGAGGGCGAAGCCGGCCGGCCGCAGCGAGGCGTCGGGGACCGCCTCGGCGAGCGCGGTGGCGCTGGCGACGACGATCGCGTCGGGCTCGGAGAGCAGCGCGTCGAGGGCGTCGATCCGCAGCCCGACCAGATGCGGCGGCGGCGAGATCGAGGAGGCGTAGCCGGTGCCGCGCGAGGGATAGAAGCGGACGCGGCGCGGCGCCAGGTAGGCGCGGAGGTCGGCGGCGAGGTCGCGGCCCGAGCGGTCGTCGGCCGAGACCAGGAGCGCCGGCCGGCCGGCGAGGCCGCGGTCGTCCTCGAGCAGCGTCGCCAGCAGCAGCGGCCGCAGCGTCGCCGAGGCGCGCAGGGACAGCTTCTCGGGACCGGCCGCAGCGCCCGCGTCGGCGGCGGCGCGCACCTCGGCGGCGAGCGCGTGGAGGCGCTCGCTCTCGGCGGCGAGATCTAACAGTGGGCGGAGGCTCATGGCAGGGAAAACGCCCGGATCGGCAAATCCGGGTCGCTGCTCCGATTCTAGGAAACCGGAGAGCTAGCCGAACGGCAGGTCGACGCCGGCGCGGACGTGCTCGACCTGGCCGGCGCCCTCGGCGGCCGAGCGGCCGACGACGTCGTCCCACTCGTGCAGCATCGCCTTCAGGCGGGCGACGGCGACCGGCTCGTGGGCGGCGACCGTGTCCGCCAGCTCCAGCGCCTTTTCCTCGGTCGCCGCGGCCGGCGCGACCCGGTTGACGAGCCCGAGCCGCAGCGCCTCGTCGGCGCCGATCGTCTTCGAGGTCAGCAGCAGGTACTTGGCGGCGGCGAGCCCGCAGAGGGTGACGAGCCGGGCCGGGCCGACCGGCATCCCGAGGGCGGCGCCGGGGAAGCGCAGCCGCAGGTTCGAGCCGCCGACCCGCAGGTCGCAGGCGACGGCGATCTCGGCGCCGCCGCCGACGACGTCGCCGTGGCAGGCCGCGACGGTCGGCTTCGGGAAGGCGACGACGGTGTCGTAGAGGTCGGAGAACATCTGCATGCGGCGGACGTGGCCGTCGTGGTCGAGCTGCTCGCGGACGTCGGCGCCGGCGCAGAAGCCGAGCGGGTCGGCGGAGCTGAACACAACAACGCGCACGCCGTCGTCATCGCGCGCGACGCTGAGATGCTCGAGCAGCTCGGCGAGCATCTGGGTGTTGAGCGCGTTGCGGGCGTCCGGCCGTTCGAGCCGGATCAGCGCCACGCCGCTCTCCTCGCGCAGGTAGCTGGTCAGGCGGTCGGCCATCGGCGGAACCTAGCTGGTCGGATCGTCAGCCGGCGCCGTCAGCCGATCGATCAGTCGCTCGGTCTCGGTCGCCGCCTCGGAAACCAGCGCCTCGACCTCCTCGCGCGGCTCGCGGAAGCGGCCCAGGACCCAGGCCGAGACGATCTCGGGGTCGGTCGAGTCGGGCCGCCCGACGCCGATCCGGACCCGCCAGAAGTCAGCCGAGCCGAAACCGCGTTTGAGGCTCTTGAGGCCGTTGTGGCCGGCGAGGCCGCCGCCCTCGCGGGTGCGGATCTCGCCGAAGGGGATGTCGATCTCATCGTGGAGGACGACCGTCCGCCCGAGCGGCGCCTTCAGCGCGCCGCGCGCCGGCCCGGCCGAATCGCCGACGGCGTTCATGTAGGTCATCGGCAGGAGGATCGCGACGCGGGCACCGCCCGGGCCGGTCCGCCCCTCCCACAGCTCGCCGCGGTACTTGGAGCGCGGCCTGCCCAGGTCCCAGCGGCGGGTCAGCTCACGCGCGACGTCGAAGCCGACGTTGTGGCGGTCGTGCGCGTGCTCGGGCCCGGGGTTGCCGAGACCGACGATCAGGATCCGACCGCCGTCCTCCTGACGACGCCCGAAGAGGGGCACGGCTCTCGAGGGCTACTCGCCCTCGGACTCGCCGCCCGAGTCGCCCTCGCCGCCATCGCCCTCCTCGGTGGCCTCGCCCTCCTCGCCGACCACCTCGGTCTCCTCCTCGAGCTCGGGCTGGACTTCTTCGACGCGCGGCGGCGAGAGGGTGACGATCGTGACCTCCTCGGGCTCGTCGGCGACGAAGGTGACGCCGTTCGGGGCGGTCACGGCGGAGAGCTGCAGGGTGTCGTTGATCTCCATCGCCGAGACGTCGACGACGATCTGGTCCGGGATGGCGGTCGGCAGCGCTTCGACCGTGATCTCGCGGGTGACGTGCTCGAGCACGCCGGAAGCCTTGACGCCGGGCGCGTCCTCGACCCCTTCGAGCTCGATCGCGACCTCGGCCTGGATCGCCTCGTCGAGCCTCACCTCCTGCAGGTCGATGTGCTGGAGGGTGCCGCGGGTCGGGTGCCGCTGCTGTTCCTTGATCACCACCGGTACCTCTTTGCTGCCTTCGATCTGCAGATCGAAGAGCGCCGCGCCCTCGGCGAGGACGACGCGGACGTCGCGTTCGGCGACCTGGAACGGGCGCGCCTCCGAGCCGCCGCCGTAGACGACGCCGGGGACCAGCCCCTCGCGGCGCAGGCGGCGCGAGGTGCGGGAGCCGAAATCGGCCCGCGGAGCGACTTTGAGCGTGGAGCGACCAGCAGCCATCGGACGGGGGAGCATAGAGAACCCGGCTGGAAACCGGCCTGTGACAGGCTTTCGCCATGGCGGATGACGCGAAGATCCCGAAGGGCCGGATTCGCCGCTCGGCCAAGCTGGGCTCGATCGTCGGGGTCCAGGGCGCCCGCTACGCGGGCACCAAAGCGGCCAACGTCGGGCGCTCCGAGGAGGACAGCCGCGAGCGGCTCGAGCAGCGCCACCTGGAGACGGCGATGAAGATGGTCTCAGCGCTCGGCCAGATGAAGGGCGCGGCGATGAAGCTGGGCCAGTTCGCCTCGTTCATCGATACCGAGTTCATCCCCGAGGAGTACCGCGAGATCTACCAGGAGCAGCTGGCGAAGCTGCGGACCGAGGCGCCGGCGATGCCCTGGGAGAGCGTCGAGAAGGTGCTCGAGGAAGAGTACGACGGCGAGCCGCTGGCGGAGATGTTCGCCGAGTTCGAGCCGGAGGCGTTCGCTGCCGCCTCGATCGGCCAGGTGCACCGGGCCGAGCTGCTCGACGGCCGCGCCGTCGCGGTCAAGATCCAGTACCCGGGGATCGCCGAGGCGCTCGAGGCCGACCTCCGCAACGCCGGCACCCTGGTGCGGCTGGCGCGGGCGATCGCGCCCGGGCTCGACGCCAAGGCGATCGCCGAGGAGCTGCGCGAGCGGGTGATGGAGGAGCTCGACTACGAGTACGAGGCGCAGAATCAGCGCACCTTCGCCCGCGCCTACCGCGAACACCCCTTCATCTACGTGCCGGAAGTGGTGACCCGGCTCTCGCGGCGGCGGGTGCTGGTCACCGAGCTGGTCGACGGCAGGGGCTTCGAAGCGATCAAGCAGCTGCCGCACGAGGAGCGCAGCCGCTTCGGCGAGATCGTCTTCCGCGGCAGCTTCGGCTCGATCTACCACCTGCAGCACTTCAACGCCGACCCCCACCCCGGCAACTACCTGCTGATGCCCGACGACCGTGTCGCCTTCCTCGACTTCGGGATGACCAAGAAGCTCGACCGCGAGCAGATCCTGCTCGAGCAGCGAGCCTTCGACGCTGCCTCGCGCAACGAGCCGGAGGCCTTCCGCGCGGCGCTGGCCGAGCTCGGCTTCGTCAAGAACCCCTCCAAGCTCGACGCCGAGCGGCTGATGGAGCACATGCGGGCGGTCGGCGGCTGGTACGTCGAAGACCGCGAGATCGAGATCACGCCGCAGCGGGTGATGAAGATCATCGAGTCGACCAACGACCCGCGCTCGGAGTACTTCGACCTGATGCGGCGCGAGTCGATCCCGGCCGACGAGCTGATGGGGCGGCGGATGGAGATCGGCGTCGTCGCCGTGCTCGGGCAGCTGCGGGCGAAGCGGAACTGGCACCGGATCGCGCGCGAGTGGGTTTACGCCGACCCGCCGGCTACCGTCCTCGGGCAGCTGGAGTGGGAGTACTTCGAGGAACGGGGGGTCAAGCGAACCCCCGGCCTGGCCGAAATGTCGTGAGATGAGACGAATCAAGCGCGGTTGGGCGCTGACCAAGAAAAGCTGGGAGCTGCTGAACGGGAACCGCGAACTGATCCGCTTCCCGCTCTACGGCGGCATCGCCACGGTCCTGCTCGGGATCGTCCTGCTCGGCCCCGGCGCCTTCTTCCTCGACCAGCACAGCTACGGCGCCGCGATCCCCTTCATCGTGATCGGGATCTACGTGCTGGCCGTCGTCGGCACCTACTTCAGCGTCGGCCTGGCGGCGGCCGCCGATCGCATCTTCCGCGGCGAACAGGCGACGGTCGCCGACGGCCTCGCCGTCGCCCGCACCCACTTCGCCGCGATCTGCGGCTGGGCCGCGCTCTCGACCGCGGTCGGGCTGATCGTCGGCCTGCTCGAGCAGCAGGGCGGCGCGCTCGGCGAGATCGCCGGCCGCCTGGTCGGCGCCGCCTGGTCGCTCGTCACCTTCCTCGCGGTGCCGGTGATCGCGATCGAGGGCACCGGCCCGATCGAGACCCTGAAGCGCTCCGCCTCGCTCTTCAAAGCCCGCTGGGGCCAGCAGATCACCGGCAACCTGGCGATCGGCGGCGTCGTCTTCCTGCTCGGCTTCCTGCCGGCGGTGGCGCTGATCGTCCTCGGCGCCGTGATCTGGCCCTCGGTCGGCTTCGCCGGCGCCCTCCTGGTCGTGATCGGGGCGCTCCTGATCTGCGTCGCGCTGCTGGTCTCGAAGGCGCTCGGCGGCATCTTCGGGGTCGCGCTCTACCGCTACGCGCTCGACGGCGAGGTGGTCGGCGGCTTCACCCAGAGCGACCTCGAGTCGGCGGTCCGGGTCAAAGGCGCCCGCGGGAGCACGACCCCCGGCGCCACCCCGGGCACGGTCTAGGCCAGCTACCGGGGATTCCGGTCAGGAGCCAGGCGCCCCAGGACCTCCGGGGAGCTGGAGCAGATGCCGCTCGCGCCCGCCGCGAGCAGCTCGCGCATCAGCGCTTCGTCGTTGACCTTCCAGGCGATCAGCTCGACTCCGGCCAGCCTGCAGATCCGCCCCAGCCGAGGGCTGATGAGCGGGTGGTAGACCCACATCGCCTGGACCCCCATGCGCGGCAGCCGCTGCGCGGCGAGCCCCGGCAGCCGGAAGCGCATCGATCGCAGCGCCGCCAGCATCGGCAGCCGCGCCCAGCGGATCGAGGGCCAGTCCCGGGAGGCTTTCGGGTAGCTCCAACCCCGCCGCAGCTCCGGCTCGAGCTCGCCGACGCGGGCGAGCGAGTAGGTCTCGAGCGTCGAGATCATCGCCCGGCCCAGGAGGTCGCGCTCGCGCAGCGCCGCCACCAGCTCCTCCTCGCGGCCCGGGAGCTTGATGTCGAGGTCGATCTCGATCCGGTCGAGGGGCGGCTCGAGCAGAGCGTCGAGCGCCTCGGTGAGGAGCAGGGGCTGGCGCCGCTCGGCTTCCTCCCAGTCGTGCGCGACCACCAGCGGGTGGCGCTCCTCGACCGGGAGATGCGCGTCGGGGAGCCAGATCACGTCGAGCTCCACCGTGTTGGCCCCGGCCTCGACCGCCGCGTGGAGACCCTCGAGCGTGTTGCCGTAGCCGCCGCCGGGGCCGGCGACGAGTCGCAGCGGAAGCTCGGCGCCGAACGCCTCTTGCGCGCCCGGCGGCTCGCTCTTTCGGGAGCTCATCGCCCGAAAGCTATCCCCTCTCGGCGATCGGAGCGGGCGCCTCACCGGCGCTCTGCATCGCCCGCGTGAACCAGTTCTCGAACAGCGCCCGCGTCGTCTCCGCCTCCGGGCTGATGTCGTTCGCCGGTACGTAGTCGTAGGGAAATCGGTGCTTGCCGAGCCGCCGGTCGCGCCAGCGCAGGATCGAGACGAAGACGTCTCCGTTGCCGAGGCGGAAGCCGTGCACCACGGGCATGAAGCCGTATTCGAAGATCTCGACCGAGTGGCCCTGATCGGCGCCCTGGGCCGCCCGGAAGCCCTTGATCTGGGTGACGATGTTGGCCGCCTCGTTGGGCCAGCTCTCAGGGACCCACGGGCGCGGGGCGGTCGCTGCGGCCGAGAGGGTCGCCAGCCTCACCGTCCAGTTGTGGACCGTCGGGCGCTCGAGGAAGAATTCGAGCTCGGGCCAGGCGCTGAACAGGGTCAGGCCGAGGACGTCGATCCGGCGCTGCTCGGGGTCCTTGATCGCCGCCGCCCTCTCGATCAGCGCGTTGTACATCTCCTTCGGATCGTCGTAGTGCTGGCGACCGGTGATGGCGGGCGTCACCCGCTGCTTCAGCTGCCGCAGCTCCCACAGGATGCTGACCAGGATCACCACCCCGATCGCGGTGCGGAGCTGGGTGTTGTTCTCGAGGCCGAGCTTGGTCAGCACGTCTTCGACGCCCGGGACCTGCAGCAGGACGAGCAGCGTCCCGGCCGCCACCGCCACCCAGACCTGACCGCTCTCGACGAACCGCTCGAGGGCGCCGGCCGCCCGTGCCGCCTTGCCGCTTGGCTTCGTCACATCCCCCTGCACGAACGGCCTCCTCCTGCCGACGGCCATCGGTGTGGCTGCTTCAACCGGTCGACATTGTCTCACGGCTGGGAGTGCTTCGGGCGGGTTGCACCCCGCCCGGCGCCCGGGACGTAGCTAGAACAGCTGGTTCTCGCCGGCGAAGATCTCCGAGACCGAGTCGTCGGTGAAGATCCGCCGGATCGAGTCGGCGAAGGTGCTGGCGGTCGAGAGGACCGTGATGTTGTCCGGCGCGCCGGGGCGGAGCGGCATCGTGTCGGTGACGACGATCCGCTCGATCGCCGAGTCGGCCAGGCGCTCGTAGGCGGGGCCGGAGAAGACGCCGTGGGTGGCGCAGGCGATGACCCGGGCGGCGCCCTCGTCGAGCACGGTCTGGGCGGCGGCGCAGAGGGTGCCGGCGGTGGCGATCATGTCGTCGACCAGGACCGCGGTCTTGCCCTTGACGTCGCCGACCACGTAACCGATCTCGGCGACGGCCTGGGCCGGGCGCTCCTTCTCCATCACCGCCCACTGGGTGCCGATCCGGCGGGCGAAGTTGCGCGCCGTCTTCACCCGGCCGGCGTCGGGGGAGACGATCACCAGCTCCTCTGTCAGTTCCTGGTCCATGAACCACTGGGTCAGCATCGGCATCGCCGTCATGTGGTCGACCGGGACGTGGAAGAAGCCCTGCACCTGGCCGGCGTGGAGGTCCATGGTGAGGACGCGGTCGACGCCGACCGCCTCGAGCGTCTTCGCGACGATGCGGGCGCTGATCGGCTCGCGCGGGGCCGACTTCTTGTCCTGGCGGGCGTAGCCGTACCAGGGCATCACGGCGATGATCCGGTGGGCGGACGCGCCCTGCGCGGCGTCGATCATCGTCAGCAGCTCCATCAGCGAGTCGTTCGGGGTCAGCCCCTGCTGCTCGTTGGCGCAGGTCGACTGGACGAGGAAGACGTCGGCGCCGCGGATCGACTCCTCGTAGCGGCAGTAGACCTCGCCGTCGGCGAAGGTCTTCAGCGTGACCTGGCCGAGGTCGAGTTCGAGCTTGCCGGCGACTTTGGCGGCAAGGTCCATCGAGCTGCGGCCGCCGAAGACCATCATCCGCTTCGAGTAGTCGTGCGGCAGGGCGGTCGCTGCGGCTGCCTGAGGCGTCTGCTCGATCGTGCTCACGAACCTTCCTCTCGCATCTTCGCCGCCTTGGCGGCGGCGTATCCGTCGATGTTCCGTTGCGCGTTCTCGCTCACGGCCAGCGACCCCTCGGGGACGTCGTCCTTGACCACCGCGCCAGCGCCAGTGTAGGCGGAGTCGCCGACTTCTACCGGGGCGATCAGCATCGTGTCAACGCCGATGCGGACGTCGCGGCCGATCACCGTGCGGTGCTTGCGGAAACCGTCGTAGTTGGCGGTGATCGTGCCGGCGCCGAGGTTGGCTCCGGGGCCGACGTCGGCGTCGCCGACGTACGCGAGATGCGGGACTTTCGCCCCCTTGCCGAGGTGGGAGTTCTTGATCTCGACGAAGGTCCCGGCCTTGGCGGCAGCCTCGAGCACGGCGCCCGGCCGCAGGTAGGCGAAGGGCCCGACCGAGCAGCCGTCGCCGACCTCGCAGCTGTTCAGGTAGGAGTGGGGGACGGTGGTCTCGACCCCGACCGCGGTGTCGATCAGCGTCGTCTGGGGGCCGATCACCGCGTGGGCGCCGACGCTGGTGGCACCGCGCAGGCTGGTGCCGGGCTCGATCCGGGCGTCGGCGGCGATCTCGACCCCGGCGTCGACCCAGGTCGAGGCCGGGTCGACGACCGTGACCCCGGCCAGCATGTGGGCCTCGAGCAGGCGGCGGCGGCCCTCGGCCTCGACCGCGGCGAGGTCGACGCGGTTGTTGACCCCCATCGTCACCGCCAGGTCGTCGGCGACGTGGGCTGCGACGCGGTGGCCGGCGGCGCGGAGCGCCGGGAAGACGTCGGGCAGGTAGTACTCGCCCTGGGCGTTGTCGTTGGCGAGGCCGTCGAGGGCGGCCGCGAGCGGGGCGGCGTCGAAGACGTAGGTGCCGGCGTTGATCTCGCGGATCGCCAGCTGGGCTGCGTCGGCGTCGCCGGCGGCTTTGGCCTCCACCACCGCTTCGACCGAGCCGTCGGCGGCGCGGACGACGCGCCCGTAGGAGGCCGGGTCGTCGAGCTCGATCGTCAGCATCGTCGCCGCCGCGCCGGAATCGGCGTGGGCGGCGAGCAGGCCGCCGATCGTCGCCGCCGAGATCAGCGGCACGTCGCCGGAGAGGACCAGCACCGTCTCGCTCTCGGCGATCAGCGCCCGGGCCGCCCGGATCGCGCCGCCGGTGCCGTCGGCCTCGGGCTGCTCGACCGTCTCGACTTCCTCAGGCAGGCCGGCCGAGAGATCGCGCCCCGGCGAGACGATCACCGCGACCCGGCCGGCGCCGGCCTCGCGGGCGGCCAGAATCGGCCACGCGACCATTGCCCGGCCGCAGACGGGATGCAGCATCTTCGGCGTGGAGGAACGCATCCGCGTGCCCTCCCCGGCCGCCATCACGAGCACGAGGGGCGAACTCACTGGCGCAATCGTATTTTACGGCGGCCCGCGGGCGCGCTCGGCGGCCCGATTGGGCCGCGCCCTTCATCGCCGCCGCCGTCGAGGTTGCCGTTTGCCGCGATATACGCGGAGAAAGGCAACCTCAAACGCGGGCCCGGCTCGGCGCGCTTGGGGCGAGGTTCGGGGCGCCTCAGGCGCGGCTCGGGGCGCTGGCCTTGACCACGTCCCGGCCCACCAAGGCGATCGAGGTCAGGGTCCAGCCGGCGAAGATCAGGTCGATGCCGACCAACAGGCCGATCGCCCAGTCGGCCGAGCTCGGGAACTTGGCGAGGACGAGGATCCCGATCAGCAGGCCGCAGACGCCGCTCAGCCCGACCAGCCCGGCGTTCGGCTGCCCGCGCCCGAGGATCGCGACGGTGATCCGGGTCAGTCCCATCAGCAGGAAGTAGATCCCGAGCACGAGGGTCAGCGTCAGGGTCCCGTTGTGGGGCTCGACGATCAGCCAGATGCCGACGACGACGGTAAGGAGCGCCCAGAGCAGCCGCACCGCCACCGAGCCCAGCGAGTGGGCCGAGAACGCCGCCGCGGTCAGGAACGCGGCCAGGATCACCAGCAGCCAGCCGATGAAGATCGCCGTCCCGACCGAGGCCACCGCCGGCACCAGGATCGCGATGCAGCCGACGACGATCAGGATCACCCCGATCGCCATCACCGCCTTCCAGCTGCGCCCCAGCGCCTCGCGCACCTCGGGGTCCAGCGATGCTCCTCCGTACTCCATAAAGGAAACCTAAGCGCTGGCCCGGACGCGTCGCTCGCACTCCGGGGGAAGGATTCGAACCCTCGCTTCTTGGACCAAAACCAAGCGTGCTAACCGACTACACCACCCCGGATCGAGCCCCGAGAGTACCGCCGCCGAGGCCGGCCGGCCGGCTCAGTCCTCGGCGTTCCGGGAGACCTTGCCGCCCTTGGCGCCGGGCTCGAGGGCCGGGCCGCGGGGGGAGGCGATGCCGAGGACCCGCATCGCTTTGAGGCCGAGGCCGAGCTTCTCGCGGCCTTCGGTCGAGGAGACGTCGTGGCCGCAGAGCTCGCGCACGCGCTCGAGGCGGTAGCGGATCGTGTGGCGGTGGGTGAAGAGCTGTTTGGCGGTGGCGGCGACGTTGCCGTCGTTGTCGAGGTAGGCCTCAACCGTGGCGACCAGCTCGGTCTCGTACTGCTCGTCGTAGTCGGAGAGGGGCTGGACCGTCTCGGCGTAGAAGCTTTCGAGCTCGCCGGGGTCGTCGCTCATCGCCGGCAAAAGCAGGCGGTAGGCGCCGGTGTCCTCGAAGGCGAGGATCGAGTGGCCTTCGGCCTCGCCGACGTTGACCGCGAGGTGGGCCTCGGAACCGGCCCGGTAGAGGTCGACCGGGTCGGCGCAGCGGCGGCTGCGGCCGGTGGTCAGGTGGAAGCCGGCGAGGCTGTCGTCGAGCTCGCGGGCGAGGCCGGCGGCGGCGCGGGCGAGGCGCTCGTCGTCCTCGGCGGGGACGATCACGGCGACCTCGGCGACCGACTCGCCCTCCTCGCCGGCGGCAAGCGAGCCCGGGGCGAGCGAGCGCAGGGTGCGCATCACCAGCGTGAGCACGCGGTCGCGCCACTCGCCGGTCTGGGCCGAGCGGGGCGCGGCGCGGAGGACGAGAACGCCGGCGCCGCGGTCGAGGTCGGCGCCGAG
>DASXOF010000185.1:0-4164 GCA_036494495.1 Solirubrobacterales bacterium | reverse complement strand
ATCGCAGATGATCGAGTGTCGGTTCCCGCCCACCTGGATGACGCACCCGGCACACTTCGCATCTCTGTGTCCTCGGCCTTGCCTTTGCCAACCGGCAAAGGCGGCGGCCTGCGTCCTTGATCTGCTCGGCCGGGCGCGCCCCCAGTCGCACGTGGACGTGGGGTCGGCCACCTAGCTTGGCCGGCGTCTTCGCCCGCATCGCCGCCTGGGCCGCGCGGCACACCCGCTGGGTCGTCGCGGTCTCGCTGCTCGTCGCCGTCGCCGCCGCGGTCGGCGCCACCCGGATCCCGACCGACGCCGGCGTCGGCACCCTGGTCGATTCCGGCGACCCCACCTACAAGGCGACTGAGCACGTCCGGCAGGTGTTCGGCGAAGAACCGGTGGTCGTCCTCGTCAAGGGCGAACTGCCGCAGCTGCTGCTGACCAGGAACATCTTCCGGCTGCTGCACCTCGAGGGCTGCCTCTCGGGCAAGGTGCCGAAGGGGGCGACGCCGCTGCCGGGGGCCTGCACCGAACTGGCCGAGATGGGCGCGGTCGAGTTCGTCAGCGGCCCCGCTACCTTCCTCAACGAGGCGGTGGTCCAGATCGACCGGCAGCTGGGTCGGCTCTCGAAGGAAGTGGCGCCCTCCGAACTGCAGGAATTCCTCCTCGCGGTGGCGACCAAGTACGGGATCACCTCGCTGCCCTCGATCGACAACGAACAGTTCGTCGCCACCGTCGTCTTCGACCTGGCGCGGGCGCGGGGGACGCCGAAGGCGCGGCTCGCCTACCTCTTCCCGAACCCGCACACGGCCCAGATCGTGATCCGGCTGAAGCCCGACCTGAGCCAGGCCGAACGGCACCGGGCGATCGGGCTGATCAAAGACCTGGTCGCCGAAACCGCGCCGCGCAAGCAGTGCGCCGAAGGCGGCAAGCCGAAGCCCTGCTTCGCGCTCAGCAAAGGGAGCTACGTGGTCTCCGGGGCACCGGTGGTGGTCGACGGGCTGGCGCGGGCGCTGAAGGACGCGCTGCTGCTGCTTTTCGGGGTCGCCCTGGCGGTGATGGCGGTGGTCCTGCTGCTGGTCTTCCGCTCGCGGTTGCGGCTGCTGCCGCTGGCGGTGGCGGTGGCGGCGACCGCGATCGCCTTCGCGATCTTCGGCCTCGCCAACGGCTCGCTGACGATGGCCTCGATCGCGGCGCTGCCGATCCTGATCGGGCTCGCGGTCGACTACGCGATCCAGTTCCAGGCCCGGTTCGACGAGGCGAGCGCGAGCGGCGCCCGCGGGGCCGAGGCGGCGCGGCGCGCGGCGCTGGCGGGGGCGCCGACGATCGCCGCGGCATGTCTCGCCACCGCTGCGGGCTTCCTGGCGCTGCAGCTCTCGCCGACGCCGATGGTCCGCGGCTTCGGCTGGCTCCTGATCGTCGGCGTCGCGGTCGCCTTCGTCCTGGCGCTGACCGCGGGGCTGGCGGCGCTCGCCCTCGGGTCGGGGCGCGATGGCGCGAAAGTCGCCAATAAGGCGACCAACGCGCCAAAGCCGGTGGCGTGGCTGCTGGCGCTCGCGCTGGAGCAGCCGCTCGCGGTCCTTGGCGTGGGACTGGCGCTGGCGATCCTCGGATGGGGGCTGGGGACTCGGGTCTCCACCGTCTCCGACATCCGCGACCTTGCGCCGCAATCGCTGAAGGCGGTGCACGGCCTGAACGAAGTGCAGGAAGCGACCGGGGTTTCGGGCGAGCTCGACGTCTCGATCGAAGCGCCGGACCTCTCCGACCCGGCGACGATCGAGTGGATGGCCGGCTTCAAGCGCCGGGTCCTGCGCGAGAACGGGTTCAGCGGCGAAGACCCGAGCTGCCTGACCGCCGAAGTCTGCCCCGGCCCGGCGCTCTCCGACTTCCTCGTCCGCGGCGAAGGGAAGCCGACCCGGGCCGGGATCGACGCCACCCTGGCGGCTCTCTCGCCCTACGACCTGCGCCAGGTGGCGCCGCTCGCCGCCGACGGCAAGCTCGGCCACTCGGCGCTGATCTCGTTCGGGATCCGCGCCCAGTCGCTTGCCGATCAGCAGCGGCTGGTCGACCGCGTCCGCGCCGCGATCGGCGAGCCGGGGGAGAGGGGCGGGCCGCCGCCGGGGGTCGAGGCCCACCTCGCCGGCCTCTCGGTGATCGCCGCCGAATCGGCCGGAGACCTCTCCTCCAGCCGCTACTGGCTGACCCTGGCGGGCCTGGTCGCGGTGGCGATCGCGCTGCTGCTCGTCTACCGCGATTGGCGCCGTGCCCTGATCCCGCTGGTGCCGACCGTGCTGGCGACCGGCTGGGCCTCGCTGCTCCTGTGGCTGACCGGGATCCCGCTCAACCCGATGTCGGCGGCGCTGGGGGCGCTGACGATCGCGGTCGGGACCGAGTTCGCGGTGATCCTCAGCGGCCGCTTCCACCAGGAGCGGGCCGAGCGCCCGCTCGACGACGCGCTGCGGCGCGCCTACGCCCGCACCGGCGCCGCCGTCCTCGCCTCGGGGCTGACCGCGATCGCCGGCTTCGCGGTCCTGATCGCCTCCGACATCCAGATGCTGCGCGACTTCGGCGTCGTCACCGTGATCGATCTGGCGGCGGCGCTGGCCGGGGTGCTCGTCGTCCTGCCGGCGGCCCTGGTCGCGGTCGAGGAGCGGCCGCTGGCGGCGCCGGCGCCGCTGGAGGAGCGATGAGGGACCGCTACTCGATCGGCGTCGGCCTCGTTTTCCTCGCCCTCGTCGTCTTCGTCGCGATCAAGACCCTGAGCGGAGGCAACGGCGACCAGACGCTCGGGCTCGACCAGCTGGAGGCGCGCTGGCCGCTGCCCGAGTTCGCCGTCCCCGCGGCCGCGGGCCAGCTCGAAGGGGACGCCAACGTCGCCCAGGACGATTGCGGCAGCGCCGGCATCCCCTGTCCGGAAGACCCGCCGCGCCAGCCCGCCTGCCTGATCACCACCGCCGGCGCCCTGCGTGTCTGCGACTACTTCGACAAGCCGCTGGTGCTCTCGTTCTGGTTCAGCGAGGGCGGCGGCTGCGTCGACCAGCAGGACGTGGTCGACCGGGTCTACCGGCGCTACCGTGGACGGGTGAACTTCCTCTCGCTCGACGTCCGCGACGACCGGGGGACGGTCCGGAAGATCCTCGCCGAACGGGACTGGCAGATGCCTGTCGGCTACGACCGCGACGGCGCCGTGGCGGCGCTCTACCTGGTCGGCGGCTGCCCGACCTTCGCCTACGCCTACCCCGGCGGCACCCTGCAGGGCGCGAGCGTCGGCGACCTCACCGCGCCGCAGCTGGAAGCGCGGGTGCAGAAGCTCCTGGAAGCGACCCGCGCCGCCGAGGCGCTCTGATCCGATGGCGGCGAGCGAGCACCGGATGGGCTGGGTGCCGGCGCCGCGTCAGGGCTGGGTGGCGCCCCACGTCGCCGCCGAGTTCCCGGGGCTGGGAATCGCCTGGACCGAGGTCGAGTCCCGCCCGGGCCGCAGCCCCGACGGCGTCCGCCGCCGCCTCCGCGACCTCTCCGACCGCTTCTACGGCTCCCACGCCGTGCAGATGCGGCAGAAGGCGATCCCCTGGGCCTACCGCACCTTCTTTCGTCAGATCGGCCTCGATCCCGACCGCGACCGCACCCCGGTCGAGCAGCTGGCGCTCGAACGCCTCTTCGACGGCGGCTTCAAGCCCCGCGGCCTGCCCCGCGACGCGCTGACGATCGCGATCGTCGAGACCGGCGTCGCCCTGCGCTGCTTCGACGCCGACGCGCTGGAGGGGCCCCTCTGCATCCGCGACTCGGCGCCGGGCGAGTCGCTGGCCGGCAGCGCGGCGGAGCTGGCGCAGGGCACGCTGGTGATCGCCGACGACGGCGGGCCGGTGGCGGTGCTGTTCGGGCCGCGCGGGGAGAGGTGCGCAGTGGAGAAGGGGAGCCGGAGGGTTGCGGTGGCGGCGACGCAGGTGGAGGGGGTGCCGCAGATTGCTGTGGAGGAGGCGTTGTGGATGGCGTCGGCGATGTTGGAGGCGGCGTAGGGGCGACCCGCGAGGGAATGGGGTTTGCTGAGGAGGGTCGCCGGCACTCCCTCTGAAAACGCTCGCTCCGCTCGCTGGAGTGTTTTCAGAGGGAGTGCCGACACCCCTCCACCACAGAGCTCTCTCAGACGGGTGGCCTCACGCTCTTGCTTTCAGCTGACAAGGG
>DASXOF010000184.1:0-20943 GCA_036494495.1 Solirubrobacterales bacterium | reverse complement strand
CTGCAGCAATGGTCGGCGACGGGCCTGGTCGCTCTGGGCGAGACGTTCGTGATCATCGTCGGCGTCTTCGACCTCTCGGTCGGCGGCATCTTCGCGCTCGCCGGCACGCTGGCCGCGGGGATGGCCGGAGACACGCCGATCCCGGTGATCATCCTGGCGATCCTCGGAGTCGGAGCCCTCGCCGGCGTGCTGAACGGCATCATCGTCACCGTCCTCCGCGTCAACTCGCTGATCGCGACGATCGCGACCGGGCAGATCTTCACGGGCATCGCCCTGATCTACTCCGGCGGCAGCACGGTGACGATCCTCGACCCCGGCGATTTCGGCTCGATCGGCAACGGCAAGATCGGCCCGGTATCGACCAGCGGGGTGGTGATGATCTGCCTCTACGTCGTCGGCGGGGTGCTGCTGGCGCGCTCGATCTACGGGCGCAAGCTCTACGCGGTCGGCGGCAACGCGTCGGCCAGCCGCCTGGCCGGACTGCACAACGACCGCCTCGTGACCAGCACCTACATCCTCTGCGGGATGCTCGCGGCGCTGGGCGGCTTCATCTACGCCTCGCGGATCGGGACCGGGCTCGCGACCTCGGGCGCCGGGATGGAAATCAACGCGATCATCATCGTCGTCCTCGGCGGCACCGCGATCGGCGGCGGCACCGGGGCGGTCTGGCGCACCGCCGTCGGCCTCGGGATCCTCGTCGGCCTCCAGAACGGCTTCGACGCGCTGGCGATCGATCCGTTCTACCAGAGCGTGATCAAGGGCTGTGTGTTGATCCTCGCGGTCGCCTGGGACCAGTACCTGCAGCGCTCCAAGGGCTCGGCGCGGGGCGGTGTGCGGAGGGTGGTCGACGACTCGCCTTCGATGGCGGCTGCGGGTGACAGGGCACCGTGACCGCCGGGCAGCAGCGCATCGACACCCACAGTCACTGGATGCCGCCGTCGTATGTCGCCGCGCTGCGGCTCGCGGCGGAGCGCGATGCGGGCCTGGCGCGCGGGGCGAGCATGATGCTCGGCATGGACGAGCGCTCGCCGCTCGTCAACCTCGACCTGCGCCTGGCCGAGATCGACGCGGCGGAGGTGACGATGTCGGTCCTCTCGCTGCCTCCCCCCGGCATGCACTTTCCCGACGTCGGCCTGGCGGTGGAAGCGGCGCCGGCGATCAACGACGAGCTGATCGCCGCGGCGGAAAGCGACGGCGAGCGCTTCTGCGTGCTCGCCGCCCTCCCCCTCCCCGACGTCCCCGCCTCGATCGCCGAGCTGAACCGGGTCGCCAGCTCCCCCGCGGTGCGCGGCGTCGGCCTGATGACCCAGGCGAGCCCCTGGCAGCTCGACAACCCGCCGATCCGCGAGGTGCTCGGCGCCGCCGCCGACCTCGGGCTGCCGGTGGTCCTGCATCCGCAGATGGAGGACTCGCCGCCGGCCTACGGCGACTGGGGCCTGACCGCCTGCCTGGCGCCCCCGGTCAGCAGCTCGCTGGGCGTGCTGCGGCTGATCCTCTCCGGCTGCCTCGACCAGTACCCCGAGCTGGTGCCGATCGTGCCGCACCTGGGCGGCGCGATTCCCTACCTCTTCCAGCGCATCGTCGATCTCAGCGCAGCCGATGCCAGCGAGAGCTTCGAGCACTGCTGCCGCGAGCGCCTCTACTACGACACCTGCTCCTACCACCCGCCGGCGCTGCGCTGCGCGATCGAGACGGTCGGCGCCGGGCGCCTGATGGCTGGTTCGGATTTCCCCTTTCGCGGCAGGGTGGCGCGCTGCTTCGAGGACATCTTGCAAGCGGGGCTCGGCGACCGCGAGGTGAACGCCATCCTCGGCGGCACGGCGTCGCAGTGGTTTGGGCCACACAGTGGACAGGAACGACAGGAGGGTACGGGTGAGTGAGTCACGGTCCGAGACGACGGCGCAAGCCGAGCGTGCGAGCGGTTATCGAGAGTGGGGAAACCTGATCGGAGGCGAATTCCGGGAGTCGGTCAGCGCTCAGCGCATCGACGTCCTCGAACCCGCCACCGGCGCAGTGCTCGGATCGGTGCCTGACAGCACCGCCGAGGACGTGGATCACGCGGTCGTCGAGGCGGCCCGGGCCTACCGAGACGTGTGGAGCGGATTCTCCGCCCGCGAACGCGGCGGCTGCCTGCTGCGGATCGCGAACGCGATTCGCGAGGTCGCCGCGGAGCTGGCCGAGCTCGAGGCCCGCGACGTCGGCAAGCCGCTGGAGGTCGCGCGCAACTACGACCTGCGTGCCACCGGGGACACCTTCGAGTACTTCGGCGGCATGGCCGACAAGCTGGCGGGCGAGTACATCCCGCAGGGGCCGATCAACGCCCACACCGTGCTCGAGCCGGTCGGCGTGGCCGCCGGGATCCTGCCCTTCAACTGGCCGCCGATCCATGTCGCCGGCAAGGCCGGGCCGGCGCTCGCGGCCGGCAACACCGTGGTCCTGAAGACCGCCGAGCAGGCGCCGCTGACGGTGCTGCGGATCGCCGAAATCATGCAGGAACACCTGCCGAACGGGGTCATCAACGTGGTCTCGGGATCCGGCGCGCCGGGCGCCGCGCTGGCGGCGCACCCGGGCATCGGCGTGCTGTCCTTCACCGGCTCGACGAAAACCGGGCGGGCGGTGCTCCGCTCCCTCGCCGACAACCTGACCCCGGCCCTGGTCGAGCTGGGCGGCAAGAACCCGTTCGTGGTCTTCGCCGACGCCGACCTCGAGCTGGCGCTGAAGGGCGCCGTCGAGGGCATGTTCTTCAACCAGGGCGAGGCCTGCTCGGCCGCCTCCCGGCTGGTCCTCGACGAGGCGATCGCGGACGAGTTCCTCGCCCGCCTCATCCCGGCGGTCGAAGGCCTGGTGGTGGCGAACCCGCTCGAGGACGCGACGGCGATCGGCCCGATGGTCACCGCGCAGCAGCGCACCCGCGTCCTCGACTACATCGAGACCGGCAAGGCCGAGGGCGCCGAGGTCGTCGCCGAAGGCAAGCTGCCGAGCGACCCGGCGCTCGCGAACGGCTTCTTCGTCGCCCCGACCCTGTTCGACCAGGTCACTCCCGGCATGCGCATCGTCCAGGAGGAGATCTTCGGCCCGGTCAGCGTGGTCCAGCGCTTCACCAGCTACGAGGAGGCGATGGAACTCGCCAACTGCACCGAGTTCGGCCTGGTCTCGGCCGTCTACAGCCAGGACGTGATGACGGTCGAACGGGCCTCGAGCGACATCGAGGCCGGGGTCGTGATGGTCAACAACTACAACCGCGGCTACCTCGGCACCCCGTTCGGCGGTGTCAAGTCGAGCGGCTACGGCCGCGAGCACGCGCTGGAGACGATCCGGGAGTTCGTCCGCACCAAGAACGTGCGGACGCTGTCCGGAAGGGGCCAGGTCTACGTCTGGCCTCCGGCGCAGGACGTCTGACTTCCACAGCAACGCGATTTCGCACAACCAGCGACGAAAGGGACGGTGAGCAGATGGCACTGGAGAGGGTATGGCCGGAGGACGTGTACAAAAGGACGCTGCCGGGGTTCGACCGGCCGGTCTACGCCCAGGTGGTGGTGGCGCAGCCCGGCAAGCGCTCGGTCTCGATTGCCGGGACGTTCGCTGCCGACACCGAGTTCAACATCATCGGCGAGGGCAGCATGAAGGAGCAGGTGCGGGCGGTGCTGGAGAACATCGGCCGCTCGGTCGAGGCCGTCGGCGGCACCCGCGCGGACATCGTCCGCACCAAGACCTACGTGACCGACATCGAGGCCTACGTCAGGGAGGGGCACGAGGAGTGGATGAGCTTCTTCGGCGAGCACACCCCGGCGTCGACCGCGGTCGAGGTCGCCGCACTCGCCGACTCGCGCTGCGTGGTCGAGATCGAGGCGTACGCGGAGCTCGACTGAGAATGCAGTTCGAGCACCTCAGGCTGGAGCGGTCCGAGGGCCTGGCGAAGGTCACCCTCGACCGGCCCCCGGTCAACGCGGTGAACCAGGCGATGTACGGGGAGATCCGCGAGCTGTTCAGCCGCGCGGACGAGCTGTTTCCCGATGCCCGCGCGGTGATCCTCGCCGGCGAGGGGCGCCACTTCTGCGCCGGCAACGACCTCGACGAGTTCGCGACGCTGACGCCGAGCAACTCGCCGGCGCGGATGAAGCTCGTGCGCGAGGCCTTCGCGGCGATCTACGACTGCCCGGTGCCGGTGATCGCCGCGGTGCAGGGCATGGCCGCGGGCACCGGCGTCGCGATCATGGCCTCCTGTGACGTGGTGCTCTGCGGCGAGAGCGCCCGCCTCGCGACCCCCGAGGTCGGCGTCGGCGTGATGGGCGGCGGCCGCCACCTGCGGCGCGTCGTCCCCGAGCAGGTGATGCGGCTCATGTACTTCACGGCGGAGCCGGTTCCCGCCCAGGAGCTGGTGCGCTACGGCGGGATCCACGCCGTGGTCCCCGACGAGGAGCTGGGCGACGCCGCGCTGGAGCTGTCGGCGCGGATCACCAGGCACAGCCGGGCGGCGCTTCGCCACGCGAAGGAGGCGCTGAACACGGTCGAGTCGATGGACCTGAAGGCGGGCTATGAGACCGAGCAGCGCTTCACCTCCCGCCTGACCGCTCACCCCGACTCGCTCGAGGCGCGCGAGGCGGCAATCGAGCACCGGCCCCCGGTCTATTCGCACTCATGAGCGCGGTGCCCGCATCGCCGCCCGCGGGGCTCGACGAGTTCCGCGACTACGTCGTCCGCTGGCTCTCGGCCCAGGAGATCCCCGGCGTCGCCGAGGACCTCGACACCCGCTTCGCCGAGCTGCGGCGCTGGCAGGGCCAGCTCTACGAGGCGGGATTGATCGCGATCGCCTGGCCGCGCGAATGGGGCGGCCAGGGCCTCACCGTTCATCACCAGCTGGCCTTCGTCGAAGAGCTGACGGCGTTTCGCGCGCCGCAGCCGATCGGGCTGATCGGCCTCGACGTGGTCGGCCCGTCGATCGCCAGGTACGCCGCCCCGCAGCTGCGCGAGCGGCTGCTCGGGCCGCTGCTCTCGGGCGAGGACATCTGGTGCCAGGGCTTCTCCGAGCCGGGCGCCGGGTCGGACCTCGCAGCGCTGCGGACCAAGGCGGTGCGGGAGGGCGACGAGCTCGTCGTCAGCGGCCAGAAGACCTGGACCAGCTGGGCGCACAAGGCCGACCGCTGCGCCCTGCTCGCCCGCACCGACGCCGACGCCGAGCGCCACCGCGGCATCGGCTACCTGGTCGTCGACATGGACAGCCCCGGGGTCTCGGTGCGGCCGATCGAGCAGATGACCGGCGAGTCGGAGTTCGGCGAGGTGTACTTCGACGAGGTGCGGGTGCCGGTCGGCAACCTGCTAGGCGAGCCCGACCAGGGCTGGCAGATCGCCCTCGACACGCTCGGCCACGAGCGCGGCAGCTTCACGATCCGGCGCCGGGTCGAGATCAGCGCTCCGTTCGACGACGCCGTGGCCGCCCTGGCGGCATGGGCCGAGCGCGAGCGCGCCGAGGTGCCGGACGCCATCTGCGAGGCGATCGGCGCCAGCCGGGTCGCCCTGCGCGCGCTGCAGGCGCAGACCTGGGCGACGCTGCGGCGGATCGCCGAGGGCGATGCCCCCTCGGCGCTCGACTCGGTCGACAAGCTGGTGCTGTCGGAGGTCGAGCAGACCGTCTTCGGCGCGCTGAAGGACGCCGTCGGGCCGCTCGTGACCGTCCCCGACGCGACCGCCGCCGGCCTGGAGGCGGGGCCGACCGCCCGCAACTACATGTACGGCCGGGCCGGCTCGATCTACGGCGGCACGGCCCAGATCCAGCGGAGCATCGTCGGCGAGCGGCTCCTCGGCCTGCCGAGGCCCTGAGCATGGCCCCGCCGAGCAGCGCCGCGCAGTCGCCTGACCTGGGGCAGGAGTTCGCCGCCGCCGCCGGCGAGCTGCTCGCCGCCCGCCTGCCGGTCGAGCCCCACGCTTCCCCCGAGGCGCTGATCGGCCGCCAGAACGCGATCTGGCCGGAGCTGACCGAGCTGGGCTGGTTCGACCTGCTGCGCCCCGAGGACGAGGACGGTCTCGGACTGGAGCCCGCGGTCCTCGGCGGGATGTTCGCCGCGATCGGCCGCAACCTCGCCCCCGGCCCGCTGATCGCCAGCATGTTCGCCGCGCCCTGGCTCGCATCGCGATTCGGCGACGCGGCGCTCGGGACCGGCCCGGCGGGACAGGGCACGAGGTTCGCGCTCGCCGATCCCGCCCGCGGCGGCTGGCTGGCCTCCGGCGAGCGCCTGCGGCTCAGCGGCGGGCGCCTCGAGGGCACGGTGCGGGGCGTCCCCAACCTCCCCGACGCCGAGCGGATCATCGTCTGCGCCGGCAGGCGCGCCGAGGACCGCGTCCTCCTCGCCATCGACCCCGAAGCCGAGGGAGTGCGGATCGAGCCGAGCCGCACGCTCGACCCGAGCTGGAGCTTCGGCACCCTGGTCTGCGACGGCTGCCGGGTCGGCGAGCCGGAGCTCGTCGCGCGCGGCGCGGAGGCCGGCCGTGCCCTGGCGGAGGTCCTCGCCTGGGAGCGCATCCTGCTCAGCTGCGAGATCAGCGGCGCCGTCGATCGGGTGCTGGAGCTGACCGTCGCCTTCGTCAAGGAGCGCAGCCAGTTCGGGCGGCCGATCGGCTCCTTCCAGGCCGTCAAGCACATGGTCGCCGACATGGCCTGCGCCGCGATCACGCTGCGGAACCTCATCTCGCTCACCCTCGAGGAGGCCGGCGCGGCGTCGCCCCAGGAGCTCGAGGAGGCGGCGATGGCGCTCAAGTCCCATGCCTCGAAGGTCGGCGTCGGCGTCTGCGAGGCGGCGCTCCAGTCCCACGGCGGGATCGGGTTCACCAGCGAGTACGAGCTGCACCTGTACTTCAAGCGGGCGCTCACCGTCGCCGCCCAGCTCGGCAGCGCCCGCGAGCTCGACGTCGAGCTCGGGGCGCGGGCGCTCGACCGAGGCCGGAGGCGGGAGGCGGGCTCGCGATGGTCGTGACCCTGATGCCGGAGCCGGCGCTGCGCCGGCGCTACGAAGCCGATCGCAGCTGGACGGAGGAGCTGATCGACGGCTTCCTCGCCGAGCTCGCCGCCGACCCCCGCAGCGCCGAGCGGCCGGCCGTCGTCGACGCCGGCACGACCCTCACCCACGCCGAGCTCGAGCAGCAGGTCCAAAGCGTCGCGGCCAGCCTCGCCGGGCTCGGCACCGGCCGCGGCGACGTCGTCTCCTGGCAGCTCCCCAACTGGCTCGAGGCCGTCGTCCTCCACCACGCGATCCTCAGGATCGGCGCGGTCAGCAACCCGATCGTCGCCATCTACCGCCGCCGCGAGGTCGAGTTCATCCTCCGCCAGGCGGAGTCGCGGATCTTCGTCGTGCCGCAGGCGTTCCGCGGCTTCGACTACCCGGCGATGGTCGATGAGATGGCGACCGGGCTGCCGGCGCTCGACCACGTCGTCGTCGCCAGGGGCTCGGCGCCGGGGTGCATGCGCTTCGAGGAGCTGCTCGCAGGCGGGCGGCCGCCCGAGGTCGCGCGCTCGGCGAAGGACCCGGCGGTCCTCCTCTACACCTCGGGCACCACCGCCGACCCGAAGGGCGTCGTCCACCCCCACGCGACGCTGGTCCGCGAGAACCGGACGATGATCGACGTCTACGGCCTCGACCAGCGGGACTCGGTGCTGATGTGCTCGCCGCTGACCCACATCACCGGCCTGCTCTACGGCGCCCAGCTGCCGCTGATGCTCGGCAGCGGCGTCGTCCTGCAGGACGTCTGGGACCCGCTGGTCGCGCTGCAGCTGGTCGAGCGCCACCGCTGCGCGTTCATGGTCGCGGCGACGCCGTTCCTCCACGGCATGACCTACCACGAGGGCCTCGCCGAGCGGGACGTCTCCTCGCTTCGCGTCTTCTGCTGCGGCGGCGCCGACGTGCCGCCGCAGCTGATCCGCGACGGCGAGGAGCGGCTGGGGTGCCTGGTCACCCGCGTGTACGGCTCGACCGAGTACCCGACCGCGACCCTGGGGTCGGCCGCGGACCCGCTCGCCAAGCGGGCTGAGACCGACGGCCGCCCGTTCGGCGGCAACGAGCTGCGGGTGGTCGACGACGAAGGAGTCGAGCTGGATGCCGGCCAGGCCGGGGAGCTCTACGTCCGCGGGCCGGAGCGCTTCAGCGGCTACCTGGTGCCGCAGCCCGGCGAGGACGCCTTCGACGCCGAGGGGTGGTTCAAGACGGGAGACCTCGCCAGCCTCGACGCCGACGGCTACGTCGTGATCCGGGGGCGCAAGAAGGACATCATCCTGCGGGGCGGCGAGAACATCAGCGCCAAGGAGATCGAGGACGTCCTCTTCACCCACCCGCTGATCGCCGAGGTGGCGGTCGTCGCCCAACCGGACCCGGTGATGGTCGAGCGGGCCTGCGCGTTCATCGTCCCGGCCGGCGATCGGCGCCCCACGCTGGCGGAGCTGAGCGACTTCCTCCGCGGCCACGGCCTGGCGATCCAGAAGGTGCCCGAGCGCCTCGAGTTCACCGAGGCGCTGCCGAAGAACCTCGCCGGCAAGGTGCAGAAGTTCAAGCTGCGCGAAACGGTGCGCGAGCTGCTCGAGCGCGAAGCCGCCGCCGGCTAAGCCTCCAGTTCCAGCGCCTTCAGCTTGCGGTAGAGCGTCGATCGCGAGATGCCGAGGTTCGCCGCGGCGGTGCGCTTGTTGCCTTCGGCCTCGGCCAGCGCGGAGGCGATCATCACCCGCTCGCTGCGTTCCAGGCGTGTCAGCGGGCGGCGCGCGGCGGCAACGCTGAACTGCTGCCTGGGGAGGTCCTCGACCCGGACCCGCGACCCGGCGCTGGCGGCGGTCGCGGCCATCACCACCTGGCTCAGCTGCCGCAGGTTCCCCGGCCACTCGAGCGCCATCAACTGGCGCAGCGCGGCGTTGTCGAACTTCGGCTCGGGCTCGCCTGAGCCTGGGCCGGCGGCAATCGAGGCGACGATCTCCGGGATGTCCTCGACCCGGTCCCGCAGCGGCGTCACGTCGATCGTCCCCGGGAACCGCGCCAGGAGGCCCGCGGCGGGGGACGTGTTCTCGTAGGACATGCAGTAGGTCGCGAGGATCCGCGGCGCGCTCGGCGGCAGCTCGTCGAGCCAGCGGCAGATCAACTCCAGGGCTCGCTCGTCGAGTTGCTCGAGGTGGGTCAGCAGGACGCTCCGCCGCGAGCTCATCACCGCCTCGGTCAGCTCCGCCCCGCGCCCCTCGGCGTAGTGCGTCAGCGACTCGCCGGCGTCGAGTTCGACCGGCCGCAGGCTCCCGTCCGCCACGGCGCTCAGCGCCATCGCCAGCGTCCGCTTGCCGACGCCGGACTCGCCGACGATCAGGATCCGCTGGTGGGACCGGAGCGCGATCGCGCTCTGACGCAGCAGGTGGGCCCACGCCGCGCTGGTCCCGGGCAGCCTGCTCCGCAGCTGCTCCTCGACGTGCGAGCTCTGCCGGAGCGCCGGATGCGGATCCGCCTCGGCGTCGCCGGGCCGCAGCTGCACGACCGCGCCGGTGCGGTCACGGGCGTCGCGCAGCTCGTGGATCACCCCGAAGAGGTGCTCGTGGTCCTCGCTGCTCGGCATCTCGAACTCGTTGCGATGCTCGACCAGCGCCCGCCGCACGTTCTCGGAGAGCACCGTCTGGTTCATCGTTCCGAGCAGGTCGGCCGCCAGCGGATTGGTGATCATGATGCGGTCGTTGAGGGCGACGATCGGCCGCCGCGGGCCGCGTCGGTCGGCCCGCAGGAAGCCGTCCAGCAGCGCCCGGTCGCTGGCCGCGTAGCCGGAGAGCAACCGGGTGCTGATTTCCTCCGCGGCGCGGACGATCAGCGGCATCATCAGCTCCGAGGCGTCCTCGATCGAGCAGACGAGGTCGACCGCCCCCTCGATCCGCCGCGAGACCGGGTGGACGATCGGCGCCCCGAACGCGGCCACCGTCGTCAGCTGGTCGACGAAGTGCTCCGCGCCGCTGACCGCGACCGGCCCGCCCACCTCGAACACCGTCGCCAGCGCCCCGGTGCCGGTCGTTTCCTCAGCCCAGATGTAGCCGGGAGCGCCGCCGATGTCGTCGAGCAGGTGCAGCAGCGCGCGATTGGTCCCCCAGCGCTCGAGGACCCGGCCCTGCCGTTCGGCGACCAGCATCGCGACGCTGACCGTCGGCATCGATTCGAACAGCCCTTCCGCGACCGGGCGCGCGGCCCGCAGCAGCGCGTTGTCGCCGTCGACCAGGCCGCCGAACCTGACCTGCACCGGCTTGTCCGGATCGACGCCCGAGCTGAGCGAGCGGCGCCACGAGCTGAGGATCTCGCCGCGCACGCAGCCGGGCACGCCACCGCCGGACAGGAAGACCTCGCGGGCCTCCAGCAGCTGCTGCTGCCTCTCAGAAGGTCGCATCCCTCGTCACTGCACTCCCCAAATCACCGATCCCGGGCTTGAATGAAAACCCAAACGTTTATAACCCCGCCGATCGTATCGTCAAGCGGCGATCGCGGCCAAATTTGGCTCTGGGTCGGACCGGAGAATCCCCAACGGGCGTGGCAGGGCCCAGCGAAGCTTCCTCGCCCCAGGATGGGGCGGTCCCCCTCGAGCGGACTGCATTTGGGCCCTCATGGGGACCGGATGCAGCTTTCGTCCGCCGGGGGAAGCTTTGGGTCGTCGCCGTCCGCATCCCGTAGGAGGGCTTGGCTAGGGCGCGTCCCCGAGCTTCTTCAGGAGCCTCGTCAGCTGGCGACGCTCGTTCTCCGAGAGCGGCGCCAGCACCCGGTCCTGAACCTCGTCGAGCACCTCGTCAAGCGCCCGGAGGCGACTGCTCCCGGCCTCGGTGATCGAGACGATGTTGCGTCGCCGGTTCTCCGGGTCGACCGCGCGGGCGACCAGGCCCAACTGGTCCAGATCGGCCAGCACCGTCGCGACGTCGCTGCGGTCGACGTTGGTGGCCCGCCCCAGGTCTGCCTGGCTCCTCGGCCCCGACTCCTCGAGCGCCGCGAGCAGGCGGTAGTGGTAGCTGCGGAGACCGGCGCCGCCGGCCGCGAAGCCCTCGTTCAGCAACCGGTGCGAGCGCACGTAGGCGCGGCTGATGAGCCAGGTCGGCCGGTCGCGGATCCGGGCGGGGCCGGGGTCGTGTTCCGGTGACCGGGGCGGCACGCGGCCAGCGTAGCACTTGTGGGTGGTACCAACCATCTGTTATGTTGGCCCTACCTACATTGGTGCAACCAACAGTCAGGCGGCTCACATGGCGACTCGGTCCCCTTCCTTCCTCGATACCTGGCCCGGCAGGCGATTGCTGGCGGTTCTCTGCGCCGTGGCTTTCCTCGACTTCGTCGACGCCTCGATCACGAACGTCGCGCTCCCCCACATCGAGACGGCGCTCGGTTTCTCCGTGCAGACGCTCCAGTGGGTGCCGTCCGCCTACCTGCTCACGTACGGCGGCCTGATGCTGCTCGGAGGCCGGCTCGCCGATCTGTTCGGCCGCCGACGGATCCTGCTGTACGGGACGGTGGTCGTCGGGGCGTCATCGCTCGTCGGCGGGTTCGCCGACAGCTCCGGCATGTTCGTCGCGGCGCGGCTGGTGCAGGGCGCGGGGGCGGCGCTGATGCTGCCGGCGGCGCTCTCCACGCTGACCACGACCTTCCCCGCCGGCGCGGACCGCAACCGCGCACTGGGGGTCTGGGGCGCGGTCGCCGGACTCTCGTCCGCGGTCGGCATCCTGCTCGGCGGCGCGCTGGTGGAAGGACCCGGCTGGAGGTGGGTGATGTTCGTGAACCCGATCGCCTGCGCGCTGATCATCCCCGCGGTCCTCGCGGTCGTCTCCGCCGATCGACCCGCCGCCGCCGTCCGTCGCTTCGACGTGCCCGGCGGCGCGCTCCTCACCGCCGGGATGCTGCTGCTCGTCTTCGCGCTCGTGCGAGCGCCGATCCAGGGATGGGGTGCGACCGCGACGTGGCTCGAGCTGGCGGGCGCGATCGCCCTGCTGGCGGCCTTCGTCGTCACCGAGCGACTCGTCTCGGATCCGATCCTGCCGCTCGACACCTTCCGGATCCCCGGCCTGGTCGCCGCGAACCTGACCGGCCTCGTCGGGTTCGCCGGGATGCTGACCATGTTCTTCTTCCTCACCATCTACATGCAGACGGTGCTCGGCTACTCGCCGCTCGCCGCGGGCGCGGCGTACCTGCCGCTGACCTTCGGCGTCGGCTTCTCGGCCGGCATCGGCGGGAAGATGGTGACGAAGGTCGGCACTCGCGCGGTGATCTGCGTCGGCGCCCTGATCTCGAGCGCAGGGCTGGTGCTGCTCTCGCGCGTTCCGGTCGACGGCACCTACCTCGCCGACATACTTCCGGGGCTGCTGGTCTTCGCCCTCGGGGTCGGGCCGGTCTTCGTCGGCGTCACCGCCGCCGCCAACGCCGGGGCCGACGCGCCGCGGGCGGGCCTCGTCGCCGCGCTTCTCAACTCGGCCCAGCAGGTCGGCGGGGCGCTCGGCCTGGCGATCTTCTCGGCGATCGCGGCGAGCCGCACCACCGATCTTCTCGCCGCCGGCGACAGCGCCCAGGCCGCAGCCACCGGCGGCTACCGCTACGCCCTGCTGGCCGGCGCGGCGTTCGCTGCCGCCGCTGCGCTGATCTCCCTCCGCACCGTCAACACGCGCCAGGACGCGCGGGAGGCGAGCCCCGACGCGATCGAGATCTGACCATCCCCCAGAAAGCAAAACCAGAGGAGCTGAGATGAAAAGCAACGACACTGCCCCAGGAGTGCTGGTGATCGGCAGGAGCAAGGCGGTAATCGACGACACCGTCGAGCTTCTGTCCGAGCGCGGCTACGACGCCTCGGCGACCAACGACTTCGAGTCGATCGCCGACCGGTTCGATCCGCGGGCGCTCGACCTGGTCGTCCTCGGTGGGCAGGTCCCACCGGCCGCGAAGGACGAGATACGCGAGCAGATCCTCGCCGCGAACGACGCCGTCGTCTTCGTCCAGGGGCTGTCCGGCATCCCCGGCCTGATCGCCGACCAAGTCGCGGGCGCCCTGGCCGGCGAACCGCCGGTCCCGGGGCAGTCGCCGCTTTACGACAGCGGGGCGAGGAAGATCACGCTCAGCCTCTATGCCTCGCTCGATGTCGAGGTGACGATCTACTGGGTCACCGAGCTGGTCCCCCCGGACCCCAAGAGCGACTCCGTCGTGCTGCACGACGGGTCGCTCCCGGCGGGGGATCATGCCTTCGAGGTCCCGGCTGTCGTCTCGCTCGACGCGGCGTTCGCGACCGTGCGGGCCGGCGGCGCGATCTGGTCGTTCCGGCTGGAGGCGGATCAGGGCGCGGGCTCGTAGTCCGCGGATCGCTGGGCGAGGTCGTTCTCGGCAACGTCTTCGACGTGGCTGGCCAGGAGCCAGACGTAGCCGAAGGGGTCCTCGAGGGTTGCCATCAGGTCCCCGTGGAACTGCTCTTCGACCGGTCGGACGACCGTCGCGCCGACGCCTTCGGCCGTCGCGACGAGCGTCCGGACGTCGTCCACGTAGACGAGGATCTGCATCGGCGTGCCCCCCACCGCTGCCGGCGTCCGGAAGCCGAGATCCGGAATCTCGGTCCGGACCATCACCAACGCCTCCCCGACCCGGACCTCCGCGTGGGCGAGCTTGCCGTCCGGGCGGGCGAGCCTGACGTCGATGCGCGCACCGAACGCGCGCTCGTAGAAGTCGAGGGCGGCGTCGCCGTCGGAAACGTTCAGATACGGGATTGCCGCGCGATAGGACTCGGGGATCGGATGCACCGCCATGGACAGCTCCTTCTTCGTCGATCGGATCGCAGGTCGACGGAGGGTAGGAGCTCAAGCCCACTTGAAGTCAAGGCGACAGTCCGGCTGCGCGCGCGCGTTTGGGCGGCGGGCCCAGCGATGCCCAGAGGTGCTGCACCGCGTAGGCGCGGTACGGCGACCAGCGCTCCGCCAGGCGCTCGGCCGCGGCCGGCTCCGGGCTTTGGCCGAGGGCCACGAGCGCCTTGCGAACGCCGAGGTCGGAGGCGAGGAACGCATCCGGGTCGCGCAGCCCCCGCATGGCGATGTACTCCACCGTCCACGGGCCGATGCCGCGCAGCTCCAGGAGTCGCCTTCTGACCTCAGCTCGCTCCGCCCCCGCGTCGAGGACGATCTCGCCGTCGTTGGCGGCGGCGACGAGCGCGAACAGGGCCCGGCGGCGCGTGTTCGGCAGGCCGATCCGAGCCGGGTCGGCCTCCGCGAGCGCGGCCATCGACGGGAAGAGGTGGGTGACGCCGCCGATCGGGGCGGCGAGCTCCTCGCCGAGATCCGCGGTCATCCGGCCCGCGTGGGTCGAGGCCGCCGAGAGCGAGACCTGCTGGCCGAGGAGCGCGCGGACCGCCAGCTCGTCGCCGTCGACGCTGCCGGGCACCCGCCGGCCCGGCGCCTCCCTGACGAGCGAGCCGATCAGCGGGTCGCCCGCGAGCGCCTCCACCACCATCCGAGGGTCGGAATCGAGGTCGAGCAGGGCCCGCGACCGCTGCATCGCCGCGCCGAGGTCCCGCAGGTCGGAGAGCCAGAAGCGGGCGTCGACGAAGTCCTCGCCGGGCCGCAGCTCGACGATCCCGGCACCATTCGGCAGCCGCAGGCTTCGCCGGTAGGCATCCGCGCTCAGCTCCTCCACGCCGGGGACCGCGCGCGCCCCGAGGAAAGCGAAGACGGCGGCAGCGTCGAACGGCTGCCGGTAGGGCAGCCGCAGGAGCAGCGGCCCGCCCGCCCCGGGCTGGCCCTTCGCCCGGTCCCGCAGCCCGCTCGGGCTGCGTGCGAAGACTTCCCGAACGGTTGCGTTGAACTGCCTGACGCTGCGAAATCCCGCCGCGAACGCGACCTCGGTGATCGGCAGCGTGGTCGTCTCGAGCAGGATCCGGGCGCTCTGGGCCCGCTGCGCCCGGGCCAGGGAGAGCGGGCCCGCTCCGGTCACGGCGACGAGCTGGCGATGGACATGGCGCTCGGTGTAGCCGAGCCGCTGCGACAGGCCCCGCACCCCCTCGCGATCGACGACGCCGTCGGCGATCAGCCGCATCGCCCGCCCGACCAGATCCGCACGGCGGTCCCACTCCGGCGAGCCGGGGGCGGCGTCCGGGCGGCACCGCTTGCAGGCGCGGAAGCCGGCCAGCTGGGCCGCGGCCGCGGTCGCGAAGAGCCTCACGTTGGAGCGCTTCGGGGTGCGCGCCGGGCAACCGGGCCGGCAGTAGATGCCGGTGCTCGTCACCCCGCAGAAGACCCAGCCGTCGAACCGCGAATCGGCGGCCTCGATCGCCTCCCAGAGCTGGCCTGAATCCAAGAGCACGCTGACACGGTTCCACAGCCGCGCCTCCATGGCTAGCGGAAATCGGACCTATATGTGGCGGCGGTTGTCGCCGTCCGAAATCCGCCAGACATCGAGCCGCTCCCATGCGAGATTCGGCCACCACCGCACGGCGCCGCCGTGGACCGAGAGCAAGGAGACAGCATGAGCGCAGGAACCGAGGACACGCAGCTGGGCGCTGCCCATGACTTCGCGGAGGTGAACGGAGTGACCCTTCACTACGCACACCGCGGGAGCGGGCCACTGGTCCTCTTCCTGCACGGCTTCCCCCAGTGCTGGTACCAGTTCCGCCACCAGCTCGCCGACCTCGGCGAGGACAACCGCGCCGTCGCCCCGGACCTGCGCGGCTACAACCTCTCCTCCAAGCCCGACGACCTACGGGCCTACGAGACCTGTGAGCTGGTCGAGGACGTGCGAGGGCTGGTCGAGCACCTCGGCGTCGAGCGTTTCGTCCTCGCGGGGCACGACGTCGGCGGCGCGGTCGCCTGGTCGTTCGCCCTCCACCACCCGGAGATGCTCGAAGCGCTGATCGTCCTCGACACCCCCCACCCGGCGCCCTTCCACGAGGCGCTCTCGCACGACCCCGACCAGCAGGAGGCCAGCTCCTACATGTGGACCGCCCGCCGGCCCGATGCGGCTGAGATCTTCGGCGCCGAGGACCACAAGATCCTGCGCGAAGCTCTCGACGAGCCGTTCTTCGAGGCCGAGACCGTCGAGCACTACGTCAGGAGCTGGAAGCAGCCCGGTGCGCTCGAGGCGAGCATGCGCTGGTTCCACGTCGAGGGACAGGGACCGCCGGCGCCCGACGGCACCCCCGCCCACGGGAACATCGTCCGCCACATCCGGCCCCTCACCGTCACCGTGCCGACCCTGGTGATGTACGGGACCGCGGACCCATGGATCCGCCCGGCCTCCCACCGCGCGCTCGAGCGCTTCGTCCCGGAGCTGACCTTCGTCGAGGTCGACGGCGCCTCGCATTGGCTCCCCGAGGAGAAGCCGGAGCTGGTCAACGCGACGATCCGCGAGTTCCTGGCGGGCGTCCGGGGCGCGGCCCACTCCAGGGGATGAGGTCGAGAACGTCGGTCAGGTTCTCGGTGTCGAGGGCGACCGACGCGGCCTCGCGAGCCTGGGAGGTGGCGTTGAGCGCGATCGAGAAGCCGACCGCCTCGAAGAGCGGGACGTCTGATCGCGAGTCGCCGACGGCGATGCACTCGGCGAGCTCGATGCCCTTCGCCTCGCAATAGGACGCGACGAACTCCAGCTTGTCCCACTCGTCGAAGTGGCGTCTCACCCCGCCGGTCGGGACTCCGCAGAAGTCGAGATCGATCTCCGTGCCGGAGACGGCGACGAACCCGTGCCGGCGGCCGAACTCCTCGGCAGCGAAGGTCCAGGTCACGGTGCCCAGCAGCGACTCGATTCCGCGCTCGCGAAGGGTCGTGAGCGTGGAGTCGATCCCGTCGATGCAATCGATGTCGCTGAGCTTCTCGACCACCTGAGGTAGCGGAACGCCGCGGTAGTTGCGGGCCTGCTCCTCGGCGACGACCGAGTTGGAGATCTTCCCGGCCGCGTAGCGGCGCTCGAGCTCGGCCATCTGCTCGCTCCGACCGAAACGATCGGCCAGGTGCTGGCTGACGGTGGTGCCGCGAACGAGGGTCCCGTCCAGATCGAAGCAGGCAAGGCGCCAGCGGCTGGATCGGGGAACCGTCGACACGGAACGCAGTCTGGCAGGACCTCAGCTCCCTATGCGAGACGCATCGTTGCGTCTGGCATAAGAGATGCGCTAGGTTGACGGCAGACGCAACGGTGCGTCTTGCTTACTTCCTCGAAAGGAGACGACCTGGATGTCCTCGATCCCGCTCCCGCTCCCGAGCTCCGTGACGAGCTTGGTGCAGAGGCGCGCTGTCGCCGCCCTGGTCTTCAGCGTCGCCATGCTGGGGACGAATATCCCGACCCCCCTGTACGGGCTCTACCACGAGCAGTTCGGGCTCTCGCCGCTGATGGTCACGGTGACGTTCGCCGTGTTCGCGGCCGGGGTCGCTGCTTCGCTGACCGCCTTCGGTCACCTCTCCGACGAGGTGGGTCGGCGCCCGGTCCTGATCGGGGGCGTCGTTGTTTCAGGGCTCGCGGCCACGGCGTTCCTGCTCGCGGACGGGCAGGCGCTCCTGATTCTCGGGCGCCTTCTCTCCGGCCTCTCCGCAGGCCTGTTCGTCGGCGCCGGCACCGCCACCGTCGTCGACCTGTCGCCACCCGAGCACCGCGCCCAGGCGGCCACCATCGCGGTTGTCGCGAACTTCGGCGGCCTGACCGCGGGCGCGATCGGCTCGGGCCTCGTCGCTCAGTACCTGGGAGACCCCCTGCGGCTCCCCTACTGGATCGACCTGGCGCTGGTCGCCCTCGCACTGCTCGGGCTGTGCGTCGTTCCCGAGACCGTCACCCGCCGGCGCAGGGCGCGGGTGCGGATGCGCCCCACCGTGCCGAGCGAGGTGAGGGGGATCTTCGTCAGGCTCTCGCTCGCCGGCGGATCCGGCTTCGCCGCGACCGGTCTTCTGGCTGCCACCGCCTCGCTGTTCATCTCCCAGGAACTGCATCACGACAACCTCGCCCTATTCGGCCTGCCGGCCGGCCTCACCTTCGCCTCCGTCGCCGTCGGCCAGGTGCTGGTGCGCCGGCTGCCCGAGCGATTGGCGATCCCGGGCGGCTCCGTCGGAATGCTGGTGGCGATCGCCCTGATCGCGCTTTCTCTCGCGAGCCGGACGCTGGCCCCCTTGCTGGTCGGCTCCGCCGTCCTGGGCTTCGCCGCCGGCCTCTCGATCGGCGCCGGACTGCCGGCGATAACCCGCCTTTCGCCCGAGGCGCGGCGGGCCGAGACCGCGTCGACCTTCTTCCTGGTTCTCTACCTGATGCTGGCTCTTCCGGTCGTCGGCGTCGGTGCGCTCACCCAGGTTGTCGGCCTGCGCAGCGCGGGCCTCGCCTTCAGCGCCGCCATCGCGACGCTCCTCGCCGCCTGCCTGGTGGAGCAGCTGCGACACCAGGGCGAGTGAGCCCGGCCGCGATGACCCGCCGGGAGATATCGTCCGACCACTTCGATGTCCGCCGCTGAAAGGACCCGCACCTCGAAAGGGCGCGCCCCGCATCGGCGCGACGAGAACGCGCGCCTCGCGGTTCTCCACGCCGCCGACGACCTGCTGGTCGAGCGCGGCTTCGGGGGCGTTACGGTCGAGGGGATCGCCGCGCGCGCCGGCGTCGCCAAGCAGACGATCTACCGCTGGTGGCCCTCCAAAGTCGACATCCTCCTCGACACCCTGGTCGACGACGCGCAGCAGCGCCTGGCCATCCCGGACGCAGGCTCCGCGGTGGAGAGCACCCGCCGCTACCTGCGCAGCTTTGCGCGCTTCCTGGTCAAAGAGCCTGCGGGCAAGGTGCTGCTCGCCTTGATCGGCGAGGCCCAGCACGACGCGGAGATGGCCGGCACCTTCCGCCGGCGTTACCTCGAGCCCCAACGCCGCAGCGAGCGCGAGATGCTCGAGCGCGGAATCGCCTCCGGCGAGCTCTCGCCCGGGTTCGACGTCGATGCCGCCCTCGATGCGCTCTGCGGACCGATCCTCTATCGCGCGCTGGTCGGGGACCGGATCCCCAGAGCCTTCATCGACGGGCTGATCGCCGACACGCTCGAGCAGCACCTCACCGCGAAAGCACGGCAGCGCGCCTGAGCCGCGGCGGTCGGCGAAGCTGTCCCGCGGGGCAGCTCACCCGACGAATTGATAGTCAGTCGCGATCCGGCCGTCGGCGGCGAGGAAGACGAACTCGAGCCCCCCGCCGAGCACCTCGCCGCCGTCAGGCGAGACCCCCTCCCAGCGCCAGGTGACGACGTCCCCCAGGCGTTTGACCCCGCCCTGCACCCGAAAGATCATCTGGCCGGTGGCGACGAAATCCTCGTAGGCCGAGGTCACCCTCGCCTCGAGCTCGTCATGGCCGCGCACCTGCCAGGTCGGGTTGACGGCCCGCTGATCGGCGGCCTCGTAGACCTCCTCGGTCGGCTGGAGGATGTGAACCGCGTCCTCGCTCCAGACACCGGCGATCGCCGCCCGGCGGCGCTCACGATCCGGCTCCATCCAGGCCGCCAGATAGCGCTCGGCGAGCTTCTCCGCCCTGCTCTGCCCGGTCTCGGTTGGACCAGCTGCTGCGCTCATCTCGTCTCCTCCTGCAGTCACTTGCTCATTGCCGGCAAACCTTTCCCCAGCGGCGGCCGCGGGTCGATTACCTCCGATGTAAAAAGCCGTGAGCCGTTACCTCCGAGGTAATGGAGTTGATGCCAGCGATCGCTACCGTTGGCGCGGTGGCCGTCCAGACCGAGAGGGAGCCGCAGACCGCCGGCGAGCTGATCCGCTTCTGGCGCCACCAACGGCGGCTGACCCAGATGGAGCTGGCGCTGGACGCGAGTCTCTCGACCAAGCACCTGAGCTTCGTCGAGACCGGCCGCTCGCGCCCGAGCCGCCAGCTCCTCGTGCACCTCGCCCAGCACCTCGACCTGCCGATCGCCGAGCGCAACCGCCTGCTGCTCGCCGGCGGATTCGCCCCTCCCTACCTGGAGCAGCCCTACGACGGCGAGATCATGCAGCCCCTGCGCGAGTCGCTGAGCGGGCTGCTGGAGGCACACGAGCCAAACCCCGCCTTGATCGTCGACGGGCTCTGGAACCTGATCGAGTCCAATCGCGCCGCCTCGCTCCTCTGGGACGGGGTCGACCCCGAGCTCCTCGAGCCCCCGATCAACATGCTCCGCCTCGGCGTCCACCCCGGCGGCCTGCCGAAGATCTCGTCGATGACCGCGGCCTGCAACGCGCCGCTGATTACGAAGCTGCGACGCAGGAGCCGCGAGGATGCCGATCCGGCCCTCAGCCACCTGATCGACGAGGTCGAGCTCTACCTCCCCAAAGACCCACCTGGCGGCCAAGCGACCCGACCGGTGATCTCACTGGACCTGCGCACGCCCCTCGGCGAGGTCAGCCTCTTCACCGTGATCGCCACCATCGGTGCACCGCTGGAGGTGAACGCGGCAAGCCTCGCGATCGAGACCTTCCTGCCAATGGACGAGCGCAGCGCCGAGCGGCTTCGCGAGCTCAGCGAGAGGCACGGTTAGCTAACAGCCCGCCATAGAACTCCAGGATGGCGTGCCACCCTGGCACCGACCGCCAGGGCGAACCAGGTGGTGGCAAGCCAGGGGCGAAGGTGCGGCCTCAAGCGTCTGATCCGTCCCTCCGAATCGAGCTCGAACACCATCGCATCGTCGATCCTGAACGGACCGATACGTGCTTCGGCGATCGCGAAGCCCCGGTCACCTTCCCTCACCTCATCCGTCCAGCGCAGCTCGGAGAGGCTGCCGTAGACCGCCTCGAAGGGCAGTCGCAGATCCTCCTTGCCGCGGATCACTCCACGGGCCAGCAGTGGAGAGACAAGCTCGGCGTCTGGCGCCAAAGTGGCCACGAATCGGTCGAGATCATTGGCTTCCGTTGCAGCCCGGAACTCGGCGAGCGCATCCACGGAGGCCAGCGTACGCAACCGGGACCAGCTGCGGACCCCACGAGCGGCGCCATCTCTCCGACGCGACATTCTAGATAGAATGTCGCGATGC